>CAYYFR010000266.1:0-6995 GCA_964470865.1 uncultured Burkholderiales bacterium | reverse complement strand
GGTGGCCGGTTTTCACTATGCGCAAGGTCAACCGCTTGCCACCAGCGTTTTGCTCAAGTCGTTCAACTGGGTCTTCGATTTCGATTCGTCGCGCTTCTTGGGCGGATGGTGCACACCCGGAGCCGACGTGGCCAGGGATCTGGGTTTGTCTTTCGTCGCCCGCCATGCATTGAGTATCACCACACGCCCCTTGTGCCTTGGCCTCACGCAACTGGTCGGCGATCCTGGCCTGGCCCTGATGGCCTTGACTGCGCTGTGTGCCGGGTTGACGGCGGCGATCGCCTACCTGTTTGCGGCTGTATTCTGCAGCGCGTGGATTGATCGCCTGATACTGGCGACCGGATTCGCCATATCGGCGCAACCCCTGTTGCTCGGGGTGATACCCGAGACCTTCGGCTTCGCACTCGCAGGCATCGCTTTCCACTTTCTGCTGGTGGCGAGACGACTCGATACGCCAGCTACGACCAGCCCATTGTCGGTAGTGTCGTTCGCGATCAATGCCGGCGTGACGGTGACCAATGGCGTGCTCAATGTGGTGTCGTCGATCGTTCTGGCGTGGCACCGTTTGCCGTGGCGCCGCTGGCTCGCAACCGAAGCCCGCACCTGGTTCCTGGGTGGCCTGCTTCTCGCCCTGCTTGTGATACCACTGGCCACCGTGTTCGCGCCAGCAGTGTTGTCGGAATCAGGGAGTGCTCCCAAGGCCGTTTGGTGGGTGATCAACATCAATCGCGGCGAAGCAGCCGGGCTGGGCCAGGTTCTAGCCTCGTTCATCCTCTACGGATTCGTGGCGCCGGAATTGACAGTGGTGAACCTGCCGCCACCCGATTCGCACCCGATGCTCGACTTTCGCGCGTTGCGCTACGGCCCGTGGGGCGTTGCGGCGCTGGCCATGTGGTGTGCGGCGATGGTCGCCAGCGTCGCCCTGGTCTGGCGCGAGGACAGGTCGCGCCGGATGCTGGCAATCGTTGCGATCTGGCTGCTGATCAATATCGTCCTGCACTGGTTCTGGCAATACCGCGGCAGCGTGTACTTGTATGGCGCGCATACCGCGTTTCCGCTGTTTGCGGTACTGGTGATGGGTTATGCGACGGCGCTACGCCGCGTCGACGCCGCTGTGGTTCGGGCTTATGCCATGGTCACTGTCGCGATCTCGGCTATGAACAATTTCGGGCTATACCACGCCGTGATCGACTTTCTTGCAAGCCAGCCGCGGTGAATGTGAGGCGTTTGTGGCCACCCGTCGTGCAGCTTTACGCGCCAATTGTTGAAACGCCTGGCTGCGGAACGGCGCGTCTCCCGACTTGCGAGGATTCGCAATTCGCAGCCACCGTTTGTGCTCACTGCCCCGCTTACGCCACCAGCGCATGAACCCGCGCCCATATTCAGCCAATCAAAATGAACGCAGACAAGCCAAGCCTAAAGGACCGGTTTTTGCGCCTGATCTTCCGTCGCTACTACCGCTGGCGACTGCAGCAATTCGTTGCGCCCCGCTACCTGCTTTTGCTGGAGTACTGGCCAAAGCTGGAATCGCGCTACGGCGAAGGCCGGCCACCGCTCACACGGCTTGCGCCCCTGTTCGCCGCCGGTGACCTGCGGTTTGAGGAAACCTTGCGTTCGCTCACACCATTTCGCAGCGACCTGCAACGTATCGCCGAGACAGCGCCGCAATCAGCAGCTGCGCCTTTCTGGCAAAACACCTGGCTCACAGGGCTCGATGCGATCGCGCTGTATGGGCTGCTGGCACTGCACCGACCGGCCCGCTACCTGGAAGTGGGATCCGGCAATTCGACCAAGTTCGCCCGGCGCGTGATTCAGGACCAGCAGTTGCCCACGCTCATCGTTTCGGTGGATCCCGATCCGCGCGCCGAGATCGACGCACTGTGCGACGAGGTGATACGCAAACGTCTCGAAGATGTCGACCTCGCCTTGTTCGACCGTCTCGAAGCCAGCGACATGTTGTTCATCGACAACTCGCACCGGGTATTCCAGGGCAGTGACGTGACGGTCTTTTTCCTGGAAGTGCTGCCACGCCTGAAGCCGGGGGTGCTGGTGCATGTGCACGACATCTTTCTGCCGTTCGACTATCCGCTGATCTGGAAGGAGCGACACTATTCGGAACAGTACATGCTGGCCGCCTACCTGCTGGGCGGAAGTCGTAATCTGGAGTTACTGCTGCCTGTGCCGTACGTCGAAAAGCACGCTGCGTTAGGCCCGCTGATCGACGACGCCTGGCGGGACGACGTTTTCCAGCGCGCCTTTGCATTGAATCGCAAGGTGGCGGGTTACATCGGTACCTCCTGTTGGTTCAGGACAAAATAAGTGCACCGGATTGCGCACTTCGCGGCAGTGCTGCTGCCGTCGAACAGGCTGCGTGCCACACAGCGGAACGCGGGAGGGCCACTTGGGCGCTTGAAAAACGCCCCTCCCAGCGCATCGTCAACCCCGGCGCCGAGGCGGCGATGAGGGTCTCCTTTATTGTTCCGGTCTTCAACACCGGCCCGTACCTGCGCGAAGCGATCGATTCGATCCACGCCAACGCGTCACCCGCGACGACAATCGAAATCCTGCTCGTCGACGACGGCTCGACCGATGAGGAAACGCTTGAACTTCTGCGTCAAGCTTCAATCGAACCCGGCGTACGGGTTCTGACACTGCCCTGTAACCGTGGTCCTTCGGCGGCACGCAACGCCGGGATTCGTGCGGCACAGGGCGAGTGGATCGCGTTTCTCGACGCCGACGACCTTCTCGCGCCGGGCGCATTGCAAGCGCGTCTTGCCGTGATTGATGCGCAACCCCAGGCACGCTGGATCATGGGCACACTGCTGGTCATGACCGCACCCGGCCAAAACCAGAGTGGCTATTTTCCGGATCTCGCAGCGTTTGGCACGGCAATACTGCCAGGAGTGCTCGCAATTCGCGACCCGGCGCGCATGCTGCTTGCGCGATTCAAGATTCCCCAGGTGGGTACCGCCATGCTTCGCCGCGACCTTGTGGAACAGATCGGCGGCTTCAACGAGTCGCTGAAATACTGGGAAGACTGGTACTTCTGGCTGCGAGCGGCTTGTCACGCGGACCTGCTCTGGATTGAACAGCCGTTGTTGCACTTGCGCCGATACCACACGTCGTTGTCGAAGAACCTGCTGGTAGCCGCACGCGAAGTGCCACGTGCAGCCCAAGCGGCGCTGCGCGATCCGCGCTTTCGAGCACAGCGAAAAATGCTGCGCTGGTGCCTGGCGGCTGAGCTAAGAACGTCGGCGGCGATTTATCTTGATCACGGCAAGCAGGCGCATGCAATTATGTGTGCGCTTCGGGCGGTCGCGTGGTCACCGACTGACAAGCGCAGCTACGCCTCGCTGTTCAGCGCTCTCGCCTGGACGCGTGGCCCTTTGCGCTAGTCGGCGATTCATCCGCTTGAATTCGAAGGCGGGAAGTTCGCGCCCGATTAGAGACCTGGGTCGCGACAGTTGAGCCTTTTCTGCTGGCTGGACATGGCTGGTTTCAATGAAACATGCTGGCACGCAGTTGGCCGCCGCTGGCACCTCGGTCAATCAATCAGTCCGAAGCTCGAAACACACGATAACCATCGCAGGCGAAGGCAACATTTCGAAAAATGCCTTCCGGCCAGGCCACCGCGCTCTGAGGATGCAACAAGTACCAATCAATCCTGTGCAATGCCAAGTAGGATCTCCATTCTCCGGCGCTGCGCACCAGCTTGAAATCGCGCAAGCTCTCAAGGCGTTCCTGATGACCGGAAACCCTTCCACCGAATAGAGTCGCGCTGGCGAAAAGTTGTCTCTCGGTCAATGCGCTGAGAATGAAGCGGGGATCGTTCTCCGAGTCTTGAACGATATCGCCTTGACTACCGTGCTGCCTGATGAACTGCGCCGCCTTGAACAGGCAGCGCGGAATCGCGTTGAATTTTTCGTAGCTTTCATGGCCTTTTCTTGTTGGGAAGGTTTGGAGATTCGGCCCAAATATCAAGGGACCGGCAACACCGCATGTCACGAGAGCAAGTAAAACCACGCCCTGCCTGCGAGTGCGAGGCGCATGCGCGCCGAACGCAAGGTAGTAGGCGCCACCGACACTCCAGCATACGACGCAGAAATAGGCCCATACAAGTGGCCGATTCAGCAATTCGTCGGGAGTGCCGTGGCCGCGAGTGTCGATAGCCAATCCGAGGGACATCACAAAGTAATTTACAAGAATGATCAGCGGAAACCACAGTAACGCCGGCGAAATCCGTTTCTTTGCCAGAATCGCTACGGCCGCAACCGCAAGGAGCCACAGACCAAAAGTTGAAAGTGAGAGCAGCGCAACTGCGTAAAGTCCATCAACTATCATTGAATGCCGCTCTCGAACGAGTACACGACTAAAAAATTCCTTGATCGCCCCATCGTCGTAGTCCTTGAGCAATTGCATCACGTACCATGCAGCCCCGCTTCCATCCAGGCGCATTACGGGAACTCGATCCATGCCTTGCGACCATGCGATGACAGCGGCGAAAACGGCAGTGCAAGCCAGCGTGAAGATGATGCGCCTTCCTGCCCGCAAGCCGGAAAAAAACAGGCACGTAAACAGTAGTGCGACAAATGCACTGGCAACGAAGATATGCGCCTTGTATGTGAGACATAAAGATAGAAAAAAATATCCGACCAGAATTGCGCGATAACTCCCGCGCGAGCAGCCATCAAAGATAAAGGTCCAGGCCAAGGCAGCGCAAGCCAGTCCATACAGCATTCCAAGATTCGCCTGCGCAAGAAAGTTGTAGCTCAGGTATCTGTTGGCGAAGCCTTGCTGATACGCATCAGGTAGAAGCAGCAAGGCCGCGGATGCAGCGAATGCCGGCCATGGCCCCCACATGCAAGCGACCAGAGTGAATGCTGCCAGCCCTGTCAGAAGAATGCCCAACGGCAACTGCACCGCAGAATAGCTCTCGACTGCGGTGCTGGACGTCATGACGGCAATCGCGGCCGCAGGAAGATAGCTGGCGAAATGATAGATTCGCGCCGCCGTACCAGCCATGTTCAGTTCCTGAATGGTGGCCAAGCCATGCGCTTGTGAAAACACACTTATCTGCCGGGCGTGGATAAACGCATCTCTCCAGGTGCGCCACACGATCTCGGAGCCGTCGCTGAGAAGAGGAACCTGGGCTTCAAAACACCACAACGTCGTTGCCGTTCCGGCAAGGAGAATGCATAGCAGGCTCGGTAGCTCATCACAACGATCGATGGTTTTGCCAACTAGTCTGCCGGTGAAAGCGTCCAACCCGAGCGCGACGGCAGTCAACAACGAAATATTGACGACCATCCCGAGTGGCGAAATCAGCGCCAACGCAAAAAGCAATGTGTTGAATGCAAAGAAGCCGCCCAGAAATTGATATGACAGTCCTGCTTTGCTTAGCGCCAGATGTCTTGTGGCCAGAATGAAAGTCCGGCCGTAGATCAGGCAGAGCCAGACGTACAACGCAAACGATGCGACAGTTATCCAGGAAAACCGGCCGGTCGCCCGCATGTGCCAGACCACCGCGAACACCACCAGTGCGCCACCAGCGATGTACCTGTACAGACGGTTGGAAAACGGCGATCCTGATTTAAAGATGCTCGTACGTCCGCCGCAGGCGTCATCGCGACCAGGTTCCTGCAGTTCCGACATACTGGGCCGCCGGGTGGTATCGGAGATTTCACTTTCGATCATCGCAATGCCATCGATTCAAAAGCCAATCGATTTCGCCGTGAAGTTCCGCGCGTTTCAATAGAGGAACCGCTTTCCCAGCCTAAGCGCCAGCTTCCAGCGCTTGTGGGGAATGGTGTTCGGGTCAAGATCAAAGACTGCGCGGCGGGCGGCACGCAAGAGGCAATTTGCCCACAAGTTGGAGTCATGGCGGAGTTGTGCTACGCACTCCTCAAAAAACGCCAGATGGCGATGCTTTGCCGAGAGTCCACCGCCTTTGTAATTGGCCAGCACTGGTACGCGCGATTCGAATTGCTTTGGGCTGGCCATGAACAGCCTTAACCATATGTCATAGTCAGACGCAATGCGATACGCAGTGTCAAAACCGCGCAGGTTGACCAACGCGGCGCGCGGTGCCAGCACGCCCGGCGTCGGTACGCTCATTCCATCGAGCATGCGCGTTGGCTCCGGGTTCCAGATCCAGCCACCCGATTGCATGTTGACCGCAAAACACAAGACGCGGTTCGAACCCTGATTGACCGCCATTTCAAGCGGCTCTCGCAATGTTGCGAGAGCCGCCTGCTCCGCAGTGTCGCCGGCGTTCAGGTACCAAATGTAGGAGCCCGTAGCAAGCGCGAGAGCCTTGTTGTAGGCGTAATAAACCCCTGGGTCGGGTTCGGACACATGTCGGGTCACGCGCGCATCCGAGGTGACCGCTTCATACGTTCCATCGGTGGACCCGCCGTCGACTACGATCCACTCGATCCAGTCCGGAAGCAGCGCCGGCAGGCTCAGTGCGGTCTCGACAAAATCATCGCGCGCGTTCAAGACGCAGGTCGCTATCGAAAGAAGGGGTTTGGGGGCATTTTCCATTGGTCTGCCGGAGGGTCGATGCAAATAACTACATGTCAGTCAATACAGTTCAGCACGGCAAGCACATTGCAGGAACCATCAACAGACTTTGCGCCGATTCCCATTGCAGCCGCCGCTTGTACGTGCTCGGAGCAACGCCATTGGTTTCATTTTTCCGCGCTGGCCGCGCTGGGTCGTGCGCCGTCGTGGTTGCTCGGTAACGCTGTGCTTTGTTGTCTGCATGGGGGCAAAGCATTGCCAGAATTCAGCGCAATTGCAAGTTAGCGATGCGCGAACGTGCGCCAGATAGCCGCAACACAGCCTCGCCACGCGTTCTTTTGCCTTTCGGTGAAACTCGCAACAAGAAATACCAAAGCCATCGTACCGGCCAAGCCAATGACGCGGCTCCGCGAATCGTCACCTGGCCACGGCATGCAGGCAAACAAGAAAGTCACAATCGGATAGTGCAAGAG
>CAYYFR010000265.1:0-7115 GCA_964470865.1 uncultured Burkholderiales bacterium | reverse complement strand
CAGCTTCGATGGGCCGCTGGTCGACCACCGCGAAGCTTTGCAGCCGGCGGGCCGCGGCCATGATGCTGTCCATGTCTTTGGCCGGAGATTTGGCGGCTTCCCGACGCGCACGTTCCTCCTCGAGCACGCGAAGAACCTCTTTGTTCATGGAACGATCGTGCTTCTTGGCCTCCTCGGCCCAGTATTTTTTCAATTCGGCAGGCATCTGCTTGATGGTCATAACTTCACTCATGACGACCTCCATGGACAATATGGTGGAGCCATTACGGTAGCTTATTGGGTTCTTTTTGTCAACTTTTCGGCCTTGTATTAGCCTGAAGGGGCAGGTTTTCGGCCCAACTACCATTGGCATGATCATCCAGGAATGGTGATCAACATGGACCGGAAAAAGGTGTTCTCGCTGGTATGACCCTTGTGTGGCGGCAACATGCGCATCATTGGATTCATCACCGAGCGGGTGCAGATCAGCAAGATCCTGGCGCACATTCCTGCAGGCGTGCGACACGGAAGCGGTGCCAGCGGCGGTAGTCGAGCGCACGCGAGTGGATCGACCAGGCTGCCGCCGCCGTCGCTCGTATGCCGTCCAGGATCGGCATCGCCGCGCTCGCGTTCGGCGCTGCTGTTCGCCAGCCGGGTGCGCGCGGCTTCGAGTCCGACCGGCGCGCCTTCGTCCTCGCCCAGCGGCTGCCATTGCAGGCAGTAGCGCACCGCGGTCGAAGTCGGACGCTTGTGCAACTCCTGGTTGATGGCCTCCACTCCGGCCGATTCCACTCTCGCAGCCAGCCGTGGCGCCACCGGCCGACGCGACCGACGAGCCGGCGCATCGCCAGGCAGCCCGCTACGTCGGGGCGCTGCTGCTGGCGCGCATCTTCGAGGTGCCAGTCGCAATTGCGCTGATCCGGCGGTTTCGGACAGACCGAAACCACCTGCCAGATCGGCAACCCGCCCGGCCTGCGCGTAGTGCTCAGCAGCATGGGCCAAGCGATGCTCCCTGGTGCCCAGCCCCGACGCGCGCCGGGTGGCGGTGCCCAAGGCGTTCGTCGTGCTGCCCACGGGCGCGCAGTCTGACCGGCGCATGGGGCGCTGTCGGCGGAGCTCGTCCTCGACCTTTGAGGCCCATTACCTCGCCTTGGGCTTGGTCAGGGCGGCACCATGGGTCCCCTCGGCGAAGCGGCCCAGCCGCGCTTCATCGCTGACGGAAATGCGGCCGTACCGCGTCTGGAGAATGCCGTCGGCCTTCATCCTCTGGCTGGCGCCGACACTGCGCGTCGTGATGCGAGCGTATCCACCGCTGCCGGTCGGGCGGAAGCCGGTGAAACCAGTCCGTGGAGGCAAGGAAGTCGACCACCGAGAACTGGCTGAACGACGGTGTGCCTGAAGGGGCGAGGCGGCGCATGGATCAGATTATGCAGTGCCGAACGGGCCAGCGCGTGTCAAGCGTGATGCGGTCATCGGCTGGGGCAACGTCAGCGTCGGCGCTGACAAAAGCGGTGACAAGCGCGGCAACAAGCTGCTGAAAAGCTTCGGTTACGCGAACGGCAAGCCAACCCGCGATGCCGCGTTTCGGCGTGGGCTGGAGGAAGAACTGCAGCCGATGAGAGTGTTTCTGGGGCTACCAACTGCGTGAGCGGCGTCGGCTCTTGCAGTTTGAATAGGCTCCGCCTGTGAGGGACAATGGTGCTGAATTTCAATCCAGCCTACCCGGCGGCAAGGAGGGCACCATGAGCGCAGTCATCATCGAACACGTAAACGTATCTGATTTGCCTGACTTGGCGTGCAAAACTGCCGAAGCCTGCGGCAGCGCGCGTAACGGTGCGGATCGAAGTTGAAGCGAATACGGCAGGCTCGGGCTGGCCGGCTGATCTGTTTGCCCGCATCTCCGGTGGCTGGAGCGGCCCAGCTCTTACGCGTGCGCCGCAAGGCGAGTTTGAAATCCGCAAAGCGCTCGATTAATGTGGCTGCCCGACACCAACGCCTGGATCGCGCTGCTCAATCCGCCACCCTCACCGGTTAAGGCGCGCTTTCAAGCGCTCGACCCGGCGCTGCTTTTCTTGTGTGACGTGGTCAAAATGGAACTTTACTTTGGCGCCTACCGGAGCGCGTGACGCGAGCAAAATCTAGCGCTGCTGGAAAGTTTGTCATCCGCATTCAGGTCGCTGCCGTGTGACGGCGCAGGCGTGCGCTCGTGCGGTGAGTTGCGTGCGGCGCTGGCCAGCCTTGGCAAACCGGTTGGCGCTTACGATATTCAAATCGCGGCTGTCGCAATGGTCGATCAACTAACGCTGGTTACACACAATACCGGCGAATTCGGGCGCGTGGCTGGTTTAGCTTTGGAAGATTGGGAGACTTGAAGCACGTAACGCCCGAAATTCGACGCGGCGTAGACCGACGAACCGGCAAGTGATTCGGCCGATTTTCGCAACAGCGAACCACTCGCCCTGCCGAGCAATAGAAAGCGGCCCGGATGTCGATCGGCATCGATCTCCGGGCGCTACCGCCCGGCGCAGTGGTCGATGTGATCGTCATGCTGGAGCAAGCGCCAGAACCTGCGGACGCCTCCAAATCAAACACCGCCAGCTACTCGTTTCTCGACCGTGCGCGGCAACTCTCCATCGACGCGCCAGCAGACTTTTCCACTTCGTACGACGATCTCATCGCGCCACGGCCGTAACCAATGGCGCGCACGACGCTGTTTGTCGACACGGGCTAAGTGATAGCGCTTGTGTCGCCGCGCGACCGCTTTCACGCAGTCGCGGTTGAATGGGCGGCGGCGCGCATCAAACTAGAAAACATTTTCCTCGTCACTTCGCGCGCGGTGCAGCTTGAGTTCGGTGCCGCACTGGCGCAGCTTCCCTGGCGCAGCGTCGCGGTCGAGTTGCCGCAACAAATGGACAGCGATCCCGAGATCGAAGTGGCCCCCCTCTCGGAAGCGTTGTTCCAGGCCGCGTTTGAATTGTTGCGCGCCCGCGAAGACAAGGGCTGGAGCTTGACCGATTGCGTGTCGTTCACACTCATGCGTGAACGCGCCATCACCGCCGCGCTGAGCACTGATGCGCATTTCAGTCAGGCGGGGTTTGACTCGGTTTTGTTGGGCTAACCGGCAAGAGTAGCAATGCGGCGATGCGGCTTCCTCCGCAGTCGCCGCCACTGCGTTGGGCGCGCCGGGCAAATCCATCGCCTGGGTGTACATGCTGACTCCTTGGGGAAATGCGGCAAAGTATGAATTTATAACAAACCGACCGGTTGGTCACTCAATTGCGTATTCAGCAACGCATTGGCGTCGCGGACGTTTACGCTCCCGCGAGTCCCGGACAGGAAGCGCCGTTGACGCTATCGCGAGATCGCCGCCGTTGCGAATCCTAGGCGTTTCAGGTTCCCAAGCATTGCCTGGTCCAGGGTCGCCACGAATTTCGCCCGCATTTCCTTGGCGACGGCCAGATGCAGCGCATCACCGGCGCGCAGGCCGTGGCGGGGGGCCGCCGCAAGTGCCGCGGCGTTGGCGAACGCCGAGCGGCTGACAGGGGCAATGCGCAGGCCGGAGGAGCACAGCAGCTCGAATTCCGCGCGCACGACACGAGCCTGGGCCGGCGTAAGTTGGCCCATCCTGGTCTTGATCGACAGCGCGCTTGCGAACTCGGTGATGAGCCAGTCCGAGCCAACCGGCACATCACTCAAGGCTTCGAACCATTGCTGCACCGATTTCGTTGCCGGTTCGACAGTCAGCAGCGCCACCGCCACGCTGGTATCGATGTAAACCATCAATAACGCGCCTCGCGGCGCATCGCCTCGACCACCGGCTCGGACATCCGCATCTTCGCGTGTAGCACGGCCAGCCGTGCCAGGAAGGCAGCCCTGTCGAATAGCGGAGTGCTCGCGGTCAGAGTGATCGTATTCGCATCGGTGATTTCCGCCTCGACACTGTCACCTTCACGCAGGCCGGTCGCGCGCAGGCATTCGACCGGCAGGCGCAATGCGAGGCTGTTGCCCCATTTGGCGACTTGCAGTTTCATTGCGACCCTCATGTATAGTCGTGTATATACATGGTACCACAAGCGCAAGATGCCGACTGGGCTTGCCATATCGTAAAGCGCCGCGCGACAATCCGTGAATGCGGACTTTATCAAGCAGGCAAAATGACGGGGCGAATGACCTCGTTGACTTCATCCGGTCCAATCGACGAATCGCGGTGCTCACCGGCGCGGGTATCAGCACCGCCTCAGGCATTCCCGGCTACCGCGACGCAGACGGCAACTGGCAGCGCAAGCCGCCGGTGACGCATCAGGAATTCATGGGCAATCTGGACGTGCGGAAACGCTACTGGGCGCGCAGCATGCTGGGCTGGCCGATGATGCGCGCGGCACGCCCGAATTCTGCGCATGGGGCACTGGCACGGCTGCAGGCGGGCGGTGGCATTGCCGGTATCGTCACGCAGAATGTCGATGGATTGCACACTGCCGCGGGCAGCGATCGCGTGATCGAACTGCATGGGCGCCTGCGCGAGGTGCGCTGCATGGATTGTGGCGCTGTGCATACCCGCCAGGAGATGCAGCACATGCTGGAGAACGCCAATCCACAGTTTCGGGCCGGGGAGGCTTCGGTGGCACCGGACGGCGACGCCGACCTCGACGCCGACTTCGACACATTCAATGTTCCGGCGTGCGACGCTTGCGGCGGCCTCGTCAAGCCCGACGTGGTGTTCTACGGCGACAGCGTCCCGAAACCGCTTGCCGACGCGGCGATGTCCGCAGTCGTGGCGGCCGATGCTGTGCTGGTTGTAGGTTCAACCCTGATGGTGCGCTCAAGTTATTGATTGTGCGAGGCCGCACATGCAGGGGGTAAGCCGATCGCCGCGATCAACCTCGGCCGGACCCGAGCCGACCCGCTCTTGACCCTGAAACTGGAAGCGGACTGCGGCTGCGCCCTCACGGCGCTGGGCGCGGCACTGGGCGCGTGACTACTTGCCCTTGAAATTCGGCGTGCGCTTCTCCGCGAACGCCTTGCGACCTTCGTTGTAATCCTCACTGGCGAAGCACGCGGCGACCATGCGCTCGACCAGAGCCACATCGCGCCGATCGGCGTCCTTGCGAATCTAGAGCAGCGCGCGCTTGGCGGCAGCCACCGTCAAGGGCGCGTTCTCGGCGATTTGCGCGGCATAGGCCGCCACTACGGCGTCGAGTTCGGCCGCCGCTACGATCTGCTTGGCAATGGCGTTGGAATTCCTACCCTTCTACACGCCGTCGAAAAGGTTCGCCATCGCAAGGTGCGCCTCGACGCTGGCCAAATGCACTTCTTGCGAGGCCGAGAAGTCGTGCAGCGTAAATAGTCCGTCTGCACCGCGCCGAAACACCTCGACGCTGCGCCGGTCCGGGTCGATCAGCATGTACTCGACGAGCGATGCGAGCTGGCGATAGGCCGCGAACTTGAAGCCGCGATCGTAGCTCGCGGTCGATTCCGACAACACCTCGCTCACCAGCACCGGGTGAGCGAATACCAATTCGGTGGCCAGGTCGCGCGCGTCGCAGGTCACGAACACGTCGGGATAGAACACGGCGTCGGCGGCCTCGACGCGAATCTTCATGTCGCTCGCGTAGGCTCGGCAACCGCTGCCCGCCAGATGCGTTTTGAGCAAAGCCGCGCAGTTCAACGCGACCTCGCCATGTACGCGCCGCGCGCCGACCATCGCAAAAACCTCGCCGCGAACGAACTCGTTCTTGTCAGCGCGCGCGTTTTCCCACTCAAGATAGTCCGAGTAGCTAATGCGCGGCTGGGTCGCGGTGGATGCCATCGATGTAATCGAGATCGCGAAATTGACGACCACGCCAGCATACCGCAAACCCTGACGGCGATGCAATGCGCCGCGCTACCGCCTCGAAACCCCACCACGCCGCGCCGACTCCGCCCCCCGCCAGACGCGCATGATCCAGCGGTTCTCGAACTCCGGATTCGCGTGCGTGATCAGCACCAGCCCGGGACTCGCCTTGGCCTTCCCGCACCCCTGTCGATTTCACTCTCGCAGCCAGCCGTCGTGCCAGCGGCCGAGGCGACCGACGAGCCGGCGCAACGCCCGGCAGCCCGCTACGTCCGGGCGCTGCTGCTGGCGCGCATCTACGAGGGGCTAGTCGCGATTGCGCTGATAGCTGTATGGGCATACGGTTCCGTGTCCCGGTCACTCGATCCGGACTGATCTGGCCCCCCCGGAAACGTATCCCACGAAGTGCTTAAATTTCACTTTGCGGAGGTATTTGATGAAAGTAGCGAAAGACAGGAAGTACACCGACGCGTTTCGCACAAGCGCGGTGTCGCAGGTGCTCGAAGGGGGCCGCAGGCAGGCCGCGGTGGCGCGCAGTCTTGAAATATCGGTCAAGACACTGGCGAACTGGGTCGGCAAGGCGCGCTCCGGCAATGCGTTGACCAAGGGAGTGCGAGCGCCGATCGGGGACGCTGAGGCCGAGCTGTCGAGGTTGCGGCAAGAGAACGCGACGTTACTGATGGAGCGCGACATCCTAAAAAAAGCGGCGGCGTACTTCGCCAGGGAGTCAATGTGAAGTACGCCTGGATAGAAGTGTTCGCGAAGTGGGGCCGAGCGACGTGATGTGCCGCATGCTGGGGGTGTCGGTGAGCGGCTATTTCGATGCGCAGCGACGGCCGGCAGGCGGCAGCGCGCGACAAATCGCAAACGCCGCGACGGCAGTACCGATGGCGGCGATCCAGAAGCGCCACCGTGGCTGCTACGGGCGTCGGCGAATGCATCGTGAACTGCGGAATGCCGGTGAAGTGGTCAATCACAAGCGGGTGAGCAGACTGATGCAGGAACACGGTCTGCAAAGCCGTATCCGACGGCGCTTGCGGGTGGTGACGACCGATTCGAAGCACCTCTACCCGAGCGCGCAGAACGTGCTGGCGCGCGATTTCAGCGCCGACGCGCCGAACCGCAAATGGCTCACTGACATCACCTACGTGAGCACCGACGAAGGCTGGCTGTACTGCGCGTTTGTCGAAGACCTGTTCAGCCGCAAGATCGTCGGCTGGGGGATGGCAGCGGAGATGCCGCAAGAGCTCACCCAGACGGCGCTGCGCATGGCCTTGGGCCTGCGTGCGCCGGGGCCAGGTCTGGT
>CAYYFR010000264.1:0-7141 GCA_964470865.1 uncultured Burkholderiales bacterium | reverse complement strand
CCACCTCGGTCTGGCCGCCGATGGTCGCGGTCACCGCCTGGGCGCCGCTCTGAAACTGAATGTGCGTGACATCGACCTTCGCCAGCACTTTGAACAGGTATTCGGCAGTCAGGTGCGGCGTGGTGCCGGCGCCCGCGGTGGCGTAATTGAGCTTGCCCGATTTGGCCTGCGCCACCAGTTCCTGCAGGCTGCGCGCCTTGAGCGCGGGGCCTGCCACCAGCACGTTGGGGCTGGATGCCACCACGCTGGCGAGGATGTAGTCCTTTTCGGCGTCATAGCCCGGGTTCTTGCCCATGCTGGGCGCCACCGCGAACGCGGTGGTGGTGACCAGCAGGGCATAGCCGTCCGCCGGCATCTTGTGGACCGCCGCTGCGGCGATCGCACCGCCGGCGCCGACCCGGTTCTCTATGACCACCGGCTGGCCCATCGACTCGGTGAGCTTCTGGCCAACCATGCGCGCGATGATGTCGGCCGGACCGCCGGGCCCGAACGACACGATGAAGCGCACGGGTTTGCTCGGGTAGGTGGCCTGCGCTTGCGCGGTCAGCGAGCCAAGGCAGGCGCCGAACGTCAAGGCGCCGGCAACGAGTTGGCGCAGCGTATGGACGATGTCGCGGGGGACGAGATTCATGGTTTCCTTGGAAATTCTGGCGCAGGGGTTTTGCCGACGCGTGAGAGTTTAGCGTCGGTGCACGAGATTGTCGCGGGCGGCAGATCGGCGGCTACACGCCTGGTGAGCCATGCGGTGCCTTGGCAGCGGCATGCACATCGCCTCAATTGCTTTGGCCATTCTTTCCGCCATCAAGAATGATGCGGGTGGTACGCGTGTAGTGCGCTTCCAGCGCCGCGCAAGCGGCATCGGCATCGGCGGCCACGATCGCATCGACGACCGCGCGGTGCTCGGCCAGTTCGTTGCGTTGTTTGTAGGCGCGCTTGACGGCGAGTTGCCGGTAGCGATAGGCCTGATCGTAGAGTTGTTCGCAAAACGCCAGCAGCCAGCGCGAACCGCAATGTTCGACCAAGGCCATGTGAAATGCACGATGCAGTTTTTCCCACGCCGGGTTCTCGTCGTAACGCTCTGCCGAGAGCGAGCGCGCCATTTTCGACAAGCGGTGCAGCGCCAGCACCACCGTTTCTTCCCAGGCCGCGTCCTTGCGCTGCATCGACTTGCGTATCGCCATGGTTTCGACCCAGATGCGGGTTTGGGCGAGCTCACGCAGGGCTTCTTCGCTCACCGGAGCGACCGCGAAGCCACGCTGTTCGAGGTACAGCACCCAGCCTTCGGCCGAGAGCCGGTTGAGTGCTTCGCGCACCGGTGTTGCACCGGTTTTGTAGTGCTCGCGCAAGGTCTCGATACCAAGCTTTTGACCCGGTGCCCAGTGGCCGGAAAGCACGTCGGCGCGCAGGCGCTCGTAGGCGGAACCAATCAGCGTGGTGGAAGTTTCCATCCGCCAAGTTTAGCAATCGATAAAAAGATTGACAAGTTTGTTTTATCGATTTTATTATGCACATCACGGTTTCAACGATTTATTGATCGTTCCCGAAAACATGACATCCGCGCCAGAGGCATGTTTTTTTGTCATGCATCATGCAAGCCCCAATAGTTGTGCATAGCTACACAAGCCCCCCATGAGCCAAGCGACCGCTGCTGCGAATACGGAACGAGACGAGCGATTCCGACCGCGCCGCACGCCACGGTCTTGCAGTGCCTTTTTGCATCGCGCAGTTCGAGTTTCGCCTGGGGCCGCTTAAGTCCGGCACCCTGATCACAATCCAATGGGAGACATGGCATGAGAAAGAACTTCGCGCGACCAGGCATTGCCTTGTTGCTGATCAGCGTGGTGGCAAGTCTGGCCACCATTTCCAACCATGCATTGGCGCAAGCCTGGCCGACGCGCAACATCACCGTCATCGTGCCTTTGGCCGCCGGCACCGGCATGGACACCCTGGTACGCATGTATTCGGAGCGCCTGTCGCAGGCGGTCGGCAAGCCGGTGCTGATCGACAACCGCCCGGGCGCGGCATTGATGCTGGGGGTCACCGCGCTTTCCAAGGCTGTCCCCGACGGCTACACGCTGGGGGTTGCGACCGCGCCCGCCATGGCGATCAACCCGACGCTCTACAAGCAGGTGGCCTACGATGTGGACCGTGATTTCGTGCCGATTTCCCTCTACGTCAAGTCACCCTTCATCCTGGTGATCAACCCGGCACTTGGCCCGCGCAATGTGCAGGAACTGATCAAGTACACCCGGGACAACAGCGGAAAACTCAGCTACAGCACGCCCGGCAGCGGCGCCGCCCAGCACCTGGCGGTTGAATTCATGAAGCAGAAGTTCGGCCTTGACATCACGCATGTGCCCTACAAGAGCAGCCCGCTGTCGGTGGGCGACATCATGGCCGGGCATATCACCATGGCCTTTGCCGAGGCTGGCGTCTCATTGCCGCTGATTCGCGAGGGCAAACTGCGCGCGCTGGCAGTCTCCTCCCTGACGCGCCTGCCAAGCCTGCCTGAGGTGCCGACATTCGCCGAAGCCTCCGGCTCGCCCGATTTCGAGGCGGTGTCATGGCATGTGCTGCTGGCACCGGCCGCCACGCCGCCGGAGATCGTCACCCGTCTGCAGCAGGAAATGAAGCGCATCCTGGCCACGCCCGAGGTGCAGCAACGCATTGCCAGCCTGGGCCTGATCCCGTTTGAGGCGCCGACCCCGGCTGCGATCACCCAGTACATGAAAAGTGAGCGCGAAAAATGGGCCGTTCTGGTGAAAGCGCTCGGGCTGGTGGGTTCGCAATAAGCGGTTTTGCCGTCGCGCGTGGCGGCATCTAGCCGTGCGCGGTGCGAATCGCAGGCGACTTGGCTCGCATTGGTGGCAGGGGCGCCGTGATGCAGGCCCCAAACAAAGGGAGTCTTGATGAAATTCTGGCGGATTCGAAAGTGGCAGTCGCTGTTGCTGGGCGCATGCGCGATTGGCGCGGTCTTGCAGGCACCTGCTCAGGCACAGCCCGCGGACTACCCGCGCGCGAAGGCCATCACCATCGTCTCGCCGACCGCCGCAGGCAGCGCTGCGGACACGATTGCCCGACTGGTTGCGCAGAAACTGGGGGAATCGTTCGCTTCCGCCGCAGTCGTCGAGAATCGACCCGGCGCGGGCGGCAACATCGCTGCGCAGTATGTCAAGCGCGCCACGCCGGACGGCTACACCATGTTCGTGCACAGCAACTCGCTGGTGATCAACCCGAGCCTGTATGCCAATGCCGGTTACGACGCCCAGAAAGATTTCGTTGCCGTGCTGCAGGGGCCGCGCACGCCCAACCTGATCGGCGTGCATCCAACGGTTGCAGCCAACAACCTGACGGAATTGATCGCGCTGGCGCGCAGGCAGCCCTTGAGCTACGCCTCGTCCGGGATTGGTACCACAGCGCATTTGTCGATGGAACGGATCAAGCTTCTCGCCGGTATCGAGATGACGCATGTGCCATACCAGCCGGCGCAGGCCACCGGTGCCGCGGTTGCCGGCCATGTGCAGGTGGTGCAAACCTCGATGCCGCCGACCATTCCGCAGGTCAAGGCCGGCCGCCTGAAGGCGATCGCGGTGACCGGGGCGCAACGCTCGGCGGCGCTGCCGGACGTTCCCACGGTGGCCGAATCCGGTTATGCCGGTTTTGACGATGTCACCTGGTTCGGCTTCTTCCTGCCTGCAGGTGCGACGCCGGATGTCGTCTCGCGCCTGAATCTGGAATTGAACCGCATCCTTGATCTGGAAGATGTCAAGGCGCGCCTGGCAGCGCTCGGGTTTACCTTCGCCCGCAATACAGCGGCCGAGTTCGCCGAAGTGATCCGCAACGAAGTTCCGAAGTGGGCCAAGGTTGCCAGGGAATCTGGCGCCAAGGCTGAATGACTTTCAACCCGAGGAGTATCTGATGGCAACGGTAAGCTGGCAGGGAATGATCGACAACGTCGCCGCGAAAGGGCTTCTGGCCAAACGCATGTATGTGGTATTCACCAGTCCGACCGGCGGCATGGACGCGATCATGGAGAATCTGCAGGCGCATCTGGCCTACCAGATCGATCTTGAGGCACGCGGCATCATGTTCGGCGCCGGCCCTTTCGCCGACGATACCGAGACTGATTGGGAGGGCGAGGGCATGGTCATCGTGCGCGCATCCTCGCTGGCCGAGGCACGGGCGATCGCCGAGGCCGACCCGATGCACAAATCCGGCGCCCGCAAGTTTCGCGTGCGCCCGTGGTTGTTGAACGAAGGTTCCTACACCGTCACGGTGCGCTATTCGCAGCAATATCGGGCCATTGCCTGAGAGTCACTTAATCGGAGAATCAACATGGCAGTCATCAAAGAAAAAACCACCATCAAGATGCGCATGGAAGGCATGGCGCAATCGCATTCGCGTACCGACGTCAGCATTCGCGGCCTGACCAAGATCATTGACGAGCCGGTCGAACGCGGCGGCACCAATCTGGGCATGAGCCCGACCGAGACCTTCGCCGCCGCACTGGTCGGCTGCACCAACGTGATCAGCCACAAGATCGCGCACAAGAACGGGGTTGAATTCAAGGCGATGAAAATCCGCCTGGAGGCCGATTTCGACCGCCGCGGCGTGACCCTGGCCGATGATGTGGCGCTGCCGTTTCCGGCCATGGTGCTGCATATCGATGTGACCACCGATGCAACGCCGGCGCAGATCGAGCAGATCCAGCACGAGTTGGCGATGTACTGCCCGATTGCGAAAGTGGTGCGCGCCTCCGGTACCGCACTCACCGAGAACTGGACGGTTACGCCGATTTAGGCCGCAGGACCCGCAAACCAGTTTGTCCTGCATCCCGACCTCACCGTTCACTTCCAAGGTAACAGGAACCAGCATGCGCTTGATCAGCTACGACAACCACGGACGCGCTGCCATCGGCGTGATCAAATCTGCCGACGCCACCGAGTTCGTCGACCTCGGTGCAACCGGCCTGGCATTTTCGACCGACATGACCGAACTGCTGGCCGCGCCCGGTGGCCTGGCGGCGGTCAAGGCCGCCGCCGACAAAGCCGCGCCACACGCCATCAAGCCGCTGGCCGGCGTGCGTTACCTGCCGGTGGTGCCGCGCCCGCCGAAAATCATTTGCCTGGGTCTCAACTACGCCGACCATGCGAAAGAGGGCGGCCACGCCAGGCCTGAATATCCAAGCTTCTTCATGCGTGGCGGCACCTCGCAAGTGGCCCACAACGAACCGATCATTCGTCCGAAGGCCTCGACCAGACTCGACTACGAGGCCGAGCTGGCGGTGATCATCGGCAGCCGCGCACGCCACCTGACCAAGGACACCGCGCTAGCATGCGTGGCCGGCTATGCCTGCTACAACGACGGCTCGGTGCGCGACTACCAGCGCAAGACCAACCAGTGGACCATCGGCAAGAACTTCGATGCCACCGGCGGCTTCGGGCCGTGGCTTGTCACCCCTGACGAATTGCCGGCCGGGGCTGCGGGCTTGCGCATCCAGTCGCGCCTGAACGGCAAGGTCATGCAGGACGCCAATACCAAGGATTTCCTGTTCGACGTCATCGAATCCCTGTGCATCATCACCGAATGCCTGACACTCGAACCCGGGGATGTGATCATCACCGGCACGCCGGCCGGCGTCGGCTACGCGCGTACCCCGCCGGTATGGATGGCGCCGGGCGACCTCTGCGAGATCGATATCGAAGGGGTGGGCGTTCTGTCGAATCCGATCGCCGACGAAAAGTAGCCGGTGCGCCGGGTTCGGCATGGCTTGCGCATCAATGCGACTGTCCGGTCAAGCAGGTTTGGACCCGGCAGTTAGTTGCCGGCACGAGCCAGGTGCGCGTGTGTGCCTTTTTCTTGAACGGAGGAAATGATGTACGACGCCAACGATCCGCGAGCAAGTCTGGCCGCAGCACCTGCTGCTGCGCCCAAGGCCGCCACCGAGTTTGCCGGCGTTGAATACGCCCGCTTCCACGATCTGCCGCCAGCCGAAGTTGGCGGCGGCGTTCGCACCTGGTACGCACGCGGGCAGAATTTTGTGCTGGCCTATAGCGAGGCCGAGAGCGACTGCAGCTTCACGCGCGAGGCGCAACCCGATGAGTTCGCGGTGCTGTCGCCGGACGCGAATGCGCCCCTGGAGATCACCTTTGATGGCAAGGTGAGTGGCGTGCCTGGTGCCTCGCTCGTGTTCGTTCCGCCCGGCCGATCCGTGGTGCGCATGCCTGCGGGCGGACGCCTGGTCCGCCTGTTGACCCATCAGGCGACCGACTTGGCTGCACTATGCAGCAACGCTTCGTCTTACCAAACGCCGCATCCCAACGTGGCGCCCTTGAACCCCTGGCCGCTGCCTGTCGATGGCTACCGGGTGCGCGCCTACCCGTTGGAGGTGCCGGCCGAGGAGGGCAGGTTCGGCCGCATCTGGCGCTGCAGCACCTTCATGGTCAATTATCTGGATGTGCGCGTCGGCCCGCGCGAAGTTACCAAGATGTCGCCGCACAGCCATGCCGATTTCGAACAGTGCTCGCTGGCCCTGTCGGGCGAGTTCATACACCACGTCCGCTGGCCCTGGACCACCAACATGAACAACTGGCGCGAAGACGAGCATGCCCTGTGCGGCACGCCTTCGATCGCGGTGATTCCACCACCGGCGATCCACACCACCCAGGCGACCAGTGCCGGCGCCAACCAGCTGGTCGATATCTTCTGCCCGCCGCGGGTCGATTTTTCGCTCAAACCGGGCTGGGTTTTGAATGCGGATGAGTACCCGATGCCCTGATGTTCCCGAGTCCGCCGCAGTCTCGTACTTGAGCGCGCATCATGCGCTTGCACCATCGAACCACTGGTCCGGGTGCAATTGAATTTTCTTCGATCAACGACTAATCACCTGGAGTCTGCCCTTGAACCATCTTCGTGTACTGGCAGGCCGTGTTGCAGTCGCCTGCGCCGTGCTTTGCTCCGCCGCCTTCGCCCAGCAACCCACACCGGTTGCCGCCGCAGTCGACGAATTCCGCGTCACCCTGCTCGGCACCGGAAGCCCGGCGCCGGTGATGCGGCGCTTCGGCCCGGCGGTTTTGGTGCAGGCCGGCGGCCGCAACCTTTTGATCGACAGCGGCCGCGGCGTCACCCAGCGCCTGATGCA
>CAYYFR010000263.1:0-7143 GCA_964470865.1 uncultured Burkholderiales bacterium | reverse complement strand
TGCGCGGATACGGCGCAGTAGCCAAACGAGGCGATGACCAGTACCGGCAAGAAGCTGATGCGCATGATGAACTCCACGATTGGGTTTCTACATTCTTGCCGCATTTGCACACCCGTTCTGTTCTGCGACGCACACAGCAAAGCGTTATCGCGAACCGGAGGTTATCGGCAGGGCGAGGTCACGCCCTGCGGGCCTGCCGGTTGCCGGCGAGCGGGTGCAGGCGAGGGTTTCCGGTGCGTGAGCCGAGCGCTACAGGCTCTTTGTGATGGGCACAGACTCTTTTGCGCCAGTTGGCGACCATTTGTGATCATGCAGCCCATCCATTACATCGCATGGCGATGCGTGCCTGTGGCCACCTGCGCGGCAAACGTCCGCCGCCCAGGTGGCCGCAGGCACAGACAACGGGCGTGCCGGGGCGGGTTTTCGGGGGCTTGTCAGGCGTCTTCCGCGCCAAATCAACGATTGACGCAGACGGATGTCGCCGGATTACTCCAACAGTGGCATTGAAATTCCTGTCCTTGCTCGGGACGCGCAACAGGCCGGCGGGATCGAAACGTCTTGTCCCGAAGGCGGACAGGCCGCGGCCGAGCGCGAAGAACTGCGTCTCCGGCATGTCGATGCCGCATTCGCGCGCCAGGCGCGCGTAGAGTTCCTCGACGGCGCAGGTCTCAGTATGTTCGCCGCGCGCGGGAAATTTGATCAGCCATGCTTGGTCGTCGGCGCTGCGCGCACCGCCCGGGCCGCCTGCGGTCATGCGCGCGCTGGCGCGGTTGTCGTCGACCAGCGCCTTGGGCCGCGCGCCATGGGGCGAGCCGCCGATCAATATCAGTTCGCGCAGCACCTCCGCGCTGGCGCCTGTGGTCAGGCCCCCGATTTACCGCGCCAGTTCGAGTAGCGAGATATCGTGCGTGGTCAGTTCATCGGCATCGGCAGGCTCGAAGGTCAACGCGCCGATCGCGCGCTCGCCTACGAAGGCGAGCCGGTCGAGCGGCGAGAGCTTCGCGAGATCGCGCCCGGCGCGGCGATACGCGCGGCCCATCAACCAGAGGCCCCAGCCGTTGGGCAATGCGTCGGCGATGAGGCCGGGCAAACCCGCGAAGAAGCGCGGCCCGTTCGCATAGCCTTCCTGGCGCAAGCGCAGGTGCAGCGGCGGGAGTTCAAGTTGCGCCGGGCTCGTCGATCTCGCCTCCCGCGAACGCCTGCGAAAGTGCGGTATCGGGGTTGAATACCGGGTTCACGCAATTGACGCGCACGCTGTCGGGCGCAAATTCGGCCGCCATCGACTTGCTCATGAGGACCACGGCGCCCTTGCTGGCGTTGTAGACCGTCAGGCCCGGGCGCGGGCGAATGCCGGCGGTCGAGGCGATGTTGACCATGCTGCCGCCGCGTTGCTTGCCCTGCGCGCGGAACACCGGTAGCGCGTTCAGCGCCGCCAGGTAGACGCTCTTGACGTTGACCGAAAAGCAGCGGTCGAAGTCGGCCTCGCCGACTTCGACGAAGGGACGATTGACATGGGTCCAGCCGGCGTTGTTGACTACGCAGTCCAGGCCGCCGAAGTGGGTTTGCGCCGCGCCGACGAGTGCCTTCCAGCCGGCGTCGGTGGTCACGTCGGCGAGCTGGAATACTGCGCTGCCGCCCGCTGCCTTGATGGTGGCCACAGTCGCTTCGCCGCCCTTGGCATTGATGTCGTTGACCACGACCTGCGCGCCTTCCTCGGCGAAGCGAGTGGCGATGCCCACGACGATGCCCGAGCCGGCGCCGGTGACGATGACAACCTTGTTCTTCAAACGCATGAAACCTCCGGATCAATGGCACTGGGTTAAACCGAAAGCGGCGCTGATTGTAGTCCGCAGCCCACGTGCAGCGCGGTCGTTGTCACCCAAGTCGGGTCGGCTAATATGGCCCGATGAAAACTGCGCAATTCGCATCTAACGCACCTCGGCCGGTGCGCGGTTTTTTTCTGATCCTCGGGTTCGCCGTATTTCTAGCCGTCACCAACATTGCGGAATCGCTCGATCTAACGTTGCTTGACAATCTGCACCGGCTGCTGGCGGAGCGCTTTCCCAAAGCGGTCAGGACGCCCGTGGTAATTGTCGGTATCGACGATGCCACAATGCAATCCTACCCGGAGCCGCTGGCGCTTTGGCACGCTCATCTTGGAAAGTTTTTCAAGGCGATGGCGGTGGCCAAGCCTTCCGTGGTCGGCGTCGATCTCGTGCTGCCCAGCCGATCCTTCGATGCGCTAGTACCGGGTCTGGACCACAAACTTCTGGAAGGGTTGGCCGCAGCGCGTGCATCGACTCGAATCGTGCTGGGTCTGACTACCGACGGCGACGGAATGCCGCGTGAGATCCATGCACCGTTCCTTGCGATGCTGCCGAAGGATGCGATTGGCTATGTGCTGCTGCCGATTGACAGCGATAACGTCGTGCGGCGCTTCAATGAGCGTCTCGGGCGCGACGGCCAAAACGTTCCTACCTTGGTGGGGCAAATGGCGCGCGCGCTCGGCGTCGTGCCCGTCGCGGGCTGGATCGACTACGCCTACGGCGCACAGAAAGAATACATTCCGCTCCCAGAAGTCGAGCGCTGGTTGGCGACGGGCAATGTGGCGCGCTTGCAGGCGGCGTTCGGCGGGCGTCCGGTGCTAATCGGTAACGTTGCGCGCTTCGAGGACCGACTGCACCAACCGGTCAATCTGGCCGGTTGGGAAGCCGGCAATGGACGCAGCGTTTCGGGGGTCTTGGTGCAAGCACAGATTCTCAAAGCAATGCTCAATGGCGGCTTGCTGCGATCAACCCCGACCTGGCTGACTATTCTCGTCACACTATTCGCCGCTCTATGCTGGTTCCTTCCCCTGCGCTTGCCCGGCACCATCGCCGCGATCACGCTGGCCTGGCTCGGGCTGTATGCCGGCGCCGGGCTCGCGCTCCATGCCGGCATCGTGATTCCCGTTGCGGCGGTCATGATTACGGTCGCAGTGGCCTTTGGCGGCCGTTGGCTCTTCACCACGTTGGCAGACCTGCGCGAGCGCCGCCGATTACGAGAAGTGTTCGGCGGCTACGTCAGCCCGCAGTTGATGCAGGAGATTCTCGCCGGCCGCATGAGCGGCGATCTTGAGCCGGACGTGCGCATCGTCACCATCATGTTTGTCGACTTGCGTGGCTTCACGCGCCTGAGCGAGTCGATGGCGCCGCGGGACGTAATCGCAGTATTGAACCGATATTTCGAGCACGTCGCCGACGCTATCCACTCTGAAGGCGGTACGCTCAACAGCATCATGGGCGACGGCTTGATGGCGATCTTCGGTGCGCCGAAGCCGATGAACAACTCCTGCAAACCCGCGTTCGCCGCGGCGCGCGCGATTCTGACGCTGATGCCGAGCCTCAATGCCGAGCTTGAGCGCGAAGGCAAGCCGGCGCTGGCGGTCGGGATTGGCCTGAATGTCGGCGAAGCGGTCGTCGGAAATGTCGGATCGAAGACCCGGCATGACTATTCCGCGATAGGCGACACCACCAACGTGGCGTCGCGCCTGGAAGGGCTGACCAAGGTTTTGGGCACACCGCTGGTCTGTGCGCGAGCCGTTGCCCAATCACTGGGCTTTCCGCCGGAACTGGTGTCCCTCGGGGCGCAGTCCATTAGCGGCCATGCGCCGGTCGACGTGTATGGTTGGCGCGAAGCTAGCGTCAAGTGAACCATCGGCTTCCCACAGATCGATTAGTGGTCTCTTACACATTCATTATCTTGTGCGCAAACGCACTAGACCCGGCACCAATAGGATGTGCCTGGTTGCATTGAGCGGTGCACAATAGGATGTCGGTCTCGAGAAAAATGGGCTGTCCATGATCCATCGCACAATTTTCTACGCAATAAAGCTTACGTGCCTCGCGCTCGCTGCTTTCATGGCCCATGCATGGGGGGCACCGGTTGCACTGGTAACGGATATTCAGGGAATTGCGTCAATAGAAGTGTCGCAGGCGGCACGCGCTCTCGAAATTCTTACCGAACTTGAGGACGGCACGCGCGTGCGGGTCGAAGCGGCAACCCGCGTGGTCGTGCTGCATCACGCATCGCGTCAGGAATGGGTCATTCAGGGCCCCGCCACAGTCCGCATCGATGCGGCTGGCGTGACCGCCATTTCTGGCACTACGCCTATACGTGGCGCAGTGCTGAGTACCGCCGACAGACCCGGCGTGCCCACAAAAGACGGGCGCGTGGCGCAGGCGGGTACGGTGATGCGCGGCGCGTCCTTCGCCGACTGGGTGGTTGTTCAGCCGGCTGGCGCTCGGGTTCTGGAGACCCGGCCGGAATTTCGCTGGACCAATCTTGCGGGAGCGACCGCATACAAATTCTTGCTTGTGGATGCCAGCGGGCGCGTAATTCTGGAAAGCGTGGCAGGTGAATCCGGATTCATTCTTCCGGTGGATCTTGAATTGGCGCGCGGGATTGACTACAACTGGCGTGTGACCGCGCAGGTGCCTGGAAGGCCCGCCGTGGTGCGCTCCGGCCGTCTCTCGGTCGCCGATAATGCGACGCGAGACGAAGTCATTTCGACGCGTCCGAATTCCGCAGACCCGATCTCTCGCTGGATTGCCTTTGGCTGGTGGCTCGAGCAACTGGAGTTGAAGGACGAAGCACGCAAGGTCTGGCAACATGCCCTGGCCCAGCGACCCGAAGCTGCGCACCTGCGTAGGCTTGTCGAAAAATAGCGAGGCGATGCTTTTCTTTGACCGGCGCTTGCGAACAATATTAGTATCTGCTCTCACTTCTCGTCGTCACCGCCAATCCCCGGTCAGATTGAACGCGGCCCAAAAGAAAGGATGCTCGTATTCCTTCATGCGGCTGACTTCCAACTGCGCTTGGCGCAATGCGGCGCGCGGTTCGACGGTTACCAATTCGCGATAGAAGGTCGTCATAAGCTTCTCGGTCGATTGATCGGCTACTGGCCACAGTGAGAGCACGAGGGCGGGCGCGCCGGCTGTCAGAAATGATCTTGAGAATCCCCAGATTTCATCGCCACGGGTGATTCGCGACATCCCCGATTCACATGCCGACAGGGTGATCAGGGTGGTGCTGCTGAAGTTGAGGCCGTAAATGTCGCGCGCTTCAAGAAACCCGCTTTGGTTTTTTTCGGAGGCCAGTCGAACGCGAGAGTACAGCGGGTCGACGTCATCAAATTCCGCATGCGCGGCTACATGGATCATCGTGTATCGGGGTGCTTCCGCGATGAAGCGCGGTTTGCTTGCCTCGGCGCCGACAAAAGTCACGGCACCAGGGAATATCGCCTTGATATTCTCGACCTCGCGTTCCGCGCCGGGCAATGCGAGACTTTGGTTGCCCAGGTCCGGATTGCCGAAGGCGATCAGTTGGCGTGGTCTGCTCGCATTTCTTGTCTTCGCGATGTGTAGCAGTACCGCAGCAGAGGGTGCATAAGAAATGCTGCCGGCAGCGAGCAGGAATTGATCCCCGCTCCACAATGCCTGGAACGGGACGTGATGCAATGCGTCATGCGGGATAACGATGACATTGCTTCCCGACTTGATGTTCAGGGGCTTGATCAGAATATTGTGCAGCCTGCCGGCATGATCTTTAATGTCCGGTGCGCGCTCCACGATGGCGGCACGAAAGCGCTGGATGGCAGCGCGAAGATCGTCGCGTTTGACCGCAAGTTTCGTGATGCTCGCGTCTTTCGGGGAAATCAACCATGCAAAAGTCTGATCCTCGGTGACGTAGTAGGCGATAGCCACATCCGACGCACCCAGGATCGCTTGAACGCCGCCGATAGCCGGCGAAATCGTTGGCGTTGCCGCAAGCGCCGACGCGCCTTGTACGCGGCCGCGTATCTGATCTGCGAGCGCCCGTGCACGAGCCGCTTCAGCAACTTGAAATGCTCGGTCCGTTTCTCCCGCGTCGCCAAGTGCCGCAATGGTTCGTGCGAAAACGGCGTCCATCTCTCCAAACATTCCCGTCTTGAATTCTTCGCTGCGAAATCGGGCACGTACCTTTTCCGCGGCGGCGGTGGCGTCCTGGAAAGCGATCAATGCGCCTCGCTTATCGCCCTTGGCGGCCAATGCGCGTGCTTCGCCGTCTAGAGCCCATACGCGGTGGTAATCGCCGTCTTCCTTTTCGGCGGCGCTGCCGTATTCACGAAACTTCGTGACCGCTTCGTCGACCCGGCCGGCGCGCAATGCCATTTCCGCGCCGAGGCGCGCGACCATTTCTTTCAGCGGTGATTGGCCGTAGGTTGAAATTTCCTTCAACATGGCACTGGCGTTGTCATCCTGCCTGGCGTGGAAATATGCGTTCGCAAGTGATATCCGGACAAGGCGGCGCCATCCGACACTACTGTAACTCTCGGCCTTTCGATAGTGCTCGATCGCTTTTACGTGCTCGCCTTTTCGTGAAGCAACATCACCCAAGGTTTTGTAGCTCACGCTCCAAATATCCTGATACTGACTACCCGCGTTGTGGGAGATTGACTCCGTGGCATATTTCTGTGCCATCTCCAAATTCCCGGAGTAGCTGTAGGAAATCGCCAGATCGCGTTTGGCGAAGGCATACGCCATCTCTCGATTTACATCCGTTGATCCAACGAAGAGAGCCATGCTTGCAGCCTGGATCGCCTTGCGAAGTTCACCTTGATCATTCAACAGCCAGGCTGAACCGCAATACTGCCCCCAAGATCGAGGGTTCGGATTTGACTCATGGAGAAGTTTTCCTTCGGCGGTCAGTCGGTTGACCGACGCGGCATCTTGGAGAAGCGCCTTCGCCAATTCAGGACTGAGATTGCGGGTTGCAGTGATCTGTTGTGCCTGTGTCGCGCCAAAAGACATTGCGCAGACGACTGATGCAAGGAAAATCGCTTTGCGTCCGAAACCCGATTTGGCGTCCATATTCATCTCCTGAGAAACTGACTTGTCGATAGGGGATGCGGCATTCCTAACTCTTTAGAAATGCCATAAGCGATGCTGGAACGATAACAACGCGACAACCGCAAGCTTGCTGCGGGCTCCTCTCCGGTATGGTTGTTTTGCCGGACGATTGCCAACTTAGCACGGGGCAATATTGATTAAATCACAATTCGTTCGACCATATCTGGAAGGCGACGGCTGCAGCCGGGAGGGACAGACGTCCTATGCGTGCGGC
>CAYYFR010000262.1:0-7156 GCA_964470865.1 uncultured Burkholderiales bacterium | reverse complement strand
CCGCGGCCGCGGCGGGCTGCCGGCATCGCCGCGCATGCGGTCGCGGGCCGCGCCAAGCCGCTAGCGCCTCGCCTGACCCCGCTCAACCTTGATCGCCACGCCGCCGATGTTCACCCTGCCTTTGGCCGCCGCGCTCGGTACGCTGGTCCTCCTGACCTCGTTCCTGTCGGGCATTTTCGGCATGGCCGGGGGCATGATCCTGATGGGCGTGCTGGTGCTGCTGCTGCCGGTGGCGCAGGCGATGGTGCTGCACGGCGTGGCGCAGCTGGCTTCCAACGCCTCGCGTGCCTTCCTGTGGCGCAGCCATGTGCGCTGGAACAGCGTCGGTTTCTACCTGATCGGCGCGGCGCTGCCATCGGGTGCGATGGCGCTGATGGCATTTCGCGCCGACAAGCCCACCGTGCTGTTGGTGCTGGGGCTCACCCCATTGATTGCCATGCTGCTGCCGGCGTCGCTCAAGCCGGATGCCGAACGCCCCGGGCACGGCATTCTGTGCGGCGTGGTGTGCTGCTCGCTGCAATTGCTGGCCGGCGTGGCGGGCCCGATTCTCGATGTGTTCTTCACCGGCTCGAAAATCGACCGCAGGCAACTGGTGGCCACCAAGGCAGCGATCCAGACCTTCGGCCACCTGATCAAGATCGCCTACTTCGGGCAGTTCGTGATCCTCGGCAGCGACGGGATTCCGCCACTGGCGCTGGCGGCGGCGGTGCTGCTGGCGGTGACCGGCACCAAGCTCTCGCAGCGCGTGCTCGAAGCCATGAGCGAGGTGCAATTCCGCGCCTGGACCCAGCGCCTGATCTTTTGCATCGCCACGCTTTACACCTGTCAGGGTTTGTGGCTGCTGCTGCGCGCCTGACGGCCGTGCGCTGCATCCAAACCCGAACCGACTGCGCCGGCCATGCATCGCTGTGCGGCGGTATTGAACACATGTGGTCTCGAGCGGTATGGCGAAGGGCTGCTTTTTGTTGATGCGGCATCCCGCATGAAGCGCACGCGGGCCCAGCGCAGCGCAAGTCCGGACGGTGCGATTTGATCCAGGCGCGCATGGTCGGGCTGACCCCGTGCCGCCAGCGGGCATGCGCGCGCTGCGCAGCTTGTGTGGATTCGAATAGGGAACGGGTTGCCGCCCTTTTCGGCCCATGCTGCCGGGGCCGGGCACTCTAGAGTGGAATCCTTGATGGGAAATCGTGCCACCGGCACGGCCGGTCTTGCGGCGTGCACTGCTCGCAAGGTGTGCCGCGGCCACGCTCCTGTTCGATGTTTGCGACTGCCCGCGTCGGCATCCGGCAACAGGCATGTGGCGTTTTCAACGCGAAATTCCAGATGAAGAAAATCACTGTCGATCAGTTGCGGGTGGGGATGTATCTGGAGGGCATGTGCGGCTCCTGGATGCAGCACCCGTTCTTGCGCTCGAAGTTCGTGATCAAGGATCCGAACGACATCCGGCTGATCGCCGAAAGCGGAATCAGCGAGGTTTTCATCGACATCGCGCAAGGCCTCGACCTGGCGCCTGCGCCCGAGGTGGTGACCATTGCCCCGACGCCGACACCGGCGCCAGTGGTTACGCTCACGTCACCGCCACCGCGGGCGCCGGCGCCACCCGAGCGGACGGCCATCGGCGAGGAGCTGCAGCGCGCGCGCCAGGTGATGTCCGAAGGCAAGCGTGCGGTGGTGTCGATGTTCCAGGAAGCGCGCATGGGCAAGTCGGTGTCGCCCGAGGCAGCCAACGGGTTGGTCGAGGAGATATCGAATTCGGTGAGCCGCAACCCCGGGGCGCTGATCAGCCTGGCGCGGCTCAAGACCGCCGACGACTACACCTACATGCATTCGGTGGCGGTATGCGCCATGATGGTGGCGCTGGCGCGTGCGCTCAATCTCGACGAGCAGCAAACCCGCGAGGCCGGCATGGCAGGCCTGATGCACGATCTGGGCAAGGCATTGATACCGGCGGCGATTCTGAACAAACCGGGCAAACTCACCGACGAGGAATTTGCCATCGTCAGGAGCCACTCCGAGCGCGGCCACGAGCTGTTGGTCGAAGGCGGCAGCGCCAGTGATGGCGTGCGCGAGGTGTGCCTGCACCATCACGAAAAGATGGACGGCAGCGGCTATCCGCATCGCCTGAAGGGTGAAGAGATCAGCCTGCTCGCGCGCATGGGTGCGGTGTGCGACGTGTATGACGCCATTACCTCGAACCGGCCCTACAAGGCCGGCTGGGATCCGGCCGAATCGATCAAGAAGATGACCGCCTGGTGCAACGGACATTTCGATGAAACTGTTTTTCATGCGTTCGTCAAGAGCATCGGCATTTATCCGGTGGGTTCGCTGGTATGCCTGAGCTCGGGCCGGCTGGGAGTGGTGACCGAGCAGACGGTGAAATCGCTGGTCTCGCCGATGGTGAAGGTATTTTTTTCGACCAAGTCCGGCGTGCACGTACGCCCGGAAATGCTCGACCTCTCGCGTGCCGCCGGCAGCGAGAAGATCGTCTCCATCGAAAGCCCGGAGAAATGGGGCATCAGGAATCTGGAGAAATACTGGGCCCAGTAAGGAGCGCGAGCCAGCCGCGCGCGGCGCCGGGCGCACTCTCGCAATTGCGGCACGCGGCCATGCCGGAGGCGATCCTGGCGGCTGGGCGCGGCTTCGATGTCGCGCAGGGTTCGCGCAGCATCGGGCGTCTTGTTGTTCTGGCGGTTCCCGAGGGCGCCAACGAGGCCTTGGGCAAGGGCGCGGCGGGCCTGCGTGCCGCGCTGATTCTGGCGGCCTCACTGGCGCTGATGTCGGCCGACGCCGTGATTTGGCTGTGGCGTGATTTGGCTGTGGCGTGATCTGCGCGCGCGCACGCGCGAAGCGCGCTGCCCGCAAGGGTGAGCAGGCGGTGAGAAGGCGTCGGTATACTCCGCTCACAACCACAGAAGGAGACTCGTCATGCATTCACCCAACTTGCCTTCGCGTGCGCTCGCGCGCCTGCTGCGCAGCAGCGCTCAGCAGGCGGCCCTGGCCGCCGCTCTTGCTGCCGGCGGCGCGCACGCCGCCTGGCCGGCTGACCAGCCGATCAACATGATCATCGCCTACGCACCGGGCGGCGGCACCGACATCATCGCGCGCAACATCATTCCCTTCATGGAGAAATACCTGGGCGATGGCGCCAAGATCAATGTGATCAACCGGCCTGGCGCCGGCGGCGATATCGGCTTCGGTGCGATCGCCGCTGCCCAGCCCGACGGCTACACCATCGGCTTCATCAACACCCCGCCGGTGGTGAGCATTCCGATCGAGCGCAAGGTGGCCTGGAACTGGCAGGGCTACGACCTGCTGGGCAATGTGGTGGACGATCCGGGCACCTTTTGCGTGCACAACGAAAGCCCCCTGAAGAGCCTGGCCGATCTGGCGGCCTTCGCCAAGGCCAATCCGAAAGTGGTGACCGTGGGTTCCACCGGCGTCGGTTCGGATGATCACCTGGCGATGCTGTTTTTCGAGAAAAGCGCCAGCGTGCAAATGACCCATGTGCCCTTCAAGGGTAGCGCCGATACGCGCACCGCGATCATCGGCAAGCACATCACGGTGGCGGCCATCAATGTGGGCGAAGCGCTGCAGTACCTGAAGGGTGGTTCGCCGATTCGCTGCCTGGGTCAGATGACCGCCGCGCGCCTGCCGATGGCATCCGACTGGCCGACCTTTCGCGAGCAGGGTTTCGCCTTCGAGATGGCGTCCTTGCGCGGCATCGCGGCGCCCAAGGGCCTGCCGGCGGCGGTGCGTGCGCGCCTGGCGGGAGCGATCGAGAAGGCAGTGGCCGATCCGGCCTTCAAGATCGCGGCCGAGCGTGCGTTCGCACCGATCCGCTATCTGGGGCCTTCGGCCTATGAGGCCGAATTGCGCTCCGACGACACGCGCTTTCGCGCGCTGTGGAAAGAGTTGCCCTGGACTGACAAGTAGCTTGGGCGCCGCGGCTTGCGGTGCCGTTCGCCGGCCTTACTTGCTCTCGACCGCGATGGCGGCGGCTGCGGCTTGCGGCACCCGCGTGGCCAGCACCTTGTCGATCTTCTTGCCGTCCATGTCGACGATCTCGAAGCGCCAGTCTTCCCAGTCGACACAGTCGCCGGCTTGCGGCAGGCGCCCGGTGAGGAACATCAGCATGCCGCCCAAGGTGTGGTAGCGGCCGCGGTCTTCGTCGGGCACGGTATCGAGGGTCAGGCGGTCCTTGAGTTCATGCAGCGGAATCAGGCCATCGATCAACCAGGAGCCGTCGTCACGCTGGAAAGCCCATGAGGTTTCCGGATCGCGCGGCTGGAATTCGCCGGTGATCGCCTCGATCAGGTCTTGCAGCGTGACGATCCCCAGCACCTCGCCGTATTCGTCGACGATGAAGGCCATTTGCGTGCCCGAGGCGCGGAAGTTGTCGAGCAACTCCATGCCGGTGAGCGTTTCGGGCACGTACAGCGGGGTCTGCAGGTCTTGCGTAAGCATTGCCTTTTCGCCGCGGGCGATGCGTGACAGAAACTTGCGCGCGTTGATCACGCCTAGGATGTTTTCCAGCCCGCCGCGCACCACCGGAAAGCGCGCGTGGTCGGACTCTTCGATGGCAGTCAGGGTTTGTTCGAGCGGATCGTCGGCGTCCAGGCACACCACATCGCCACGCGGCAGCATCAACGAGCCGATCTGCCGGTCGTCCAGGCGAAACACATTGCGCACCATCGCGTGTTCGCTCGAATCGATCACGCCGGCGCTGGTGCCTTCCTGCAGTACGGCGTGGATTTCCTCTTCGGTGACGGCCATGCCCTGGATGTCTTTCAGGCCCATCAGCCGCAAAACGCTGTTGGTCGAGCCCGAAAGCAGCAGCACGAAGGGGCGGGTGGCGGCGGCCAGCCAGCCGATGGGCGTGGCCACGATGCGTGCGATAGCTTCGGGCCGGGCCTGGCCGATGCGCTTGGGCACCAGTTCGCCCAGCACGATGGTGACGTAGGTGATCAGCATGACCACCAGACCGGTGGCGAAATAGCCGGCGATCGCCGACGGCACCCCGAACTTTTCCAGCCAGTGGGCGAACGGCACCGCGAACACCGCTTCGCCGACGATGCCGTTCAAGACGCCGATCGAAGTGATGCCGATCTGTATGGTGGAAAGAAAACGCGTGGGGTCGGCCCCCAGTTGCGCGGCCGCCGCGGCGCCGCGATCGCCCTCATCGATCATTTTTTGCAGGCGTGCCTTGCGCGAGGTCACCAGCGCGATTTCCGACATCGCGAACACGCCATTGAGAATGATGAGGGCGAAAAGTATCGCTATTTCCATAGGCGGGTGCTGTGCGGCACCGACGCGAAATGCAGGGAGGCGAATGGTACATCGGAATGGGGTGGCGGTTGGGGGCGCCGTACGCGCGAGGAGATCGGTCGCCACAGGGTGGCCGTGTGCGCTGTATGATCATTACCCTGCGTATCCAAACCAATGCCGCAGTTGCCATTCATCGCCGCAATTCGCGCCCGACCCGGGCCTCACACTCGACCAGTCTTGTAAATGTCATTCCCGCGAAGGCGGGAATCGGCAACAAGCGCGCAAACCAGGAAGATCCAAATGCATGACCTGCTGATCCGCGGCGGCACCATCATCGACGGCACCGGTGCCGCAAGCTACACCGGCGACATGGCCATCAAGGACGGGCGCATCGCCGAAACCGGAAAGATCACCGCTGCCGCCAAGCGCAGCATCGACGCCAGCGGCCTGCTGGTGGCCCCCGGCTGGGTCGACATTCACACCCACTACGACGGCCAGGCCAGCTGGGACCCGTTGATGACACCGAGTTCGTGGCATGGCGTGACCACCGCCGTGATGGGCAATTGCGGCGTCGGGTTCGCACCGGCCCGGCCGCACCAGCGCCAGTGGATGCTGGAGCTGATGGAAGGGGTGGAAGACATTCCCGGCGCGGTGCTGGCAGAAGGCGTGAAGTGGGAGTGGGAAAGCTTTCCGCAGTATCTGGACGCGCTGGCCAAAACGCCGCGCATCATGGACCTGGGCGCGCAGATTCCGCATGCCGCGGTGCGCGTGTTCGTGATGGGCGAGCGCGGCGCCAATCGTGAAGAGGCCAGCGCGGACGACATCGCCAGAATGGCCGCTGTGGTCAAGGAATCGATCGTGGCTGGCGCCCTGGGCTTCACCACCTCGCGCACCTTCGTGCATCGCACCTCGCGCGGTGAGCAAACGCCGACCTTCGGCGTGGCCTCCAACGAGCTGACCAGCATTGCCAAAGCCGTGGGTGAAACCGGCCGTGGCGTGCTGCAGATGATCTCGGACTTCGACGATATCGACGCCGAATTCAACATCCTGCGCGACTGCGCGAAGATCAGCGGCCGCCCTTTGAGCTTCACGCTGCTGCAGCGTGATGCCATGCCTGAAAAATGGCGTAGCGTGATGCAACGTGTGGGAGCGGCGCGCGATGAGGGCCTGGACATCAAGGCGCAAGTGGCCTGCCGCCCGATCGGCATGGTGCACGGCCTTGAGTGCTCGATGAACCCGTTTTTCTTGACGCCCGGCTACGCCACCATCGCCCACCTGCCCTTGGCCGAGCGGGTGATCCGTCTGGCCGACCCGGCAATGCGCGCGCGCCTTATCATGGAAGCCGCCACCGCGCCGGAAAACTGGCGCCTGGCAAGCATTACGCGCGATTTCCACAAGCTCTATCCGTTGGGCCATGACCACGCCAACTACGAGCCCAGGTTCGAAGACAGTGTGGCCGGCATCGCCAAAGCCACCGGCCGCAGCCCGGAAGACGTGGCCTACGACCTGATGCTCGAAGACGGCGGCAAAAAGAAGTTCTACTTCCCGCTCTACAACTACACCGACAACAACCTGGATGTGGTGCGCGAGATGATCAGCCACCCCGCGACACTGCTGGGCCTGGGCGACGCCGGCGCGCACTGCGGCTACATCTGCGACGCCAGCTATCCCACCTACCTCATCACCCACTGGTCGCGTGACCGCGAGCGTGGGCCGAAACTTGGGCTGGAGTTCCTGGTGCACGCGCAAACGCAACGCAATGCGCGGGGCCTGGGCATGACCGACCGCGGCGCCCTGCTAGCGGGCATGAAAGCCGACTTCAACCTGATCGACTACGCAAAGCTCAACCTGGGCGCGCCGCAAATGACCTACGACCTGCCCGCCGGCGGGC
>CAYYFR010000261.1:0-7190 GCA_964470865.1 uncultured Burkholderiales bacterium | reverse complement strand
AGAAACCTTGGCGGAAGCTGTGAGATTCGAACTCACGGAAGGGTTGCCCCCTCGGCGGTTTTCAAGACCGCTGGATTAAACCACTCTCCCAAGCTTCCCGTGGAGCGTCGAATTATGCCATGTGGCTGCAGCGGTCGCGCCTTTGGCCGCTTGCTTGCCGCAGGCTTCGGGCCGCGTAGATTGTGCTGCCCGGGGCGTGTCGGGGCAGGCCTGGTGATGCTGCGGCATGGCTTCAGACCGACACCCTCCGCCATGGGTTGCTGTCGTGCCTTGTTCTCTTTGGAAACCATGTCGCCATTGGCAAAATGACATTCTCCGGCTGCGCTGACCGTTGCGGCCATCGCGCGCCTCGAAGCCATGCGACAGTCCACTACTGCCGGACCAACGATGGCTGCGCCGGATCGGCCGGTGATTCTCAGAACCTGGACATCAGCTGCGTGAAGCCATAGAGCTTGTCGGTGATACCGTTCATGCGCAAGGCGTGCCAGTAGGTGGCGACATTGACACTGATGACCGGCTTGTTGAGCCAGCGTTCGGCTTCATCGGCCAGCCGGGCCATCGGCAGGTTGGCGCCGAACTGGACGATCGCCTCGATATCCGGGCCGTCGATGGCGCGCATGCCCTGGATCATGTCCTGGGCGGTGAGGATGGAATACGAGGCCGGGCTCTTGCCGCGCATGTGGTTGTAACGCACGATTTCGTAGCCGGACGGTCCGAACATGCCCTGCATTCTCGGTTCGATCGACGGGTAGTAGGGCTCCATCACGGCGATCCGGCGCTTGACGCCATGCGCGCGCAGTGCCGCCACGACCGCATCGGTGGCGATGGCCACCGGGATGTCCCAGCCGGCAACGCGGCGGATCCTGGCCTTGAGTTCATCGCCCCAGGCCGGTGTGCCGCCCCACACCGCCAATGCCGAGATGCCCAGGATGAAGGCATTCGGCTTGGCGTCCATCACCCGTTCGACCGCGCCTTCCAGGGCGGCGTCGATCAGTTCGATGGAACGATCGAAATCGTCGTTGTTGGCGATCGGCATGTCCGGGATGACCATGCGCCCGAGGTGATTGGTCACGCCCGCCGGGCGCATGTCGTCGTATTCCGGTTGCACCACGGTATTGGTCGAAGGCGTGGTGACGCCGAAAGCCAGGCGCCAGGCAAGGTAGTCGCGCATGCTGTGTTCTCCCGCTGGTTGTGAGTCGAGTTTGCCGTTACCGCGAAGTATCGAGTTCGGCACAGGCGGCGCCTGCGGCCGTGCTGGCCTCGCCCAGTGCGTCGGTCAGGCGACCGCGGTAGGCTTGGCGCAGCGCGCCGATGGCGTATAAGCCCGGTGTCCTGGTGCGCATGTTCGCGTCGGTCGGCACCGCGCCGGCGCCATTGCGCAGGACCAGGTCCCCCAGCCACCCGCTGTTGGCGGCCAGGCCAATGTACGGAAACACCGCGTCGCAGGCGAGGGTGTCGGTGGCGCCACTGGCGCGATCGCGGACGTCGATGCCGGTGACATGCGTTTCGCCGTTGACTGCCACCACCTCACTGGACCAGAGAAGCTTCACCCTCTCGTCGGCCGCTACTTTCTCCACCAACACACGGCGCGCGCGCACCTGCTCGCCGCGCAAGACTATGGTGACCCGCGCGCCCTTGTGCGCCAGGTGGATCGCTTCCTGAAACGCGGCATCGCCGCCGCCCACCACCGCCACCGGACGGCCGCGATACAGGCCGGCGTTGCACCACGCGCAATGCAGGACGCCGTTGTCGCGAAAGCGCTCCGCGCCCGGTACTTCCAATGGTTTGAGGTGTGCACCGGTGGCGGCGATGACCTTGCTGGCACGCCAGTCGCGGCCCGCCGCGCTCAGTGCAAAACCGGCGCCGCTCTTCGTCAGGCGCTCCACCGCATGGAATTCGAAACAGGCGCCCAGCGCCTTTGCCTCGGCCTGCAGTTGTTCCGCGAGAGCAAGCCCGGCTGTCGGGGTCGCTGCCGGAAAGCCCTCGAGCACGCCGATGTTGGCGACCAGACCGCCGGGCAAATCCGTACCAGCGAAAACGATCACGCGGGCGCCATTCTGCGCGGCGTGCCAGGCCGCGGTAAGCGCGGCGATGCCGCCGCCCACTACCGCCAGTTCGAAGTCGCCAGCACTCATGCGATCCCCAGTGGTGCATGTTCGGCGGCCTGCGCTTGGGCCAGCATTTCTTCCCAGAGGTCGGGTAGGCGGATTGCCCGGCTGATGCGCGCGGGCGGAAAACCCCAGGAAGGGCAATAGACGTGCTGCGGTATCGGAATGCTGCCGCCGGCGACCACCACAACCAGATCCTCCGCACGCGCCACGGCCGGTACGGCGCCCTGTTGCGCGGCATCGCGCACCGCTTGCGGCCAGCGCTCGATATCGCCGATGGTGTCAAACAGCCACGAGGAACGCCACTCATCGGCAGGCCGGCGGCCATGCTCGAACAGCCATTCACCGACCGCCTGCTTGCTCATGCCTTGCGCGGCCAACGAGTTGGCAAGCGCGGGCGAGACAATTACCGTGGAGCGGCCGCTCCACAGGGTCGAGAACGCGGACGCCGCGCTGCCCATCACGCTGGCGATCTCGGCCAATCCGCCGGTGACGTTGATCACGCTTTCCGCACGCAGCACCGTGACAACGCTGGCATCCGGCGCGAAGCCGGCATCGACATGCAGGGGCTGCCACGGGCTTTCAAGCTCGTTCTCGGCCAGGCACAGGGTGTAGCGGCCGGGTTGCCCCAATCCGGCGAAAGACACTGACCCAGGCCAGCCGCCACCGATGTTGTTCATCACCAGGCGCAGCGCGCGGCCGATGGTGGCGTTGGCGCGCCAGCCAGGACCAAGCGCGCCGAGCCCTGCGTTGACCGCCAGCCTGCGCGCCACCGGCCCGCTGATCACCACCAAGGGCGTCACGTTTTCATCGGTTGTCTGCACGCCGCGCAGGTTGAAATCCGCATCGAGGATCGCCTCGACGGCGGCCAAAACAAGCGGAAAGTATTGCGCACGGCAACCCGCCATCACCGCGTTGGCCGCGACCTTCTCGATGCTGGCCACGCCTTTCAGGGGATCGACTTCGCCCAGCGAATGTTCCGCGCTGCGGGTCGAGAAACGCAGCATGCTGCGCACCCGCGCTAAGGTCGGCGCGACCACCGGCAGGCCGTCGGTCCAGCCGCGCGCACAGTAGAGGGCATCGACAAACGCGTCGGTATCGCGCGCCGGTACCGCCTCGACGCGGGTGCGCGGGAAGCGTCCGGCCAAGGGGGCGCGGGTCTCCATGCCGGCTTCGCGCGTGCGCGCAGCGAGCGTGTCGTCGATCCACTCGCCGCTGCCGCGCTGACCCGCCGGAATCAGGACCCACGCGCGTTCGGATGCATCAGACATGGGTTGCCGATGGCTTGGCTCAGGAAGCCTGCGCCAGCTTGTCCTGCCAGTGGGCCGGCAGGGCAATCGTCTTGCTCACCGGGAAGCCGAGAATGCCGTTGTGCACCAGCACGTAGCAGTTTGAGCGCAAGGCGTCGCCACTGACGGCGATCATGAAATCCTCGGGCTTGCCCACAATGGGCACCAGGCGCTGCGGGTCCGCGGAGGCACCGAATGCGCGCGGCGCCTTTCCCAGGCGCGACATTTCGAGCAGGGAGCGCCGTCCCGGCACCAGGTTGGTCCAGCCTGACATGTATTGCTCAAAGCGCTGGGCCGGCATGCGGGCGTTGTCGTACAGCCAGCGTTGCACGTCAGCCTTCGACCAGCCGGCACGGGCGATGGTTTCGGCGATCACCGGGCTCAAGACCAGCATGGGACGGTACATGCCGGTGGACATGCCGACGGTAAAGATCACCTCCCAGGTGGTGTGGGTGACCAGCGCATCGGCCAGATAGGGCAGGCATTTTTCCGGGGTGTCGCCGAATACCGAGGCCACCACGTTGGCCCCGGTGAAACGCGAAATCGTGACCGCATTGGCGCCTGCCGGTATACCCATGTCGGCGGCCACGTTGTTCCAGCCGATGCGCCGCAGGACCTCTTCGTTCTCGGCCAACACCACCCGCCAGGTGCCGCCGAAGGTGCCCTTGTCGTTGTGATGCGGCAGGAAACCGGCGACGTTTCTGAGGTAGAGGCGCCAGAAACGGCCGATCGAGGTATTCGCCTGAAAGCCGTCGCGCAGCGCCCCTTGCTCGTAATTGAACCCCAGATCGCGGGCAATCGGGCCATTGACGACGATCTGGGTCTCCGATCCGGGGGTGTTGCCGCTGTGCTCGACACCGTAGAGCGGATCGACCATTGCCGCCACCGCGGCGATCAGGACCGGCATGTATTCGGGCCGGCATCCCGCCATCACGCCATTGGCCGCGATGTTCCAGACCGTCGCTTCACGGTTGTCCGGCAACAGCTTGCCTAGAACGTCGTCCGCAGAGCGGTCGGTGAAGGCCAGGAACTCCGCGATTTTTTCAGGCGTCGGCGGAACGATCGGCAGGCCGTCGCTCCAGCGATTCTCCAGGAACAGCCGATTGACTTCCTCGAAGCTGCCTTCGAACACGATCTCGCGCGGCCCCGGGTCGCGGCTGGGGCGGGCAGCCTCGACATGCTCGGTGAGGCAACGTATAACGTCGTTGACCGTGACGGCCAGCACGTTCTTGCGCAACTCTTCGAGCGATTGCACGTCGACGTGGCCGGGTACACGGGCCACCTGCAGATTGGGATAACCCAGGCCTTCGGAAGTCGACCTGGCCTGGCCCACGAATCCTTCGCAGCACAAGGAGGCGGTGGGAACACCGGCTTGTTCGGCCACTGCGCTGGCCCGCAACACGGCGGGCGTGCAGCTCCCTCAGCAGCCCATCCCGGAGACAATGGCGTCGACCTTGAACTCTGCGATTTTCGCCGGCATCGTCGTCAGCACCTGGTGTTCGTCCTCGCCATGGGTGGAGCCGAAGGTGTCGTGATCGACGAACTTGAGGCCGGTGTAGCGCGCCGACAATTCCTGCTTCAGGAGCGGCCAGATTTCGTCGCCGCGAAACAGGAAATCCCAGACGAAACCGATTGTCTTGCCCTCCAGCGAAGTCAGGCGCGGCGCCAGCGGTTTGGCCTCGACAGTGCGGGCGCTGCGCGGCCACACCACGCGGTAGGAATTTGAAGCCATGGAACTCTCCTTTTTGGTGAAATTCGTTTGGCGCATTGATCGTTCGACATATCGAACATGCGCCGATAGGCGAATCATGATAACTTAGCTTGCGGCGAAGCTTCAATCGCTTCATCGAGCAGTGGATCGAACGCCTTCTGCCAGAGCCTGTTGAAATGCCTGCAGATGGCGCATGCAGGCGATTGCGGCGGCGGCAGGCGCAGACGCAAGGTTCATCAACCACAAGCAGGGAGAGAGACAATGAAACTGATCAAACCAGTGGCGTACGCTCTGGCCTGCCTGGCCGTGCTGCCTTTTGCCGCCTCGGTCAAGGCCCAGGTGCAGCAATGGGACATGTTCGCGTTCCCCGGCGCGACCCATCCGATCACGCTCAGGCTCAAGGAATTTTCCGACGAGGTCAAGAAGCGTACCAATGGGCAACTGGTGATCACGGTGCGCCCGGCCGGCGAGTTTCCGTTCAAGGCCAACGAGGTGGTGCGCGCAACCGGCCTGGGCCAGGTGCAATTGGGCGAGGCTTATTCGGGCTTTATCTCCGGTGCCGTGCCGCTGGCTTCGGTGGCCAACCTGCCGTTCCTGGTGCGCACCTCCGACGAGTTGAACAAGGTATGGCCGATCATTCGAAAATATGCCGAACCGGAGTTCGAGAAGGCCGGTGTCAAGACCCTGTTTTACTTCGAGTGGCCGCAGCAAAACCTCTATGGCCGTGGCGCACAGGTGAAGAAGCTGGAGGATTTCGCCGGTCGCAAGTTCCGCACCACCGACGGCAAGCAGAATGAAATGCTCAAGCGCCTGGGAGCGGCGGCGGTCTCTCTGACCCTGGCCGAAGTGCCGGTGGCGGTCGAGCGTGGTGTGGTCGACGGCTTTGTGACCGCCGGATTCAACGTCGTGGGCGCCAAGTGGCACGAGTTCGTGAAATGGGGCTACCTGCCGAACATCCATGTCGGTGGCCCGGACTATGTGCTGGTCAACCTGGCCGCGTACAACAAGCTGGCGCCCGCGCTTCGCTCCGCGCTGGACGCGGTGGCCGTCGAATGGGGGCCGCGCATGACCAAACAGAACGCGGCCGACGAGGTGCGCGACCTGGAGACGCTGCGCACCAAGTACGCGGTGGACCTGTTCGTTCCGCCCAAGGACGAGATCGACAAGCTGACCGAGCGCATGCGCCCCTACTGGACTACTTGGGGCGAGGAACATGGCCCCAATGGTGTGGCCGCCGTCAAGGAAATCCGCGCGGCCCTGGGACGCTAGCTTGCGCGCCTGCCGACTGCATCGCCAATCTGCTGCCGGCTTGCGGGATTAGAAGATGATCGCCCGCCTGGTGGATCGTCTGGTGCAAGCCGGAGGTGTCCTGGCGGGCGTGTCGATCGTCCTGATCCTGCTGCTGGTATGCGTGGAGGTGGTGGCGCGCATGTTCAATCACTCCACCATGGTCGCCGATGAGCTGGCGGGCTACCTGAATGTGGGCATCATCTTCTTCGGACTGGCCTACGCCGTGCGCGAGGGCGGCTTCATTCGCATCGAGCTGCTGTATGACCGCCTGCGCGGCGGCTGGCTGGCAGCAGCGCGCTGGTTCATCGTGGCGACCAGCCTTTTGTTCACGCTGACGCTTACCTTCTTCCTGGCCCTGCATGTGCAATATGCCTACGTGCGCAACACGCGCGCCATTTCGGTTCTCAACACGCCTGAATACATTCCGATGACCATCATGGTGGTCGGCTGCGTGCTGCTGGTGCTGCAGTTGCTGGCATTTCTCTTCGATCGCGTGCGCAAACTTCCGTAAAGGCGCTATTGGCCATGAGTTCGGCGGTATTGATGGCGGTCCTGTTCGGCGCCCTGGCGATCTTTCTGCTGGTCGGCCAATGGACGGCCTTTGCGCTGGGAATTGCCGGCGTGCTCATCATCATGCTCAGCAAGGGCTACATCGGCCTGCAGGGTTTGAGCTCGGTGGTCTGGAACAATGCCAACAGCTACATCCTGATCGCCGTGCCGATGTTCCTCCTGATGGGCGAGGTGATCCTGCGCAGCGGCGTGAGCAAGTTCTTCTATGCGGGCGTGGCCACG
>CAYYFR010000260.1:0-7359 GCA_964470865.1 uncultured Burkholderiales bacterium | reverse complement strand
GCCACCGCCGGTGTCGTGATCGGCCGCGATTCGAACAACAAATCAAACCAGTTCGCGCTGGTAAATATCGAAAATACCACGGTCGCGAATTGGCAAGCCCTGGCAGGGACCACCAGATTTTCGATTGCGCTGGGCGGCCAGCCCGCGCTGGATGTGAAGCCGGATTTCACGGCGGCAACCAGCATGGACGGGGTGGCCGCCGCGATTGCCAAGGCCATCAACGATGCCTGGAAGGTCAAGTTGCCGGCCCCGCTGGACGTGATCGAGGTGAAGTTCGACCCGATCAGGTTGCAGTTCCGCTTCCAGATCATTAACGACGAGCGCGAGATCAGTTCAATCGGCCACCCGGTGACGGGCCAGTCGCTTTTCAAGGGCGGCGTCGGCTTGATTCAGGGCTCGGTCCAGCAACTGAAGACCCTCAACGCGCTGCAGAAAAGCCAGGGCGTGAAGCATTTTTCACTCGTTGCCGATCCGGTCAATCCGGGCTACATCTATATCGGCGGATCCATCCAGCCGGCGCCCCTGGCGCAAAGCGCTGTCGGCAGCACGGAATGGGTGGCGCGCATCTTTTACGTCGATACCGCTCCGGGCCAATTGGCGGAACAGCAGATTCAGGTGGTCGGCAGCGGTGCCAACGGGTCCGCACCGCATGGCGATTCGCGCACGATGTTCCTGAGCAGCAATGGCACGGTCTTCTACGAGGCCGACGATGGCGGCCTTTTCCGCCTGCTCGATCGTACCGTCGCGGCCGATCGCGAATGGGTCTCGCTCAACGGCAACCTGTCGTTGAGCGAGATCAGCAGCCTTGCCTACGATCCGCTCAATGACATCCTGTTCGCCGGCGCGCAGGACGTCGGCAACCAGGTGCAAACGGCCAGCGATTCGGGCATCTGGTCCACCGTGACCAAGGGGGACGGCAATGCGCAGGCTGTTGGAATCGTAAGGGATGTCAGCGGCAATCCCGTGTTTGTGCTGCGCTATCTGCTGGGCAATAACCTGCAACACCTTCAACTTCAGGTCTTCGATTTGAACAACAAGCTGTTGAGCTATACGTCGCAAACGCTTAAGGCGCCGGGTGCCAATCAAGCCGCTTACTCGGCGCTATTGGCAGCCGAGCAAAGCGGGTTCAACGCGCTCTCCTTGGCCGTCAACGCGATCAATCCGGATCGGATTTTGTTAGCCGGCAATACGCGTTTGTATGAAAGTCTCGATCGCGGCATCACTGCGCAAAATGTCCAGCCGCCGAACCTGGGCAGACCGACGGCGCTGGCCTATGGCGGCTGGAAGGCCGATGGCACCGCGGTAGCGCAGGTTGCCTACGCGGCTTTTGGCGGCCAGATCTGGTGGCGCGGGATAACCGGAACTTTTGTCGCTGCCGCCACGCAGCCTCCAGGCGCCAAGACCGTCACCAGCATCGTGATGGACCCCACCAATTGGGAGGTGGCTTATGCGGTCGACGACGCGCACATTTACGCCACTGTCGACGGCGGTAATAACTGGACCGACATCACCCCGGCGGCCACCGGAAATGCGTCGCTGCCGGTCAATGGATTGCAGTCGCTGGCCTTAGTCAAGGTGTCGGGCGACACGGGCGGAAAGACCAATGCGGCCGTGGGAGACATCCGCATCGACCTGCGCGACGGCACCAGCTTCACGGTCAACCTGGCCTCCGCGACCACTTATCTCGACCTCAAGAACGCGATCGAGGCTGCTTCAAAGACCGCCCCCGCCCAGCCGGTGCGCGTCACCGTCAGCACCGACGGTGGCGCCATCAAGCTGACTGGCGTAGGGGTTACGCTGGCGCGCGTGGTTTCCGTCAACGGGTCGCTGGCGGCACGTGATTTGAAACTGCTGGCCGACCAGGCAACGACGGCTGTCAACGGATCCACGCTCACCGGAGGGGTCCTCGCCGCCATCACCGATCCGACGTTGCTGAGCAGCCTCAATGCCTTAGCCGGCAAGACCGTCGGTGTCCGGGTCGGCCAGACCCTCACCGACGTCCTGCTGGTGGGCGGCATCGACGGCGTATTCCGTGCCTTGAATCCGCTTGGCAATCCCGCGGATTCGGACAGTGACTATCGCCGCGTCTCGGTTGGTTCCGCCGAGGTGGCGGCAGCCGGGGCCAACAATGACCTCATCTTCACCGGGCATGGTGCGTTTATCGCTGGCGACAATGTCCGGTTTGTCGTCGATGGCGCGGTGACGAAGGGCAACGAGCAACTGAACGCCTTGGCCGGTGGCGGCGCCGCGCGGCTGCTGGTTTTCAAGATCAGCGCGACCAGCACAGCGCAGGACATCATCAACGCGCTCAATCGTGCGCCTGCGCATTTGAAGATTTTCACCGCGGTACTCAAGCCGTTCGATTCCGGCATCGCCAACGATGGGTCGGGCGTGGTGGTCGCGCAAAGCAAGGCGCTCGCCGCCGCGCCACTGCATCTGGCGTTCCGCGAATTCGGATCGAGCCTGCCCAACGCGCCGGTGACCGCGATTTCCTATGCCAGTGAAATCAGCGCCGGCGGCAAGGATTTCGGCGACGTGCTGGTCGTGGGTGAGCGGGGGCGTGGCGCCTTCAAGATGGACGATGCTTCCACCTACCTGACCGCCGAATCCGTACTCACCATCAACGGCGACGCCAGCGACAACCTGATCACCGTCGCGCAAGACGCCAAGAATCCGAGCCTGATTGCCGTCCTGATCGACTCTCTGGTGGTTGGCGTCTATCAGGCCTCGACGATCGATCGCATTCTGATCAAGGGCTTGTCCGGCAACGATATAGTGGAATTCGACGGCCGCATCCGCGTGGCCGGCGGGGTGACGTTCGACGGCGGTGCCGGCAACAAGAACCGGCTGGTGATCCTCGGCGAAGATGCGGCCGCCACGCGCGATGCGGCCATCGTGGCCGGTGCCGGCATGGTCAATCTGGTGGTGACCAAGCCGATGGCGCTCGCATTTGTCAATGTGCAAAAGGTATTCAAGTCGGTGTCTGCCAACAACTTGAAGAAATTCCAGGACGGCCTGCAGGCGCTTGCATTCGATCGGACACTGTCGCAGGCCGTGGCCACCAAACAGGTTCCGCTGGTCGCCAATGGCCTGGGCAACGTGATCACCGCGATCGGCAAGGCAGAGGCGCCCATCGGCCTGCCCGACAACATCCTGCGGCCGGTCGAGTTTCGCGGTACTCCGCAGGCGGGCACCCAGACCCTGGGCGACAGCGAATCCATGTTCGCCCGTCTGCTGCAGGGCGGCCCGTCGGGTTTCCTGATTTCAGAACTGCAGTCGGCGGCCCAGGACTTCCCGACCCTGGCCACGCTGCTCGACGGGCTCGACTCCACACCCGGCAACGTGATACTCACGACCGACGCCAACGGCTTCGCGCGGTTCGACGTGACGGTGGAACGCACCTTCGGCGGCGCCACCACGCTCGACGTCGACGCCTTCGGCGGAAAGTTGCGCTTGAGCGGCTCCGCCACCTTCTCGGTGGATGTGGTGCTGCACGTGGTGATCGGCGTGGATGCGGACGGCTTTTATCTCGACACCACGGCCGTGACCGGGCCGGAACTGGTGCTCGACAACATCCAGATCATCGGCGAGATCGAGGCGACCGGCCGTATCGGCTTCATCCAGGTCAGCCTCACAAACGGGTCGGTCACACTCGATCCGGGTGTGCGCGTGGCCATCGACCTGCGAGAACCCGGACCCGATCCCATCACCGGTGAACTCGACAACCTGATCCGCCCCTATGAGCTGTCGGCGTTCAGCGCGCTCGACTTCTTCACCGTGGATCTGCAAGGCAATCCCGCCGCCGACGACTTGAAATTCTCCGGCAACTTCTCCGTCGCGGCACTGGTTCCGGGCGGGTCTTCGGCGTTCACGCTGGTGGACGCCGGGCTGATCTTCACCTGGGCCGACATCGGCAATCCCCTCAACGTCATCGTGACCGCATTGCCGGGCAGCACCTCCGGTGAGTTGCTGGTCAAGTTCCTCAACCTCGACTTCCAGCAGTTGTTCCTGGATTTCCTCACCCAGGTTGACAGCCTGGGCGACCAGTTGCGCGATGTCTCCGCGCTCGATACGAAACTGCCCGCCATCGACCGCAGCGTCAACCAGATATTCACCGGCGCGCCCTACAAGATCGGCGACCTGCTGAAACTGCATGACGCCGTCGCGGCCTATTTCGCCAGCGTGGACGCGGCCGGCCCGACCATGAGCGGCCTGCTCGATGCGATCGTCAACGACATCAATCTCAAGATGGGCGGTGGTCTGTTGCGCATGGAACTGGTGATCGACAATGGCGCGCCGAAACTGCTGATTCACGTCGATTTTTCGCTCAATCCGCGCTTCACCGCCGACCTCGCGCTGGGCGATTCCCTGATCGATCTGGGCGTCACCGCCACCGGTTCGGCCACCGTGGAAGTGGGCGCCGATCTCGATCTGAGCATGGTGTTGGGTCTCGACCTGAGCGAACTGCTGGCGACCGGCTCGCTGGGGAATGCCGCCTTCATCGAACTCGACAACCTCAGCGCCATCGTGTCCATGGGCGCGCGCGACATCGACTTCGGGGTGGATTTCGACTTCCTCAAGGCGAGCATCAACGACGGTGCGGTACGCGTGAAGGCGGGCGCCAATCTGCTGCTCAAGGACCCGACGCCGCTGGACAACCGCATCACCATCAACGACCTGACCGGCACGCCCTTCGGCACGCTTGTCGAGATCCGGCCCACCAGTCCGGAACTGCGCATCGCCGCGGGCGCCATCGACCTGTTCGTCGGCGCCAATCCCGGCACCGCGCAGCAGGTCGGCATGCACGTGACCGGCCAGGATCTCGGTTTCATCCTCTATGGCGAGTTCGGCGCCACCCCGGCCACTCCGATGAGTTGGACCTACGCGCTCACCGCGTCCGGTTCGGTGGAACTGGTGGGCGTAAGCGGGCTCACCATCAGCGGTGACGTCGCCGTCAAGGTCAACACGACCGGGCGGCAGATCAATGAAGCCATCGTCACCGGGGGCGACGATGTCATCGTCAGCTTTGGCGCCGGCCAGGAAAACTTCGCGCGCCTTGAGGCCACCAACCTCGTGCTGGACATCGAAGGCTTTGTGGCGGCCAGCGGCTCTTTCGTGCTGGAACGACTCGATACTCCGGGTAGCGTGGACCTGCTCGGCCAAGGCAATGTGGCCGGCGCGGACGGCATCAAGGACGTGATCGATACCGAACTGCGGATCGGCGCGGCCTTGAACGATGTGTTCATCGGCACCGGCCGCGGCACCGCGGATGAAACCGGCCTGAAGTTCACCGATGGCACGCTGGGCATCGTGCTTTTCAGCCGGGTTGACCAAGCCAGGACTGTCCAGGACGCGTCAAAATATGCGGTCAAGGGCACGCTTGGTTCGGCCAGCCTTATCGGCGTGGATGGGATCACCCTGAGCGCCGACAATCTGGCGCTCGAAGTCAATCGCTCCGGGGCCGACTTGGCCGGCATCACCGTAGCGAAGGGCGACGGCACCAGCATCGACATGCAGTTCAACAGCGCCGCCAATGTCATTCGCGCCAGCGGCGGCGTGACCATGCAGGTGCAGGATTTCGTCTACCTCAAGGGAGCTTTCAATGTCGAGAAGACCGACCTCTTAAGCGGCATCGACCTGACCGGCCCGAGCGCGACCGGCCCGCCGGACGGCATCGATGACCGGATCGAATCCGAGATTCGCTTTGGCGCCACGATCGAAACGGCGTTCGTGGGCGTCAGGCGCGGCATGGCCGACGCAATGGGCGTGAACCTGGCCGATGGCACCCTGGGCGTGATCGTGTTCACCACGGTGGATCAAAGCCTGGCGACGCAGGCGGCCGCCAAGTACGCAGTCAAAGGTACGCTTGGCGTGGCCAGCCTGGTGGGAGTTGACGGGCTCACCCTGACTTCCACCAACATGTCGATCGCGGTCAATCGCAGCGGCAAGACCCTGAGCGGCGTTGTGGTGTCGACCGGGCCGCCGGGTGCGCCGCAAGTCGACATGAGTTTCGCCAGCACGGCCGATGTCACGCGGGCCAGTGGCGCGGTAGTACTGAAGTTGCAAAACGTTCTCGAGCTCGAAGCCACAGTCAGCATCGAGAAGACCGATGTCCTGAGTGGTGCGGACCTGATTGGTCCGAACAACGCCGCCGGCCCCGACGGCATCGATGACCGCGTGGAAACCGAACTCCGCTTCGGCGCGACGGTAGCGAACATTGCCCTGACAGGCGCCGCCGGCAGCAACGGCGAGATCGGGCTGAAACTCTCCGGCGGCACACTGGGCCTGATCGTTTTTTCGACGACCGACCAGAGCCTCGCCACCCAGGCAGCATCCAAATATGCGCTGAAAGGCTCGATCGCCTCCGCCAGCCTCCTCGGGATGGATGTCCTGAAGCTCTATGCGAGCAATCTGACCGTCGAGGTCAATCGCTCGGGCCGCGATCTGGCCGGCGTGCTGGTTTCCACCGGCCCCGGCGCGGCCACCGTCGCGATGAATTTCGCCAACACCACCGACCTCACCCGCTTCAGCGGCACGTTGGCGCTTGATGCGTTTTCCGGCGTTCTGGTGGCCCGAGGCGGGTTCGAACTGGAACTTGGCGAAGTGAGCACGACTGCGCCTAGCAACGGTGTCGCCTTCACCAACGCGCGCGCGGTATCGCTGACGCTGAGCAACGTCGGCCTGTTCGTCGGTACCGGCGCCAGCCTCTCCGGAACCACCAGCGCCGCGACCGTGGTCAACGGCACGCTGGGCTTCGGCGCCACCGTCACCAGGTTGACGCTGGTCAGCATCAAGGATCGCGGTGCCGATCTGGTTGCGACAACCGATGACCGCAGCTTCCTCGGGGTTGCGTTAGACGACTTCGACGGCGACCTGATCGGCCTGGAAGACCTGCTGGTGTTCCATGCCTATGACGTCGACGCGCTTCTGAACAAGTCTGTCCATGGCGATGGCGTGAGCACGGTGGCCAAGCTCGATTGGAGCACGCTCGCCACAACGGGCATGGACCTGACGGCGGAGAAGGCGGCATTCAATGCCACTACGCTAGGCAATCTCACCTCCAGCGTAGACCTCGCTGTCAAGGGCGGTGTCGCGTTGAACGTGCTGGGTGGCGTACTGGTGGCCAAGGGCGACTTCAACATCGCGCTCGGGCAGGTGAGGAGCGCGCTCCTGCCCAGCGGCGCCACCAATGACGCCGACGCGATGACGCTGACACTGAGCAATGTCGGCGTCTTCGTCGGCGTCGGTGGCAGCCTGGTCGACCATGGCGGCACGTTGCCGGCGACACCGAGCGACTACAGCGACGACACGGTCGTCAACGGCACCCTGGGCTTTGGCGTGACGGTAAGCAAGCTGACC
>CAYYFR010000259.1:0-7409 GCA_964470865.1 uncultured Burkholderiales bacterium | reverse complement strand
GCTGCACGATCTTGAGCGGCAGCATGACGTTGTCGCGGATGGTCAGCCACGGCAGCATGGTCGGGTTCTGGAACGCCATGCCTACCCCCTGCGACGGCCCGCTCACCTCGCGCCCGGCCACGCTGACGTTGCCGCCGGTGGCAGGAATCAGGCCCGCCACCAGTTTCAGAATGGTCGATTTGCCGCAGCCCGACGGACCGACGATGGCGACGAAGTCGCCCTGTGCGATCTTCATGTCGGTGGCGTCGAGCGCAAGCACGTCGCCCGGGTAGAGCAATGAAACGCGGTCGAGTTCTATGTAGGCGGCCATCGGGTTCTATGTTCTTCCGGTCGGCTATGCGCGGGCGATGATCGCGAAAGGACCGCCGCCGGGCGGGCCCTGGTGTTCGGCGCCGCCAGACACATAGATCGACGTCTGTCCGATAACCGAGGCCAGCACCGCGCCGACCGCGGCGCGCGCATGGCGGGTGGAATTGATGTCGGAGTCGTTCAACATGGTGTGGCGCGCGCCGCGCACCATGCCATCGGGCGCCGCTTCGGCCTTGGCGAAAATGTTGAGCACGCGCGCGGCGATGGCGTCGGTGTCGCCCTCGGGGTCGAAGCCCAGGCGGCGCAGGCAGGCGCGCGCGCTGGCGCCATCGACCGCGTCTTGCATCACGCCATGGTCGATCACCCAGGGGCTGGCGGCCGCGGCGCTCATGCCCATGACGATGACCACGTTGTTTTCCAGTTCGATGCCGGCTGAGGCCGAGGCGCGGCCGGAAAAGAGCGACCAGTCGCGGCAGATCACCTCGTCCGACAGCGCCGCTGCGTCCACCTCGCCCAGGGCAAGCGCCACGCCCAGCGCGGAGGCGCCGCGCGAGGCGCCCATCGATTCGTAGGTATCGTGAGTCACCGTAGCGCGGCCACGTGCGGCTGCCGCCGCGATCTTCGCCGCAGTCAGAAGCGGGCATTTGACCTGCACGAAATGCACGTCGTCGCGCGCGTCGATGCCGGCGTCGCGCATGGCATCGGCCACCGCCCGTGCGGTTTCGGTCACCTGCGCCATGCGCCCCATGTCCTCGGGCAGGAAGTCGCGCGTGAAACCGATGCCGACAGCCAGCCGCTTGACGCCTGGCAGCGGCGTGCCGCCTTGTCTGCGGGTGAACAGCGTGAAATGCGGCGAGAGCACGCCTTCGGTGCCGCCCGACATCACGAACGCCACCCGTTCGTGCACGGCCTGCGGCGAGAGCCCGAGTTTGGGTGCCAGCAGGGCACACCAGGCCTGGGTGGCGAAGTCGCGGGTGAAATCATTGACGCAGCCGTTGCCCTCGGTCTTGCCCATCACCGCGACAATCTCGTCGGCGCGGAGCGTACCGTCGTCCAGCAGGGCCTGCGCCTGCGCCAGGTCGGCCGGGCCGCTGCACAGGATCTTGTGGATGCCGACGGTTTGGGTCATGCAACAAGCCCCAGCAATTCCCGCACCACTTCCAGCTGGACAGCACCGGCGGCGACGAGTTCGGACTCATCCACGGCCTCGTTGGCCGCGTGGCCCTGTCGATCGCAGCCGGGCCCGAAGATCACGATCTGGGCACCGCTGTCGGACAGGAAGCGCGCGTCGCTGGCGCCCACCGGCACGCGGAATTCGGGTGCGTGCCCTGTCGCCTTTTGCACCGCCCTGCCGAACGCGGCCACCAGCGGCTGCTCCGGCGACATGCGAAAGCCGTTGGTGCCGGTCATCAGTTCGATCTTCCAGGTGCCGGCGGGCTCGCCCGCGCCTTGCAGCACCTCGTCGAGTTCCTGCATGGCGCCGACCACGGTTTCATCGCGCGGCAACAAGCGCCGGTCCAGCGTTATGGTGCAGGCCGCCGGCACCACGTTGGTGTTGGCGCCGCCGGCAATGGTGCCGATGTTGAGGGTGGACTGGTGCGCGCCGCTGCGCCGGGGCGCAAGTCGCGGACCAAGCACCCGGCCCAGGTGGGCCAACAGGCGCGCCATGCGTTCGATCGCGTTGTCCCCGGCGGATGGGTCGCCGGCATGGGCGGCGCGGCCGGAGGTGACCAGGCGCGCCCACAGCACGCCGCGCTCCTCTACCATCAGAGTGTTGGAGGTGGGCGCAGCCATCACCAGCATGTCCGGCTTCAACAGGCCGGTTTCGGCCAGGAATTGCGTGCCGTCGGGCCCGAGCCGTTCCTCGTCGCCCACGAAGCTGAACACCAGCGTGCCTTGCTGCGGCCCGCCGTGGCGCGCAACTTCCTGCGCCAGCCACAGTTGTGCCGCCGCACTGCCCTTGCAGTTGACCGCGCCCAGTCCGGCGTGGCGGCCGTCGGCCACCGGTGTCAGGGCATAGGGATCTGTCAGCCAGCCGGTGTCCGGCGCCACGGTGTCGATGTGCGTGTTGAATGCCAGAACCGGATTGCCCGAGCCGATCGCCGCGACGACGTTGTCGACGCCGGCGGCGCGCGCGTGGATCTCCACCCGGTAGCCGGCCGCGCGCAGTATCGATGCGATCTCGGCGCACACCGCGACCGTGTCGCCCGGCGGCGTGGTCGAAGGACGTGCGACCAGCCCGGCCAGAAGCCGCGTTACCTCATGCATGCGGGCCACCGGCGGCGACGATCGCGCCCATGGTCTTGTCGGTATTGCGCGGCGCCGGTGCCGGCATTGCCTGCCAGGCCTTGACCGAACGGCCCCAGCCGCGCGAGTCGCTGACCAGTTCGCCCTCGCGCATGACGAAGCGTCCGCGCACCATGGTGTGGATCGGCACACCCTTGACCGGGCGCGCGTTCCATGGCGTCAATTTGCTGCGCGAATGCAGCTTTTCGTTGGCGATCACCGCTTCACGGTTCAGGTCCACCAGGGCGAAGTCGGCATGCGCGCCGGGCTGTATCACGCCCTTGGTGCCGTAGAGGCCCCAGGCGCGGGCCGGATTGACCGCGCTCCAGCGCACGTAATCCATGATCGTCGCGCGGCCACGGTTGATCTCGGTCAGCATCAGGGGCATCTGGGTTTCCACGCCGGGAAAGCCGCAGTCGCAATTCCAGATGCGATCACGGGTTTTCTCATCCGGCGCGTGCGGCGCGTGGTCGGTGGCGATCATGTCGATCACGCCTTCCTTGAGCGCTTCCCACAGGGGTTCGTTGTGGCGCGCGTCGCGGATCGGCGGGTTCACCCGCAGCATGCTGCCCAGGCGTGTGAGATCGTTGGTATTGAGCAGCAGGTATTGCGGGCAGGTCTCGGCGGTGACATCGACGCCGCGGCGCTTGGCGTCGCGCAGCAGATAGAGCGAATCGGCCGCGCTGTGGTGCGCAATGTGCAGGCGCGCGCCGGTCCATTCGGCGAAGGCGATGGCGCGGCCGATGGCTTCGATCTCGCACACCTCGGGCCGCGCCGCCAGGTGGGCATGGCGGTCGGCGCGGCCGGCGGCTTCCATTCTTTCCTGGCGGCGCGCCATGATCGACGGGTTCTCGGCGTGCACGGTGCAGCGCACGCCACGCCGCGCCAGGATTTCAAAGCCTTCCAGAATGGCGCCGTCGGAGGGCGCCGGCAGGTTGCCGAAGGTATTGCCCATGAAACACTTGAAGCCGGTGACGCCGGCGTCGATCAGGGCTTCGAGCTGATCGATATTGTCTTCGTCGAGCAGGCCGTAGATGCCATAGTCCACATGCGAGACCTGCGCGTGTTCAAGCTTCAGCGCCAATGCCGCAAGCGTGCCGGTGGGCGGGTTGGTGTTGGGCATTTCGAACACCGTGGTGACCCCGCCGCAGGCTGCCGCCGCCGAGCCCGTGCCCCAGTCCTCCTTGTGCGTGTAGCCGGGGTCGCGGAAGTGCACATGCGAATCGATCGCGCCCGGCAGCACATGCAGGCCGCTCGCATCGAAGCGGGCCATGGCCGGTGGCATCGCATCATCCGCCCCAACGGCTACGATCACCTCGCCGCGAACGGCCACCGATGCCGCGATGACTGCGCTGTCGGAGACGACGAGCCCGCCATGGATAACCAGATCAACAGGTTGTTGCATAACGCAAGATCCTTCGCAGTTTTGTAGTAGTTTGCTATGAAAAATCGACTGGCTGCGCCAGCGATTTTTTGCAAGTCAAGCCGCGCAAAAGCAGGTTTTTACTTTTGCCCGCCGCTACAGTCCTGCCCATCCGCCGTCGACAGGCAAGTCCACGCCGGTGATCTGGCGCGATACCTCGGAGGCCATGAACAGGCAGGCATTGGCCACGTCGGCGTCGACAGTGATGCGGCGCAGGGCGTAGTCGGCGGCGTGGCGGGTGGCGGCCTCGTCCGGCGTGATGCCCAGCTTTCTGGCCATGTCGGCGCATACCTTGTCGCGAAAGCGCGGGCCGTCCACCATGCCGGGGGCGACGCAGTTGACGTTGATGCCGTAGGGCCCGGCTTCGAGGGCGAAACTCTTGGTGATGCCGCGCAGGCCCCACTTGGAAGCTGAATAGGCCATGCGTCCGGCGCGCCCGCGCATGCCGAAAGTGCCGCCGACGTTGACGATCTTGCCGCTCTTGCGTTCGATCATGCCGGGCAGCACCGCGCGCATGGTGTTGAAGCAGCCCTTCATGTTGAGTAGGACGATCTCGTCAAACTCGTCGGGCGTGGTTTCCCATCCGGTCTTGCCGATCGGCCCGGAGCCGCCGGCGACGTTGACCAGGATATCGACCCCGTCGCCAAGCGCTGCGGCCTGTGCGGCGAGGCGGTCGCAGGCGGCCGAGTCGGTCACGTCGCACGCGACCACGATCGCCTTGACCCCGGCCTTGCGCGCCGCAGCGGCCACCGGTTCGATGGCCCCGGTGTCGCGCCCGGCCAAGGCCAGGTGCGCGCCTTCGCGCGCGAAGGCCAGGCTGATGGCGGCACCCATGCCCTTGGCGGGGCCGGTAATGATCGCCACTTTGTCCTTGAGTTGCAGATCCATGGTTATACGTCCTACTTTCCGGTAACCACAAGTTTGGAGAGGCGCTCGGCGCGCGGCGGCAGGAAGGCGCGCGAGAACACTTCCTCTTTGCTCGGCTTGCGCGTAAGCCCGTTGGCTTCGACTACCACGTTGATGGTCTTTTCCAGGCGCAGGTCGGTGACATCGCCGACGCCGATCCGCGCGATTTCGGGCGCGCTCATTTCTTCCTTGATGGTGGCCAGGAGGCGTTCCTTCTCGATCTCGCGCTTGACCAGGGGCTCGCGTTTCAACACCGTATCCATGCCCGCATCCGGGTTGGCCAGAGTGTCGCCGATGGCGCGGTTGATCGCCTTGAGCAGACCCTTGACCGCATTCGGATTGTCCTTCGCCAGTTGGCGCGAAACCACGATGGCGTTGCTGTAGAGGTCGAGGCCATGGTCGGCGTAGTTGATGAAGCGCAGGTCCTTTTCCGGATCCATGCCGAAGGCCTTGGCCGAGAACCAGATGGTGTTGATGTAGCCGAACACCGCATCAACCTGGCCCTGCTTCAACATCTGCTCGCGCAGGTTGGGCGTCATGTTGGTGATCTTGACCTTGGAGGCATCGATCTTCGCGGCCTTGGCGAATGCCGGGAAGAGTTTCAGCGCGCCGTCGTTGGCTGGGCCACCGATGGTCTTGCCTTCGAGGTCTTTCGGCGTTTTGATCGGGCTGTCTTTCTTCACCGCGATGGTGAATGGCGGCACGTTGTACATCATGAATACCGCCAGCGGCGCGTCGGCGGGCTTTTTCGAGACGATTTCCACCAGGGCGTTGATGTCGCCGAAGCCGACGTTGTAGGAGCCGTTGGCGACCTTGATGATGGACGCCGCCGAGCCCTCGCCCTGGTCGATCTCGACATCGAGCCCCTCGGCCTTGAAGTAACCCTTGTCCTGCGCGATGAAAAACCAGGCCTGCGGGCCCTGGTATTTCCAGTTGAGCACCATCTTTATTTTTGTCTGCGCCGCGGCCGCCGGCATGTAGGTGGTAAACGCGAGCGCACATGCGGCAAGGCTCGCGGCAAACAGACGATCGATCATTTTGGGTCTTCCAGGGATAGTGTGGCAGGCATGCAAGGAACGGTGCGCCGGACCGTGTCATGCATGATGGATGCCACGAGTGCAGCGCCGCCAGTGCTATATTTGCCATGCACCGTTCGTTTTTTTGCAACGCTCAGGCCGGCACGAGCGGCGTTTGGGAGACAGATTTGTCGCTGCAATACCTGCGCGTGTTCGGTTACATCGACGCGGTGGCGCGCGCCGGATCGATCCGCAAGGCGGCCGAGGCGCTATTCATCACGCCTTCGGCACTGGACCGCCGCGTTCAGGATCTTGAGAAGGAACTCGGCGCCGCATTGTTCGAACGCCACGCGCGCGGCATGCGCCTGACCGCCGCCGGCGAGCTGTTTGTGCACCATGTGCGTGCGCAACGCGCCGATTTCGGGCGCATCCAGACCGAGATCGAACATTTGAAAGGCATGCGCCGCGGCACGGTAAGCATCGCAGCCAGCCAGGCCCTGTCGTTCTCGGTTCTGCCCGACCTGATCAACCGCATGGGTGCGGCCAACCCCGGCATCGATTTCAGGGTGCGCATTTGCGACCGCCAGGCGGTGGTTTTGGCGCTGCGTGCCTTCGAGGCGGACTTGGGGCTGGTCTACAGCATGCAACCCGCAGCCGATCTCACGGTATTGATGCAGGTGGAGCAGCGCCTGTGCGCGGTGATGGCGGCCGGCCATTCGCTGGCGGCGAAGGCCGCGGTGCGCATGCGCGATTGCCTGCGCTACCCGTTGGCGATGCCGGATGCCACGCTCGGCGCGCGCGCGTTGCTGGACGGCTTTTTCGCGCACAGTTCATTGAAGCCCGAGGTCGCGCTGGAATCCAATTCGTTCGAATTGCTGCGCAACTTCGTGCGCTCGAACGACGCGGTGTCGTTCCAGATCCAGGTGGGCACCCCGCTCGGCCGCGATCAGGACGGCGTCACCGCCCGCGTGATCGAGGAGCGCGCCTTTCCGCGCCAGCCGCTGACGGTGGCGCAGTTGAAGGGCAGGCATTTGCCGCAGCCGGCGTTGCGCTTTCTGGCGGCATTGCGCGATACTTTGTAGCCGCGTCGCGACAGGCGACCTCGATTCCGGTTGGCCTGCAATTCGCTTTCACAGGTTCCCATGCATTTCTCGCTATCCGATCTTCGTCGCGTCGGCGCCATTCTCGCGGATGCTGCGCGCGTGGAGGTCATGCCGCTTTTCCGCCGCCTGGTACCCGACCGGATTCGGCAAAAAACCTCGGCCTTCGATGTCGTCACCCAAGCCGACGAAGCGGCGGAGGCGCACATCACGCGCGCGCTGCTGGCGGCGTTTCCGGGTGCGGTGGTGGTGGGCGAGGAAGCGGTGCACCACGACGCCGGGCTGCTCGATGCGATCGCCACGGCGGAACTTGCGTTCATCGTCGACCCGATCGACGGCACCAAGAATTTCGTCTCCGGCCTGCCGCTG
>CAYYFR010000258.1:2082-7434 GCA_964470865.1 uncultured Burkholderiales bacterium | reverse complement strand
GCGCGGGCGCTAGAAGCCTGCGAAAACCATCTCGGCTATCGCCCCCATGCCAGCCAGATCATCGCCGCACGCGCCTTGCTGGACAAACGGCTGGCCGAGGTGGCCACCGGTGAAGGCAAGACCATGGCCATCGCCCTGGCCGCCGCGACCGCGGCAATGGCCGGCGCGCCGGTGCATGTGATCACCGCCAACGACTACCTGGCAGCGCGCGACGCCGCCGCCCTGGCCGGTTTCTATGCCGCCTTCGGCCTCTCCACGGGCGCGATCACCCAGCCGATGGCCACCGACGCGCGGCGCGCGGCCTACCGCGCCGACATCGTCTACTGCACCGCGAAGGAACTGGTGTTCGACTACCTGCGCGACAGCCTTGCCAACCCGCGCGCCGCAAGCGATCTGGCAGAACGTGCGCGGCGCCTGGGCGGCAGCACGCCCCAGGCCCAGCCGAGCCTGTTGCGCGGCCTGTGCGTGGCCATCGTCGACGAAGCCGACACCGTGCTGATCGATGAGGCGCGCGTGCCGCTGGTGCTGTCACGCGCAGCCGGAAACGAAGGCGAAACCGCACTGCCGACCGGCGCCCTGGAATTGGCAGCGAGCCTGGCCTGCGGCATCGATTTCACCCTCGACTTGGCCGCCCGCCGCGTGACCCTTTGCACGCGCGGCGAAGAGCGGGTGGCCGCATGGCCCGGCGGCGGTGCCAACCGACGCCATCGCGAAGACTGCGTGGGCCTGGCGCTGGCCGCCCTGCACCTGTACCAGCGCGATCGCGACTACGTGGTGCAAGACGGAGCCGTGCTGATCGTCGACGACTCCACCGGCCGCGGCGCGCCCGGGCGGGCCTGGTCGCGCGGCCTGCATCAGCTGATCGAACAGAAGGAAGGCTCTGCGCCCAGCGCGCGCGGCCGGACCGTGGCGCAAATCACCTACCAGCGCTTTTTCGGGCGCTACCTGCACCTCTCCGGCGTGAGCGGCACCCTGGCCGGCTGCGCGGGCGAAATGGGCGCGATCTACGGCCTGGCGCTGGTGCGGGTACCGCCGCACGCGCCGCCGCAACGCCAGCGCCTGCAAGCGAGCCTGTACAGCGACGACGCCGCCCTGTTCGGCGCGGTCGCGCGGCGCTGCGCCGAAGTGAGTGCGCAGGGCCGCCCGGTGCTGGTGGGCACCGCCACGGTCGCCGAATCCGAACACCTGTCGCGCCTGCTCGACGGCGCCGGGATCGCGCATGCCCTGCTCAACGCGCGCCAGGACGGCGCCGAGGCCGCCATCGTCGCGCAGGCCGGGGGCGCCGGGCGTATCACGGTCGCCACCAGCATGGCCGGGCGCGGCACCCACATCGAACTCGGGCCCGGCGTCGCCGCGCGCGGCGGCCTGCACGTGATCCTGTGCCAGCACAACGCTGCGCGCCGCATCGACCGCCAGTTCATCGGCCGCGCGGCACGCCGCGGCGAACCCGGCAGCTTCGAGGTCATGCTCTCCCTTACCGCGCCGCTGATCGATCGCGCGCTGCCGCGCGCGTGGCGCGAAGCCGCCTGCCGCCTGGCCGACCGCGCGCCGCTCGCGGCGCGCATCGCCGTCGCCATCCCGCAGATATTCGAGGAAATCTCGCAATCCCGCCAACGCAGAACCCTGTGTCGCGCCGACGCCCGCGCCGAACGCGATCTCGCCTTTTCCGGAGGTTACACACCATGAACCAACGCATCCGCCTTGCCGTCCTCGCGATCGCCTGCGCCGTGGCCTATGCCAAAACCGCGCCCGCCGCGCAACCCCTGGGCTGCCTGATCGAACCGTTCCAGGTAGCCGACGTCGGCAGCCCGGTGATCGGCGTGATCGAGTCGCTGCGCGCCGAGCGCGGCGACCATGTGCGCAAAGGACAACCCCTTGCGGTGCTGCGCACCGACGTCGAGCGCGCACAGTTGGGCATCGCCTTGAGCAAGGCGCAGGCAGTCGCCGAACTCAAGGCCGCCGAGGCCAACGCCGTGCTCACGCGCCAGAAGCTGGTGCGCGCCGAAGACCTGGTAGCACGCCAGTTCATCGCCGCGCAGGCGCTCGACCAGGCCCGCGCCGAAGCGCACATCGCCGACGAGCGGGTGCTGCAGGCGCGCGAACAGAAACGCACTTCCGAGCGCGAACTCGAACTGGCCCAGGCGCAGGTGGGCCTGCGCACCATCCGCGCCCCCAGCGACGGCGTGATCGCCGACCGCTACCTCTCGGTGGGCGAACGGGTCGAGGAAAAGCCGCTGTTCCGGGTCGCGATGGTCGATCCGCTGCGGGTCGAGGTGGTGCTGCCGGCACAGATGTTCGGCACCATCAAGAACGGCGCGTCGATCAGCGTCACCCCGGAATTCCCCGGAGCCGGCGTGCGCGAAGCCCGTGTGGTGCTGGTGGACAAGCTGATCGACGGCGCCAGCAATACCTACCGCGTGCGCCTGGCCTTGCCCAATCCGGACGGCAGCCTGCCGGCCGGGCTGCGCTGCAAGGCCCATCTGGGCACCGACGTTCCGGCCGCGCAGCGTGCGCCGGGCGCGCCCAAAGACAGCATCAAGCGCGTCAACGACAGCGGCGCCGCCCCCGCGCCAGAACCGCGCAAGCCGCGCGCGCCGGCCGAAGGACAGCGGCTGCGCATCGACGCCACCGGTCCGCTGGTGCGCGCGCGCCTGCAGGGCTGAGCCAGACTCCGCCCCGCAACCTCACCTGCAAAGCGCACTCCCCCGCCATGTGGTGGTTCCGAAAACGCCCGCGCCGTTCGATCGAGCGCCCGCTCATGGAGCCGCTCGAGCCGCGCATCCTGTATTCGGCCGACCTGACGGCCGGACTGATGCCGGTTGCGACGCCGGTCGAGAGCCCCGAACAACGCTTGCTCGATCCGAACGGCGGCTTTGTCGACCCGGCGACCAACGCGGCAAGCGTTGTCGCCAACACCCACACGTCGCTGCGTGAACTGTTGTTCATCGACGCCGGTGTCGCCAATCGCGCGGCGCTGATTGATGCTCTGACGCGCGAACAAGCCCAAGGGCGCGCGATCGAAATCATCGAGATCGGCGCCGGCGAAGACGGCATCGCGCGCATCGGCCAGGTGCTGGCAGGGCGCAGCGGCATCGACGCGGTGCACCTGCTTTCGCATGGCGGCGCCGGCGAGATCCGTTTGGGCAACGTCACGCTCGACCAAACGACTCTGGCGCAACGCGGCGGCGAGATCGCCGCCTGGAGCGCAGCGCTTGCCGCCAACGCCGACCTCCTGATCTACGGCTGCGACGTCGCCGCCGGCAGCGCGGGCGAGAAGCTGGTAGGCGACCTTGCCGCGTTGACCGGCGCCGACGTGGCCGCCAGCACCGATGCCACCGGCAGTGCATTGCTCGGCGGCAACTGGGTTCTGGAGCAAGCGAGCGGCCCGATCGAGGCGACCGTCGCCGTCGATTCCGCGACGCAACAGGCCTGGGTCGGCTTGCTCGGCATCGAGTTCCAGGTCAATACCACCACAAGCAACGACCAGACGACCGCGGCGCTGAACCGCGGCAGCCAGCAGGCCGTGGCGCTGGATGCAGCCGGCAATTTCGTGGTCGTATGGAGTAGCCAGAACCAGGATGGCAACCGCGACGGCGTCTACGCGCGTCGCTTTGCCGCCAATGGCACGCCACTGACCGGCGAGGTTCTGGTCAACACCACCACGGCCGGCGCACAGAACCAGGCACGCGTGGCATCCGACACGGCCGGCAACTTCGTCGTCACCTGGACCAGCGACGGCCAGGACGGCAACCAGACCGGCGTCTACGCGCGCCGCTTTGCCGCCAATGGCACGGCGCTGACCGGCGAGATCGCGGTGAACACCACCACCACCGGCGCCCAGGCCAACTCGGTCATCGGCATGAACCGCAGCACCGGCGCCTTTGTCGTGGCATGGCAAGGGCAGGGTTCGGGCGACAGCGCCGGCATCTTCTTTCGCCGCTTCTCCGCCAATGGCGGCGCGATCGATGCGACCGAGCTTGGCGCCAATACCGCCGATGCGGGCAACGAGCAAAATCCCGCGGTGGCGATGGACTCGACCGGCGCTTTCGTGATCGCGTTCGACGTCAACAACCACACCTACTTCCAGCGTTTCAATGCGGGCGGCATCGCGCAGGGCGGCCTTACGCAGGTGGACACGCCTTTGAGCAGCAACGGCGCCGCCGCCATCGCCATGGATGCGGCCGGCAACTTCACCATCGTCTACCGGGAGAACAGCGCGCTGGTACCGGGGGTGTGGGGGCGTGGCTTCAACGCCGACGGAACGCAGAGCTACTTCTTTTTCTATGTTGACAGCGGCGACGCGACCAGCCCATCGATCGCGATGGCAGACGATGGCAGATTCATCGTCACCTACGAAAAGACCGGTTCCGACAATTTGGATGTACGGGTACGCAAGTTCGCCGCAAACGGCAGCCCCGAGGCCGCCGCTTTCAGCGTCCACCAATACGTCACGAACGACCAGCAACAGGCTTCGATCGCCCTGCGCGACATGGACAATTTCGTCGTGGTCTGGAGCGGCAAGAGCGCCGCCGACAGCAACGGCGTGGTCGCGAAGGTATTCGAAGCGAATCTGGCACCCACGGCAACCAGCCTCAGTTCCGCGGAGACCTATGCCGAAGACACACCTCTGAACCTTGCCGACATTGTCGTGACCGACCTCGACAGCGGAAGCGTCACGGTAACCCTGAGCCTGTCCGATGTCGCTGCCGGCAGCCTGAATACCGGAACTGCAGGCACGGTGACTTCGACCTATGTTCCCGGCACGGGCGTCTGGCGCGCCAATGGACCCATCGCCGGCGTCAATTCCTTGCTGGCCGGGCTGATCTTTACCCCCGGCCTCAACTACAACAGCGGCTTCAGCATCGCCTCCAGCGTCAGCGACGGCGTCGCGCCAGCATTGACCGGCAGCAAGGCAATGACCGGCACCGCAATCAACGATGCGCCCGTCGGCACCAGCAAGACGGTGACGACCAACGAAGACACCGCGTACACCTTTAGCGTGGCCGACTTCGGCTTCACCGATCCGAACGACGCCCCGGCCAATGCGCTGTCCAATGTCAAGGTCACCACCCTGCCGGGCGCCGGCAGCCTGACGCTTTCGGGTGCGGCGGTGGCGGCCGGGCAATTCGTCTCGGCAGCCAACATCAGCGCCGGCAACCTGCGCTTCACCCCGGCGGCCAACGCCGGCGGCACCAGCTATGCCGCGTTCACGTTCCAGGTGCAGGACAACGGCGGCACCATGGGCGGCGGTGTGGATCTCGACGTCACGGCGCGCACCATGACGGTCAACGTCACCGCGCTCAACGATGCGCCCGTCGGCACCAGCAAGACGGTGACGACCAACGAAGACAC
>CAYYFR010000258.1:0-1982 GCA_964470865.1 uncultured Burkholderiales bacterium | reverse complement strand
CGCTCAACGATGCGCCCGTCGGCACCAGCAAGACGGTGACGACCAACGAAGACACCGCGTACACCTTTAGCGTGGCCGACTTCGGCTTCACCGATCCGAACGACGCCCCGGCCAATGCGCTGTCCAATGTCAAGGTCACCACCCTGCCGGGCGCCGGCAGCCTGACGCTTTCGGGTGCGGCGGTGGCGGCCGGGCAATTCGTCTCGGCAGCCAACATCAGCGCCGGCAACCTGCGCTTCACCCCGGCGGCCAACGCCGGCGGCACCAGCTATGCCGCGTTCACGTTCCAGGTGCAGGACAACGGCGGCACCATGGGCGGCGGTGTGGATCTCGACGTCACGGCGCGCACCATGACGGTCAACGTCACCGCGCTCAACGATGCGCCCGTCGGCACCAGCAAGACGGTGACGACCAACGAAGACACGGCCTACACGTTTACGGTCGCCGACTTCGGCTTCACCGATCCGAACGACACCCCGGCCAACACGCTGGCCAGCGTCAAGGTCACAACATTGCCGGGCGCCGGCACGCTCAAGAACAACGGCGTCAACGTGACCACCGGCCAGGTCGTGAGCCGGACCGACATCAATACCGGCAAGCTCGTCTTTACCCCGCTAGCCAACGCCAACGGCGCCGGCTACGCCAGCTTCACTTTCCAGGTAAGCGACAACGGCGGCACCGCCGACGGCGGAGTCAACCTCGACGCGACACCGAGAACAATGACCGTCAACGTCACCGCGGTCAACGACGCACCGACTTCGAGCCTGCCATCGGCCCAGAACATCGCCAGCAACAACCCGTTGGTGTTTTCAGCACTGGGCGGGAATCCGGTTTCGGTCGCCGACATCGACGCCGGCACCAGCCCGGTGCAGATCGCACTGACGGCGGCGAACGGGGTACTTACCTTGAACGGGACAGCCGGGTTGACATTTTCGATCGGGACCGGTTCGGGGGATTCGAGCATGACCCTCACCGGTACCGTCGCCAATATCGACGCAGCGCTCAACGGCCTGCGCTTCGATCCCACATTTGGCTTTTCGGGCAGTACCACGTTCACGGTTGGCACCAACGATCTTGGCAATACCGGCGTCGGCGGACCCGCGAGCAACGCCGGATCTGTCATCATCAACGTCTCCTTTGTCAATACCGCGCCTGTTCTGTCGGGCGCGAACAACCTGGCTCCGACGCTGGAAGACCTGGCGTCCGACTCCGGTACCGCCGTCACGGCCCTGCTCCTTGGCCAAGTCAGCGATCCGGACCCGGGTGCGTTCAAAGGCATCGCCGTGACGGCCGTCGACAATTCCAACGGTGCATGGCAATACAGCATCGACAACGGGGGCGCCTGGAACGCCTTCGGCAGCCCCGCTACCGGCGCAGCACGCCTGCTGGCCGCCGACGCCAATACGTTCATACGCTTCCAGGCGAACGCGAACTGGAACGGCACGGTAGCAAGCGGCCTGACTTTCCGCGCCTGGGATCAGACTTCGGGAGCCGCAGGCAATGTAGCCGACACCACCGTCAACGGCGGCGCCAGTGCGTTCAGTGCCGCGCTGGCCAGTGCCGACGTCGTAGTCGGCGGCGTCAATGACGCGCCCGTCAGCGCCGACGGCAGCGTGACGACCCTGGAGGACGCGGCCTACACCTTCAGCTTCGCGGACTTCGGCTTCACCGATCCGGCCGATGCGCCGGCCAATGCGTTCACAGCGGTGAAGATCGTAAGCCTGGCCAGCGCCGGCGTACTTGCCAACAACGGTGCGGCGGTGGCCGCGGGCCAGTTCATCAGCGCCACAGACATCGCGCTGGGCAGGTTGGTCTTCACCCCGGTGGCCAACGCCAACGGCGCCGGCTACGCCGCCTTCACCTTCCAGGTCCAGGACGACGGCGGCACCAGCAGTAGTGGTATCGATCTCGACACCCTCGCCCGCACCATGAACATCGATGTCACGCCAGTCAACGACGCGCCCACCGGCGCCAGCACGACG
>CAYYFR010000257.1:0-7473 GCA_964470865.1 uncultured Burkholderiales bacterium | reverse complement strand
CTAAAAGCGCTGCTCGACACCGCCACCGCCGCTGCCGGGCTCGACGTCGCCCGGGCACACGAAATCCTGCGCGACCTGGTGCGGGTCTTCGAAAGCCTGGCCGACAACGCCCAGGCTTTCATGGCCGGCGTCGCCCGCAGCATCGATTTGCAACAGGCTAAAGCCAATGCGGTGGTCGGCTACAAACGTCGCCTGATCGACTATCTGGAACGATTCATGGGCGATCTGGTGCGGCGCTCGGACGCCATCGCCCGATTGGTGCAGGGGCTCGAACCGCGCATCGAGCCGATACTGTCGCTGGTGGCGGAACGCGAGGCGCGCGACGCCGCGCCAGGCGACGCGCACGATCGGGCAGCGGAAACGAGCACCCGCTGGCAGGCCTGGCGCGAACGTTGGCAGGGCCTGCGCGGCTGGTTTTTGCAAACCGGCCGCGAGCCGCCGCAGGCCGAGTTGCTGCGCGCGCGGGCGCGCGCGGCGATCCCGCAATTGCTCGGCGCGATCGCCGCGATCAACGAACGGCGCAGCGGTCGCAGCGACCGATCCGCCGACTTCCGCGTGCTGGCGGGCTGGTTTGCCGGGTGCGACAACGAGTTCGAGGGTCACCGGCTGGCGCGCGCCGCGTTCGCACTCCATCCGGCACGCCACTTTTCGCAGAACCCGCAAGCCGATGACGCTTTGCCGGCAAGTACCCGTTGGGCCGACGCGCCGCCGCTGACGATCAACCCGCGCCTGCGCGAGTACGGCGAAGCTGCGCCGCGCGGACCGCAGGCCAAGGTGCGGGATCGCAGCGCGGATCGCGCGCGCATGGCCGGCCAACTCGATGAAGAATCGCGCCAGGTGGAGGCCGCGCGTCGGCGTCTGGCCAACGGCCAGGCCACGCACCTGTCCGCACTGGGCGAACTCGATCCGCAGGCGTTCGGCCTGTTCCTGCAATTGCTCGGCGAAGCGCTGGCGGAGCAGTCGGGGCCGGAGACGCCGGTCGAACGGCAAACCGGGGACGGGCTGCTGCATATCCGGCTCGAACCCTTGGGCGCGGATAGCTGCGCACGCGTGCTCACACCGGCGAGCGTGTTCGCCGGCCGCGACCACCGGTTGACGATCACAGCCGTGGTGGAATTCAATTGATGGCGACGTGGCAGGGTGGCGCCGGCCGGAACTTAGGCGAGCTGCAGGCGCGCCGGCAACGCGAGGAATTCCGCGATGCCTTGCGCGCGCTGTTGATGCAACCGCTGATGGCGCCCGTGCACCCGGACTTCCCCGCGGTGCGGCGCCAGGCCGAGCGGCTGCGCGACTGGTTCGCGCGCGAGGCGGGTTGGGTGCTGCATGTCGAACGCGAAGGCGCCCGGCTCTACAAGCGCCCCGCCGACCTGTCCGACGCCACCCGCGGACTGGCGGAATTCGATCGCCGTCGCTACGTGCTCTTGTGTCTGGCATGCGCGGTGCTGGAACGCGCCGACCCGCAGATCACCCTGCATTTGCTGGGCGACAAGGTGATGACAATGGCGGCCGACCCGGCCCTGGCGCCGATCGGCGTGTTGTTGGATCAATTCAACGACGCGCAATACCGGCTGGTGCAAGCAGCGCAGCAATGGCGCCGCGCGCAGCCGGAATTCCAGTTGCAGCGATCGCGCGAAACCGAGGCGCTGGCACGCTTGCGGGAACGCGAGGAAAGGCTCGCGGCTGCCCGCACCGAAGCCGAAGAAGCGCGCGCCCGGTTCGAGGTTCTGCATCAGGCCGTCGGCGCGCAGGTCGATGACCTGCGCCGGCAACTGGCCGAAGCGCGCCTGGCGGTGCGCGCGGCCGATACGGCCCAGAGTTCAGCCACCGAAGAGCGCCGCCTCGCCGGCGAAGCGCGCGTCAGCGCGGAAGCCAAGGCGGAAGCCGCCGACAGCGTGCTGCGGCAGCGATTCGAAGCCCGCGCGGGCGCCATGGCGCGGCTGCGCAATTTCGCCGCCAGCAGCCTGCTGTCGTCGGCGTTGCCGGACATCGAAATGCCGGACCCGCACGGCGCCTGGAGCATCGAACCCGCGCTGACACTCGCGCGCCGCATCGAGCAGGCGCTGGCGCACATCGCCGACGACGAGGCCGCCTGGACCCGGGTGCAACGCCAGATCACCGAAGACCTGCAGGAATTGCAGCGCGCGCTGAGCGCACTGGGCCATCAGGCGCCCGCCGAACCCAGCGACTGGGGCCTGGTCGTGCAGATCATCTTCCACAACCGGCCTGAACGCCCGGATCAGATCGTTTTGCGCCTGGCCGACGATATCGCAGAGCGCGGCGAACTTCTCAGCGCGAAAGAAAGCGAGGTGCTGGAAAACTACCTCCAGGCCGAAATCGCCTCTGAAGTGCAACGCCTGTTGCGCGCGGCCGAGCAGCGGGTGCAGGCCATCAACAAGGAGTTGCACAAGCGTCCGACCTCGACCGGGGTGCGCTACCACCTGCAATGGCAGCCGCTGGGCGAGGACGAAGGCGCGCCGGTCGGACTCGAAGCCGCGCGCACCCGGCTGGCGAACACCAGCGCCGACCTCTGGTCGGCGGAAGACCGGCGCGTCGTCGGCGCCATGCTGCAGCAACGCATCGCTGCCGAACGCGAACGCGGCGATGCCGATCCTGGACGGCACGCGGGCGACGGCGGCGGCAGCCTGGTCGATCAACTCGCGCGTGCGCTCGACTACCGCCGCTGGCACCGTTTCCGCGTCGAACGCCTGCAGGATGGGCAGTGGCGCAAACTCTCCGGGCCGGCCTCCAGCGGTGAGCGCGCGCTTGGGCTGACGGTGCCGCTGTTCGCCGCCATCGCCAGCTTCTACAGCGAGGGCAGCAATCCGCACGCGCCGCGCCTGATGCTGCTCGACGAAGCCTTCGCCGGCATCGACGACGCGGCGCGCGCGCATTGCATGGGGCTGATCCGCGAGTTCGACCTCGATTTCGTCATCACCAGCGAACGCGAGTGGGCCTGCTACGCGGAACTGCCCGGCGTGTCGATCTGCCAGTTGCAGCGGCGCGAAGGCATCGACGCGGTGTTCGTCTCGCGCTGGACCTGGGATGGCCGCGCGAAACGGCGCGAGGACGATCCGGACCGGCGGTTCGCGCCGACATGAATAGCGCCGATCCGCGACTGCAGAAATTGCTCGGCGGCGCTGCGCTCGCTGGCTTGCGCGCGCGGCTGCGCCGCCACTTCGAACGCGCCGCGCCGGACGCGCCACCCGGCGTGCTGCGCCTGGGCTCCCTCTGCGCTACGGAAAGCGAGGCGTTGGCCCTGCTGACGCGGCGTTTGCCGCGGCAGGTGAAATCGATGCAGATCGACGTCGCGGCGCTTGACACCGCATTGCGCGAAGCCGGCATCGCCGGCTCGCTGCGCGAGGCGCTGGAATGGCTCGATGGCCCGATCCCGCACACCGCTATGATGCGTGCCGCAGCGCTGGCAAGTTGGTCGACTGTGGTGGCCGGCTGCGCGCACCCGGCGCTTGCCGAGTTCCTCGGCACACCGGCCGCGGCGGGCCTGCTCAAACGCTTGGCCAGACAGGACGCCGCAGCCGCCGCGCAGCTACTCGAGCGCGCGGCCAGCGTGCTGCACAGACTCCCCGTCGCCGGGCTGGCGCGCGCCCAACTGGCCGCCGAAACGCTCGGCAATGCGCACGCGCTCGACAACGGCCAAGCTGTTGCAACGCTGGTATTGGCGGCCTGGCGCCAATACGAGTCCGGGCTCTCGCAGCCGGGCGGTCCGCCCGATGCCGAAGCCGACGCGCCGGGTGCCCAAGCCGACGCGCCGGGCAACGCGGTAGAAGAGCGCGTCCGCGATGTCTGGGCGCGCGCCGGTGTGCTGGTCAACGAGTTGGCCCGGCCCGCGCTGTTCCTCAATCTGCCGGTTCGGACCGGCGCGCTGCTGCCTGCCGCACTCGGCGAACCCGCTTACCTGTCGCTGCGTCGCCTGTTGCGCTCGCCGCCATCGTGGGCGGTGGCCGATGTGACGGTGTACGTGTGCGAAAACCCGAACCTGGTGGCCATCGCCGCCGACTGCGTGGGCGCCCGCTGCGCCCCGCTGGTCGGTACCGACGGCATGCCGCCCGCCGCGCAGCGAACCCTGCTCGCCCAACTGGCGCAAGCCGGCGCCCGGCTGCGCTATCACGGCGATTTCGACTGGGCGGGACTGCGCATCGCCAACTACGTCATGCGCACCTGGGAGGCGCGGCCCTGGCGTTTCATGGCACGGGATTACGAGGCGGCCGCCACAGACGCCCCGCACACGCGGCGCGATCTGGACGGTGCCGGCGTCGAGGCAGCGTGGGACGACGCCTTGGCGCCGGCGATGCGGCGCCAAGGCGTGGCGATCGCGGAAGAAGCCGTGGCCGCCTCGTTGCTCGAAGATCTCGGGCAACCCTGACCTGCGGGGAGCGAAAAAGCGCGGTCCGCCGCGCACGTGCTTGAGCAGACGTTTGAATGCGGCCAGATCCGCGCGTGATTTTGGCGCCGAGAAATAAGCCGCCGTGTTCAGCACCGCGAGTTTTTCCGCGACCGCCGTGGCGATGACCACTCGCCGCGCGTCGCGGTTTGGCAAGCGCGTCAAAGACTGCTGCAGCCAATTCGCTGCATCACGTCGTCCCAGGGAATCCCGGACGGGCCTTCGCTATCAAGAGCATCAAGCCGGCGATCCAACTCCTCGCGCCGCGCGGGTCAGCGGCAACGCGTCCGGTGCTGCCGACAAACATGGCGCTGCCGGGGCAGGTGCGCGAAGCAAAGAACGCAGTGAGCGGTTCGTCCAGGCGACCGGCCGATCCTCGCCCGGAGCTTGAAGTCCGAACTTCTCGATTTGCCAGCAAGATAATGAAGGAGCGCGCAATTGTTTGATTTATCGATGATTTTCGGGATCTCCGTTTTCATTATCACCCGGTGTTGAGAATGACCTGCGGGTTCCAAAGCCGTCAAAAAGATAATAACGATGTTAGTAACTACATGATTTATATTGAATTTTAATCAAACTCCGGTTTGTTATCCAGAGCCTTAGATAACAAATCCGGTGTTTCGCCGCCGTCCTGCGGTTTGGCATAGGCCATGTTTCGTTTGGCGCGGTCTGGCAGCGGCACCAGCAAGCCTTGGTCGCGCCAAGCGATCAGCAGCTTGGAAGCCTTGAGCGTATCCACTCCGGCCAACTTGCACAGCTCAGCATTCGCAATCGACCCGTGCTGGTCGATCCACGCACTCACTTCATCCCACACGCTCGGTCGCTCAAGGTTGAACAGCGTCACCGTCACGTTCTCGACCGCAGCATCGAGGTTCTGCGCGTACTGCGGCGGATAGAGTTTGGCGGCGGCCATTTCGGCGAACATCATCTTCACGCCTTCACCCGCATCGATATTCGGTGGCGTATCGAATTCGCGCAGGTTCAATGCGATCAGCGCATTGCGCGCCTTCGACCCGGCCTTGTTGATGTTCGCCGCCGTGATGTTGCCGGGGAACGCGCCGGGGCTTTCGATTTCGATGCGGTCGTCAAACACGCGAATGAAAATATCGCGGTTCAAACGGTAATCGCGATGCATCGCCGCGTTGACAATCGCTTCCTTGACCACCCGCTCCGGGTAGACATGCTTGGTCTTGAACCCGCTCGACGAAAGTGTCAGCCCAGCGGCCAACTCCTCAAGCACCACCTTTACCGCCGCGTCAATCTGCTCAATCAGCGGGCCGCGAATCGTCTTCGGCGCTTTGCGCAAATTCGGCGTCGAACCCGGCACGGCAGTCTTGCCGTCATAGACCATGAGCCGCACGTCAGCGCGTGAATCGTGCGCAGCCAGCAAGCTGCCCGGTTCATCGGCGAATAACAACACGGCGGCGCGCGTCGGCCGCACTTCGTCGCCAGTGGCGTCGGCCAGACCGATACGCTGCAATTGCTCGGCGAACGAACCGGATTTCAAACCACGCGCCGCAGCGAAGCGGCGCCAGGTTGCCGTCTCCAATAGATTGAGCGCGACCGGCACCGTCTCGGCAGCAGCACTGCGCACACCACGCCGGTAGGAAAGATCAGCGATCTCGGCCGCGTTCATTTCACGGTTGGACGCATCCATGCGCGTCCAGGTGCCATCGCCGATCACGGTATGCACCTTGTCGCTCTTCTCGACCCGCAGCAACACCACATGGCCCGCATTGCCGTCACGCAGCGTGCATGGCAGGCGCATCCAGTGCAGGCGGTCGATGGCGGGAGCAAAGCGCGCCATCACCTGCCGCCGGAAATCGTCAAACGCCTCCACGTTCTCCTCGATGCCGATAGCGGGTTGCCTGGCGATGCGCCGGCTCGTCGGTCGCGTCGGCCGGTGGCGCGACGGCTGCCTGCGAGAGGAGAATTGGCAGGGCATCAACAAGGAGTTCCACAAGCGTCCGACTTCGACCGGGGTGCGCTAGCAGCGCTGGTGATTGTGGGCGTGGTGGCGATGCTGGCGCACAGCCCGGTGCGTTCGGCGCTCTGCGGGTTCGCGGCGGTGCATTTGCATTTCAACTGCGACCTGCTCGGTTCACTCGGCAACGAGCCGGACGATTTGTGGGGCATTTCCTATCTGTCGCCGTTTTCCTCCGCGCTGGCTGTTGAGTGGAGCGGGCAATGGCCGCTGGTCGGGGGGCAGAACATGCCGGTCACCGCTATGCTGATAGCGTGGCTGCCGGCGCGTGCATTGCGCACCGGCTATACGCCGCTGCGTCTGGCGAGTGCGCGCGCGGATGCGACGCTGGTGGCGGTGCTGCGCAAGCGGTTTATGCAGATTGGCGGGAATGAAAGTGATTAAAAGGGCTGTGTTCAAATGATTTTCGGCTCACCGTCAGAGACACTGGGTTGATGTGCGACTATAGTGCTACTTTTGAAAAAGCGTACTCCCATGACCACTGTAAACATCCGCCGCCAAGGCGGCGCTGCGATCGTCACGATTCCCGCGCCCATGCTCAAGCAGTTGAACGTGGAAGTGGGTGAGGCGCTTGAACTGAGTGTCGCCAACGGCACGCTTACCGCGCGTCCGGCGGCAATCGACAAACCCCGGCGCTATACCTTGAAGGAATTGTTGCGTGGCGCGACACCGCGCAATCTGGCCAAGCTCAAGCGCCAGACCGCCGGCGCGCTCGACGGCGCACCGGTTGGCCGCGAGCTGACATGATCCGCCGGCGCATCCCCGGCGCTGGCGATGTGTACTGGATCGACCCCAACCCGGTGGCCGGGCGCGAGATGCGCGACCGGCATCGCTTTGTGGTAGTGACGCCAAAGGAAATCAACGCGCTGGGCGTGGCGATGGCGGTGCCGGTGACCAGCGGCGGTGCGTTTGCCCGCAATATGGGGCTGACTGTGCCGATCAGCGGGCACGAAACCAGCGGGGTGGCGGTGTGCAATCAAATTCGTTCATTTGATATCGAGGCGCGAGAGCGCAATGGCTCGGCTCGTTATATTGAGACGTTGGATACGCACACGACCCGGCATATCGTTGCGCGAGTGGTGAGTGTGAT
>CAYYFR010000256.1:0-7475 GCA_964470865.1 uncultured Burkholderiales bacterium | reverse complement strand
GAGTATCTGGTGAAGGTCGTGCCGCGTTTCGGGGCGCAGGTGAGCGAGATCAATGTCACCCAGCAATTGCTTCTGCTTGATGTGCGGCGCGTTCTCGAGCGGCTGATCGCGCAGGATGCGGCCCGGCGCGCCACGCCGGAGGAACGGGAGCGACTGCTGTCGATGGCCGACGGTCTCGAGGCCCTGGTGGAAGATGGTGTTTTGGGATTCCTGCGCTATTACTATGACATCAAGAAGTTTATTGCCGCCTGTGCGCGCAATCCCTACGCCGCCAGCGCGATAGGCCCGGCACAGGCGATGTCGCGGCGCTTCTATTTTCTTCACTATCGGGTGGCTCATGATCTGCCGGTCGCGGCGCGCCATCATGCCGATGTGGTGCGCGCAATTGCCCTCGGTGACGAAGCGCGGGCTGGCCTGGCTGCAGATCGGCTGATGGACTATGTCGAGGAGCTGACGCGCGCGACGGTGATGCAAAAGTTGTGAGCTTGCAGGTGCTGCGATGCAGCGTGAAATAAATTCCTTCGGTCGTTGACTGGGCGCGAATTCGCTGTGTAATATGTTACGGATATATTGAAACGTGACCGGACGCCTCGCGGCAACCGGGCTGCGCGGCCGGCACACGGCGTCCGGACCAGCGCTTGCAAATAACAGGCGCCGATTTCAGTTCCCAAGGAGACAACATGTCGATTTCGAGAAGAAAATTCCTGAGCACCGCTGGAGTGGGCGGCGCGATTGCGGGCGCACCGGCGATCGTCCGTGCGCAGCAGGCGATCACCTGGCGCTGCCAATCCATGTGGAGCGCTGCCGAACTGACTTACAAGTGCTTCGAGGATTTTTGCGAGCACGTGAAGGCGGCGTCCAACGGTCGGTTGGTGATCCAGCCCTTCGCCGCCGGCGCAGTAACCGGACCCTTCGAGACACTCGACGCGCTCACCGCCGGAGTATTGCAGGCGCATTCGTCGTGGCCGGGTTACTGGACCGGCAAGGATGCCGGACTGGCGGTGATCGGCGATCTCGTTTTTGGGTATCAGCATCCCTGGCAAGCCGAGGCCTGGTTTTATCACCGCGGCGGCCTGCAAATGCTGCGCCAGGCCTACGCCAGGTACAACGCCTACCCGGTGGGCGTGAGTTGGTGGGGCGTCGAGTCGGTGGTGTCAAAGAAGCAGATCGCGAAAATGGAGGATTTCAAGGGCGTGAAATTCCGCTCGCCGCAAGGCATGACTGCGGAAATCCTCACCAAGCTGGGCGCCTCGATCGTGGTTCTGCCTGGCGGCGAGGTCTATTCGGCGCTCGACAAAGGGGTGGTCGATGCCGCCGACTGGGGCACCCTTTCGATGAATCAACGCATGGCTTTCCATGAGGTTGCCAAGTTTCCGACCAAGCTGTTTCATTCGATGCCGGTGCAGGAGTTCACCGTCAACATGGATGCCTGGAAAAAATTGCCGGATGACTTGAAGGCGCTGCTGTCGATGGCGGTGCGCGAATGGACCTGGGACCAGGTGCAACGGGTCGCGGTGGACGACGTCCGCGTGGCCAAGGAACTGGTGGCCAAGAGTATCAACCCGGCTACCTGGCCGGAAGCCGAAATGGTCAAGATTCGTGTGCTCGCGCAACGTACCTGGGACGACTGGTCGAAGAAGTCGCCGCTTGCCAAGACCGCGTACGACTCACAACTGGCCTGGCTACGCGATCTCAAGGTCGTCGCCTGATGCTGCAGGATTCCGCTACCGGGGCGCAGGCTCATCTGCCCCCGGTGGGGCTTTCGTTTGCCGACCACTATTGCAATCTGGTCGATCGCCTCAACACCTGGGTCGGCCGTGGCTGCGCACTGACCATTTTTGTGGTGGTGTTCGCCGTACTCTACGAAGTGATCGCGCGCGGTGTATTCGGCCAGGCCACTATCTGGGCCAACGAGACCACGATCTATTTGTCCGCGGTGGCCTACCTGGTAAGCGGCGGTTATGCGCTCGCGCATCGTCGCCATGTGCGCATCGATGTGCTGTATGAGCGCCTGGCGCCGCGCACGCGAGTCAAGCTCGACTTCTTCACTTTCGCGTTTTTCGTGATCTACATGGGCGCGCTGGTGTGGGTCGGCACTACGCTGGCATGGGGCTCGTTCCTCGAGGCAGAGGGCACCGGCACGCCATGGAATCCGCGCATCTGGCCGGTCAAGTTCGCCATTCCGCTGGCCGGGCTCTTGCTGCTGCTGCAGGGTGTCTCCAACCTGCTGCGCGATCTCGGGGTCGCGCAAACGCAAAGTCGCGCGACATGAATATCGAACTCTTGAGCATGATGTTCGTGATGGTGTTCGTGGCCATCCTGTTGACTGGCCTGCCGCTGGCGTTCGCCACCGGCGCGGTGGCAGTGTTTTTCGCGCTGGTGTTGTTCGGCTGGCCGGGCCTGACGCTGATCGTCGGGCGCGTGTTCACGCTGATGGGCAACTACGTGCTGCTGTCGGTGCCGCTATTCATCTTCATGGCCTGCGTGCTGGAGCGGGCGGGAATTGCCGAAGCCATTTTTCGTGCGGCGCATGTGTGGTCAGGGCGCATCCGCGGAGGTTTGGCGGTGGCGGTGATCATCTCCTGCGCGCTGATGGCGGCGATGGTCGGCGTGATAGGCGCCGAAATCGTCACCATGGGCGTGGTGGCGTTGCCGGCGATGCTGTCGCGTGGCTACAAGAAGGAACTGGCGCTCGGCTGTATCTGTGCCGGCGGCGGGCTGGCGACGCTGATTCCGCCCAGTGTGGTGTTCATCATGTACGGCCTCACCGCCGGGGTGTCGATCGGCCAGTTGTATGTCGCCGGCGTGATACCCGGCCTGATGCTGGCCGGCATGTATATCGCCTACATCATCATCCGCTGCAAGATGCGCCCGGATTTTGCACCACCTGCGAGCGAGGAGGAACTGGCGATTTCGCTGCGCGAGAAATTCGCGCTGCTGCGCGAACTGATCCTCCCCGGGTTGGTCGCATTCAGCGTACTTGGATCGCTGTACCTGGGTTGGGCAACGCCGACCGAGGCCGCCGGCGTCGGTGTTGCCGGCGCGATCATCGCGATGTGGTGGAACGGCAAGCTGACCTGGGCTAAGTTGCGGCTCGCCGCCGAGGATACCGCCAAGGTCACGGTGATGCTTTACTGGTTGTTTTTCGGCTCTTCCGCACTGATCGGCGTCTACACGCTGGCCGGTGGCACCAAGCTGATCCAGGATGTCATGACCAGCCTGCCGGTGGGCCCGATCGGGGTGGTGATCCTGATCCAGATCATCTGGATCGTGCTGGGTTCCTTTATCGACTGGATCGGCATTTTGTTGTTGACCGCGCCGATCTTTGTACCGGTGGTGGTCAAGCTCGGCTTCGATCCGGTGTGGATGGGCGTGCTGTTCTGCATGAACATGCAGATCTCCTACATTTCACCACCCTTCGGGCCGGCTGCGTTTTACCTGCGCGGCGTGACCCCGCCCGACATTTCGCTGTCCGACATCTTTCGCTCGATCTGGCCCTACCTGGGCTTGCAGGTGGTGGCCCTTGGCCTGGTGATCACTTTCCCGCAGATCGCGCTGTGGCTGCCGGGCACCATGGCGAACTGAGACTCTCGGGATGCAACGCGCGCTCGATGCGGTGCTCGATGTCATGCGCGTTCCTGCGAGCGGCGAACCGGCAGTTGCAGTGTTGCCAGTACCTGACCTTGAAAGCGCACGCGACGCAGCCTGCGAGATCCTGATCGTTGGCGGCGGCACCGGTGGCGTTGCTGCCGCGCTTGCTGCGGCCCGCGCCGGGCGCCGCGTAGTGCTGCTTGAGGAAACCGACTGGCTGGGCGGGCAGATGACTGCCCAGGGCGTATCGGCGCTGGACGAGCATGAGCACATCGAAGCCTTTGGAGGTACCGCCAGCTACACCCGCTTCCGTGCCCTGGTGCGGGACCAGTATCGCGACCGCGCCGGCGCAGCAGGTCGCAGGCCCGACCTCAATCCCGGGGCTTGTTGGGTCACGCGTCTCGCGTTCGAACCGCGCGTCGCTGTCGAGGTGATCGAGCGCATGTTCGCGCCACACATCGCGGCGGGCCGACTCGCTGTTTACCGCAGGATGAAGGTGGTTGCCGCGACGACTGAAAACGACGAAATCAGCGAGGTCGTCGCAATGGGACTCGGTGACGCTGATCTGATCCGCTTCATTCCGCAACTGGTGATCGATGCGACCGAACTGGGCGACCTGCTGCCGCTGTGCGGAGCGGAATACGTGATCGGCGCGGAGACCGTCGCCGCCACCGGCGAGGCGCAGGCCCAGCCCGTGGCGCCCAAGCCGCATTGCGTGCAGAGCTTTACCTACACCTTTGCCTGCGAGCGCCGCGACGATGGTGAAAATCATGTGATTGCGCGGCCGCAGAAGTACCAGCACTATCGCGCCGCGCAGCCCTACAGCCTGTCGATCGAAGTCCATGGCGGCGAGATTTACGGTGAGGCCAGTGGCTGGCTCGACTATCGCCTCTACGACACCATGCCGGGCACCAAAGGTGGCTTGTGGACCTATCGCCGCCTGCTCGACCGCAGCCTGTTTGCCGGCGTCGTCAGCCACGATCTCACCATGTTCAACTGGCCGGGCAACGATTACCGCGATCGCAGCATCCTCGATGCTTCCCCATTGGAGGCCGCGCGTGCCCTGCAGGATGCCAAGCGCGTGAGCCTGGGCTTTTTGCACTGGCTGCAGACCGATGCACCGGCTTCCGGCGACCGGCACGGTGCGCCAGAGATGCGCTTGCGAACCGATGTCATGGGGTCGGCGGATGGCCTGTCGAAGTTCCCGTATATACGCGAATCGCGGCGCATCCGCGCCGTCAAGACAATCGTCGAACAGGAAGTGTCGGCACACCACCAAAGCGGGCCGCGCGCCGCGCACTTTGACGATGCAGTCGGCATCGGCTGGTATCCGATCGACATTCATCGTTCCGGACCGGATGATGTCGGTGCAAGTTGCCGCACCAAGCCGTTCCAGATTCCTCTGGGAGCCTTGCTGCCGATGCGTATTGCCAACCTGATCGCCGGCGCCAAGAACATCGGCACCACCCATATCACCAACGGCTGTTATCGCCTGCACCCGATCGAATGGAACATCGGCGAGGCCGCCGGTTCGCTGGCGGCGTTCGCGCTTGAAGAGCGGCTCGCACCGGCCGATGTACGCAAGCGCGCAGACTTGCTGCAGCGCTTCCAGCGCCATCTGCTGGACCAGGGCGTGCCGCTCGCCTGGCTGATCGACGTCGGCCTGGATCATCCGGCATTCGTCGCCAGCCAGTTGATGTTCATGCGTGACGCGTCGGCGTTCGAGGCCGATCTGCAGTTTCACCCGGATTCATCGATCTCGGATGCACAATGGCGGCAAGCGGGCGGCACCGGCGAGGTGCCGAACAGTCGTGGCCAGGCGGCCGCGCGCTTGTTGCAGATGCAGTGATTTTTTTCAAGCCCAGCGAGAGCCAACATGACACCGGAACAGATACTCAAGATACCGCCCAGGGTCCTGACCCAAGCCCAGCGCGAGTTTTACTTCAACGAAGGCTACATTTGCCTTGAGCGCGCGATCGGCGACGACTGGATCGCCAAGCTCAGGGCGGCGACCGATGAACTGGTCGAACGCAGCCGCCTGGTTGCCAAATCCGACGCGATCTTCGATCTCGAACCCGGGCATCGCTCCGATGCGCCGCGCTTGCGCCGGGTGTCGAATCCGGTCGAGCAGCATGCGGTCTACTGGGAGTATTGCCTCGACTCGCCGATGCCGGATATCGTCGCTGACTTAGTCGGGCCTGATGTCAAGTTCCACCACTCCAAGCTCAATTTCAAGTGGGCCAATGGCGGCGAAGAGGTGAAGTGGCACTACGACATCAGCTTCTGGCCGCACACCAACTATTCGCCGCTGACAGTGGGCACCTATCTTTATGATTGCGGCATGGAGCAGGGGCCGCTGGCGGTGCTGCCCAGGAGCCACCTGATCGATCCCATGCTGTCGCAGTACGGCGCCGACGGCCACTGGACCGGCTGCCTGTCGGCGGCCGATTGCGCGAAGCTCGATCTGGCCCGTGCGGTTAGCCTGCCGGGTCCGGCAGGTTCACTCACCATCCACAACTGCCGCACCTTGCACTATTCGGCACCCAACAATTCCGATCTCGGCCGACCGCTGCTGCTCAACACCATGACCTCCGCGGACGCGTTTGCGTACACGGCGAACCCGATCAAGCCGAAGCACGATCAGGCGATCCTGCGCGGCAAGCGCGCGCTGTTCGCGCACCATGATCCGCGCCCGTGCCTGATTCCGCCGGACTGGTCGAAGGGCTACACCTCGATCTTCGCGTTGCAGCAGGAAGAAGGTAAAGAACTGATCGCGCGCTGAGAGATCAATCCGCAAACTCGGCCAGGAAAGCCAGAAGCCGTGCGGCCAGGAGAGCGGGCTGCTCCTCGGCAATGAAATGCCCGCAGTCAGGCAGTGCGCCGCCGCGCACGTCGTGCGCGATGGCGCGTAGCGACTCGAGCGGTTCTTCGCCGCGCCCGCGTGCCTCGGCACGCGCACCACCCAGGGCCAGCACCGGCATCGGCAAGCGGAAGCCGGATGCCAGCAGCGCGCGATTGTCGGCCGAATCCTGCGGGATATTGCGGTAATAGCCGAAGCCGGCGCGCAATGCGCCGGGCTGGCTGTAGCAACGCACATACTCGTCGATATCGGCGTTGCCGATGGCGTCGCGCTGCCAGCAGAACTCGCGGTAGAACCAGCTCAGATACAGGCGTTCGCGCCCTTCAACCAGGGCCTCGGGCAGGTCGGGGGTCATGTGAAAGGCATGATGCCAGCGCTTGCCGCCCTGCGATATATCCGGTCCTATGCCGGGAATGGTCACATCCAGGATGGTGAGTGTTCTCACCTCGGCAGGCAGTGCGCAGGCGAGCGCGAACGCAGTCGGTCCGCCCCAGTCGTGGCCCAGCAGGTGAAAACGGCCGAGCCCCAGGGCCTTGCACATTTCCACCAGATCGGCGGCGATGGTCTTCTTGTCGTAACCGTCTGTTGGCCGCGAGCTGTCGCCCAGACCCGGTAGATCCGGCATGATCAGGCGATAGTGGCCGCCAACTAGGGGGATCAGCTTGCGCCACTCGTGCCAGGTCTGCGGCCAGCCATGCAGCAGCAGCAGCGGTACGCCGCTACCAACGCTTGCCACATGTAATTGGACGCGCGACAGGCTCAGGGTTTGATGTTCGATTTGCATGCCGGGATTGCCTTTACAAGAGCCACACTGCCTGCAGTGCTCAGACCAGCGTGCGCCACTCCGGATGATCCGGTACATTGCCGCGCACCACATCGAAATAACACTGGCGCAGCATCGCGGTGATCGGCCCGGGCTTGCCGTCGCCGACCGGCAGCTTGTCGATCGAGGTGACCGGCAGAATCTCCTGGCCGGTGCCGCACACGAATGCCTCGGCGGCAAAATACAGTTCGCTGCGATCGA
>CAYYFR010000255.1:0-7537 GCA_964470865.1 uncultured Burkholderiales bacterium | reverse complement strand
ACAGCAACGTGGGCGAGCGTGGCATGGCCGCCGAGGAGGGCCGCGCGGCCGTCCTGCAACTCGACCTTGCCAGCGGCACCCTGCGGCCGTTCGCCACGGGCTTGCGCAACCCCAACGGCATGGCCTGGGAGCCTGAAACGGGCCTGCTGTGGACTGCGGTCAACGAGCGTGACGAACTCGGCAGCGACCTGGTGCCCGACTACCTGACCGCCGTGCACGACGGCGCCTTCTACGGTTGGCCCTATAGCTGGTACGGCGAGCATGTCGACATCCGCGTGCAGCCGCCAAGGCCTGATCTGGTGGCGCGGGCACGCGTTCCCGATTACGCACTCGGACCGCACACGGCCTCGCTCGGCCTGGCCTGGTCAGGCGGTACAACTCTGCCCGGGGTTTACGCGCAGGGCATGTTTGTGGGCCAGCACGGGTCCTGGAACCGACGGCCACACAGCGGTTACAAGGTGGTGTTCGTGCCTTTCGTCAATGGCAGGCCGTCCGCGCTGCCGCTGGATGTGCTGACGGGCTTTCTCAGCCCCGAGGGCCGTGCCCTTGGACGCCCGGTCGGCGTCGCCCTGGACGGACGCGGCGCATTGCTGGTGGCCGACGACGTCGGCAACATCATCTGGCGCCTGAGTGCATTGCGCTGATGTCGCCGGAGGCTACGGCGGCTTGACGCAGGTTCAGCCTGTGGCGGTGTGCCGACTCGGGACAGACGCATGATCCCGGGTGCGGGCAACCAAGCGCCGCATCGCACACCGCGCCAGGCCGGTGATCGCCAGACGCTACTGGAAACTGTCAGCCGATGCGACGCTCCGCGACGTGGTGATCGCCGTGCGAGCCGACGAGGCCGATCACCGCGATGTCAACCATGGCCGGGCGGACGAACTGCGCGGCGGCGCTGGCGAAAACGACATCGCCAGGCCCTTGTGATGTCATCCATCGGTTGTCGGCACCGCCATGGGCCAGGCATTTTTCCCGCTGAAGCAGGGCAGGAAAGTCGTACCGATGGGCCGGGGCACGCCCGTTATCGGTCAACCCTCGGGACAAGCGCCAACCGCGGCGCTGCCACCAGGGATATCAGGGCGAGCAGGCAGAAGCCGGCACCTGCGATGAAGGTAAACGAGGCACCAAGCCGGTCCCACAACAGGCCTGCCAGTGTGCTGGCGATCAACATCGCCAATCCACCGACAAGATTGAAAAATCCGTAGGCCGTGCCGCGCAAGTCCTCCGGCGCGGTGTCGGCGACCATGGTGGCGAGCAAGCCTTGGGTGATGCCAAGGTGGAGGCCCCATAGCGAGATGCCGGCCCATACCCACCCCCATTGGTTGCTCCACGCCAGCAACAGGTCGGCGGCGATCAAGACAACGAGGCCGAGGGCGAGCAATCTGGTATGGCTCATGGTGTCCGACAACTTGCCGAACGGATAGGCCGCGGCCGCGTACACGACGTTCATTCCGATCAAGACCAGAGGGGTAAGGGCGATTGGCAGTCCGCCTTGCGATGCGCGCAGCACCAGGAAGGCCTCGCTGAAGCGTGCCAGCGTGAAAATCCCGCCGATCGCAACCACCCACCAATAGGCCCGGCTCAGGCGCTTGAGGTTGGCTCGCTGGATTGGATTGACGCGCTTGGCCGTCTGCCGCCGCGCAGGTTCCTGCACGCCGAACAGCAACAATGCCACCGCCAGGAAAGCCGGGATCACGGCCACCCAGAACACCGCCCGGAAGTCGTTGGCCCACAGCACCATCAGGCCCATGCCGAGCAGCGGCCCGAGAAAGGCGCCCATCGTGTCGAGCGACTGGCGCAGTCCGAAGGCGGCACCGCGCGACTCGGGTGGCGCGAGGTCCGCAACCAGAGCATCGCGCGGCGCGCCGCGAATGCCTTTGCCAACCCGATCGATCAGGCGGGCCGATACCACCCACCCGAGCGTACCGGCCAGCGCGAATAGCGGCTTCGACAGCGCGCCCAGCCCGTAGCCCAGCAGAGCCAGCGGCTTGCGTTTGCCCCAGTAGTCGCTGATCGCGCCGGAGAACACCTTGACGATCAGCGCCGTCGCTTCCGCAGTGCCTTCGATCAGCCCGACCGAAAAAGCGCTCGCGCCCAGCACAGTCACCATGAATACCGGCAAGAGGCTATGGATCATTTCGGACGAAACGTCCATCAGCAGGCTGACGCAACCGAGAGCCCAGATCGCGCGCGGGATCTTGCCAGTTGTTGCAGCGGCGTCTTGCATTTCGCATCCCGCACTTATGTTTGAGGCTGGGTCTGTCTGGAAGGCCCGGCCGCGCGCCCGGCCAGCACGTTCGGCCAGATTGCGCGGAACTAACCGTAGGGTATGTGCGTTTGCGAACAGACCGCGCACGTCGATTTCCGTTCCGCTACCACGGGACAGTCGCCGGAGCGGGTCATCGCACCGTACTCTTGACCATCGTTTCCTGCGACCGGATGGTCACGGAGATGGAGAAAATCCGCGACGCGTTTGTCCGTTCCTTCAGGTAGTTCAAGAGCCAGCTCTGACACCAACCCGTCCTTTTCGGCGTTTCGGGCGGGGCGGCAAGAGGCGCATCGGGTTGCCACGGGCCGACCGCGGCGCATTGCTGGTGGCCGACGACGTCGGCAACATCATCTGGCGCCTGAGTGCATTGCGCTGAAGTCGCCGGAGCCTACGGCGGCTTGCCGCAGGTTCAGCCTGTGGCGGTGTGCCGACTCGGCGCAAAACCGCCGGACTCGGGGCAGACGCATGATCCCGGGCGCCGGCAACGCAGCGCCGCATCGCACACCGCGCCACGCCGATGACCGCCTCGGGTAACCAGTGAGTTGGTGCATAATTAGTGCGCACATAATACGTGGAGCCACAATGAATATCACCTTGTCCGTAGATGAACGAGTGGCCGAGGAAGCGCGCAAGGCCGCAGGTGCGATGGGCAAAAGCTTGAACCAGGCCGTACGCGACTATCTTGAGCAACTTGCGAGGGGGCCGCAGCTTGCGACCGAGTTGCAGGCTTTCGAGACCTCCACCTTAAACACGCCGGGGCGCCTTCAGGGCTGGAAGTTTGACCGGGAAGACGCCAACCGCCGTGCGTAGCCTGTTCGACACCAACCTTTTGGTCTACGCGGATTCGGCTGACGAGCCCGGCAAACAAAGACGTGCCATTGACCTTGTAAAGCAGCATCGCACAGCGGGGACTGCGGTGTTGTCGACGCAGGTCCTGCAGGAATTCGTCAACGTCGCCCTGCGAAAACTTCGGCTACCGCCCGCGTTGATCCGTGATCGCCTGGCTTTCTACAGTCGCTTCGAGATGGTGCCTGCAAGTGCGGATTTGATGGCCGGCGCGCTGGATTTGCATGTGCTGCACGGGATATCGTTTTATGACGCATTGATTCTTCAGGCAGCCATCGTCAGCGGCTGCCAGCAATTGCTGAGCGAAGACATGCAGCATGGTGCGATCTTCGGCGGCGTGCGCATCGTCAACCCGTTTCTTGATGGCGCTGCACAGCCCGAGTAACGCGCAATCCGGGGTTTGCCAGGCTTCCACGTGGGGACGCCAAAAATGCATAGGTCCGCGCGAGTTGGCGGGCCCGTCCGCCATGGCCAATTCTGTTGCCCGCAGAGAGTTGTCGGGATTCCAGCGAGATTTTCGGCAAATCCGCGAGGAAAACCGCTTCGCTGATGCCCCCGCTCGATACGCAGCAAAGGCTTGCCGAAGCGCTTGACAATAAAGTGCAAGTGATACGCCGCGTGCGATTCTCAAAGCCTGCGCTGCTACGCAAAAGGCGCGCGATCCACCCGTAGCGAGACGCCCCGGCTGCGGTTCGTGAGTTCATGCGGATTCGCAGGCGCTTTCGTGCGCCAGCGTACCGACGCGCTCACGTGCCCTGCCTAATCTGCCTGCTGGTATGGCGAGTAGGCGATCAATTACCTCAGGACGGCAATCTTGAGGGCCAGTTGGCAGGCCGCGCGGTTTGTCCGCCACGATGCGCGCCCGGTGCGCCGGGCAAAGGTCTACCGCATGGTGGTTTTCCGCATCCACAGCTACACAAAACGCCGTCTGTCGGGCATAAGCATTTAGAGGGATTCAATATGTACCGGCACCGTATCGAGGTGGCGGTCGTCATCCAGGGCATGCCCCGAACACACCTCCAGGATCGAGGCTGGACCTGCAACCATGCCGCTTTGTTCAGCGGCTTTGATTCAAATCGTCGCACCATCGAAAGGAACTCAAATGCAAAGTGTAAAAATAAAAAGCGCCCCAGTCAGTGAAGCGGGCCTGTCCGACATCAAGAAACTGCGCGCACTGGCGCGCCAGAACATCGATGCCGGTGCCGTCACAACCGGCTACGCCGCCGACCGCATCACTGTGATTCGCCTGCTCAACGAAGCGCTTGCCACCGAACTGGTGTGCGTGCTGCGCTACAAGCGCCATTACTTCATGGCCAAGGGCATCCACTCCGATCCGGTGAAGGCCGAGTTCTTGGCCCACGCCGGGGAGGAAATGGCGCATGCGGATCGCCTCGCCAAACGCATCGTGGAACTCGGTGGCGAGCCGAACTTCTCGCCTGACGGTCTGAGCGCGCGCAGCCATGCCGAGTACGTGGCTGGCGATACGCTCGGCTCGATGATCAAGGAAGACCTGATCGCCGAAAGAATCGCTATCGAAAGCTATCGCGAAATGATCGCGTATCTGGGCGGCGACGATCCGACCACTCAGCAGATGCTCAAGTCGATTCTCGCCGTTGAAGAGGAGCATGCCGACGATCTGGCGTCGCTCTTGGACGGTGTCGCGGCGTGACATGGTTCAAACGTACCGGGCTTGCAGGCGTGGCGCAGCAGAATCCGCTACGCCTGCCGCAGCAGGTGGCGGGCACACAGAGCCGCCTGCGTTGCTCACCGTTGCGAGGGTGGGCTACCTGAGATCCCTCCAGGCGCTCACTGCCTCGCCCGGCATTGCGGTACTCGCCATGCGCTACGCCGCGTGAGGGTCGGATCGGCTTGATGCAGTTCAGGAGATGCATTCAAGCGGGCTTGCATGATGTCTGTGTTGGCGGGCGCAAAAGTGTCGCTGGATTCGCAACACGCGCATGCGATTGTCGTGCGCGGCCGGCAGCAGCACTGGAGATTCAATTTCAAGCATCGACCGAGGTACAGCATGACGCACGCAATGCGCCTCCTGAAATGAATCATCGTCCGCCGTTTCTTGCGCTCATTCGCACTGGCCGGCTGCCCTGCCGATTGTCGCTTGCCGGCACTGCCGGCCTGGCAATGCGCTCAAGGCACGGCATACGAAGCAGAGCCGGGGCCCGCTCGGTGCGGCAGGTCGTCGAGGAACCGTGCCACCGGCGGCCGCGCCCGGACACACCGATCAGTTTGCGGTGCGCAATGTGAGCGGCGGATCGCCCATTGCAGCCCCAGCCGTGCCGGCTGGCGCTGTCAGCGCGGAGAGCGAGCAAATCGGCCAGAACATTTCCGCTGTGCACGAGTTTTATAGCCGCGAGGAGCGCAAGCGCAGCAACTCGCAGCGTCATGCCGAAAGCATCGGGCGCGTTGTCGGCCGGCCCGCATTCCTGGTGGTCACTCTATTGTTCGTCGCGTTCTGGATAGGTGCCAACCTGGCATTGCCCGAATGGGAATTGCCGCCGTTCGACGCCGCACCATTCCACTTTCTGCAAGGCATCGTTGCGCTTGCCGCGCTGTTGATTACCACCGTCGTTCTGATCAAGCAGAATCGCGTGGACAAGCTGAGCGAACAACGCTCGCATCTCGATCTGAAGGTAGCCCTGCTCATCGAGCAAAAAACGGCCAAGCTGATCGACTTGGTCGAGGAGCTTCGGCGCGACCTGCCCAATGTGAAGGACCGGCATGATTCGGGTGCCGTAGTCCTGCAGCAGGCGATGAGCCCGCAGGAGGTGCTGGCAGCGTTGGACGAGAAAGTGACCGCGCCTGATGGAACAACCACAACTTGAGTCCTTGGTCCTTGCGACTCACCAGTTTGTCGGGGGTTTTTTCGCTGTGTGGTTCATCGTCGTCACCTTGGGGCAATCGATCATGGCGGCCTTGACCACGGCGCGCGCCGGCGGCATGCATTGCGGGTCATTTCCCGGGGACGCGGCGCCGACTCAATAGTGCAAAACCTTGCAGCGTTACGCCTTGGCGCAATAGGGCGCAGCCTTACTTGACACGTGTTGTTTGAGCTGCCAGCGGGGAGCGTGGTGACACTGTGGCATTGCGCTGGCGGCTGACAAGCTTGCCATTGCCGGCATCAACGTGCACCACACGAATGCTGTCTGCGGTGCGAATGTTGAAGGTGTAAACCAGGCAGGCGTGTTTGATCGCCAGGTCGCCTGGCGGGATGATTTCGGCGGGCCCCTTGACGTTTGCCAATGCTGCCTTTGCGGCATCGGCATATGGGGTATTGACGCGCTCAAGCAGGCCCGATACCGTGGAATCCCGGTCGGTGCGAATGCTGCATACCCAGGGCTCTTCGTACGTAGCACCCGACAGCAGCAGCATCAATGCAAGACTGAGTTCGGTCATGCAGATTCGGCGGGAAACCCGCTTTCATGGGGATCATCCCAATCTAGCTGCATGTTGCACCACGATCGGTTCGCCGCCGCACATAAAGCGACATCGCTGACCAGCACGTTGCGGTGCTTGCGCTGGTCGCGCATTTGCATGGCCTGCCGCCACAGGCGCGGCGTCGCGGCATTGCCGTAGGAACGAGAATCGCAGATTTCATGACAAAAAACATGCCGATGGCGAGGCTGTCATATTTTTGGTGGCGCTCAACGGGCGAGTTTTGCGAGAGCTACCAACGCACCGTTCTCGACCGCCGCGCTGTCCATCACCAGCACCCGCCGCTGAACCGACGTCGCGGCTCGGGCCGCGGCACATTGCCTTGGGTGCCGCAGGCTGCGCGCGTAGCGCCGCGCGGAGCATCGCGCGCGGTTGCCGCGGAGATACCGCTTAGTCGCGCGGGATGCCGCGCTATGCGCGGTAGCGCACTGACTGCCGGCGCGTACCTGACCAAGCTGTGCGCCGGGTCGAACCCTTGATCCGGAAGCCGTGGAACACTACATGAAGATCTTGACGGTTTTGAATTCGCAGCGTGCAATCGGCTGCGCTGCGCCAGGCGCCGGGGTACAACTGAAGGAAGTTGCCGTGCCTTGCAATTTTCTCAGCGATGCAGGCGCCGCACTCACGCTGGCGACGCAATTTTCAGGCCGGCTGCGCTTGCCCGCCGGGCATACCGATAACGCCAGTCAAACCCTTGCGGTTCGGCGCTTCAAGCAGGATGGCAGTGCGCGGGTCGCACTGGCCGGCATGCGGCATTCGATGTGCTCGCCGCGCGCGACTGCGACGCCGTGTTCCATGCCGCTGGCCATGAGGCCGGCTGGGAGTGGCGCGCCGGGCACCGAAGCGTGAACCTCGATGCGACCCCTTTTTGCAGGTTTTACTGCTGAACAACCAAGGTTCTTGCCATGACCATAAGCAGCACTGTCAACCGCCGGATCGTCCTGCGTTCGCGTCCGGTCGGCGCGCCGACCG
>CAYYFR010000254.1:0-7541 GCA_964470865.1 uncultured Burkholderiales bacterium | reverse complement strand
CGCAACAGGCAGGACAGGCGCATGCGCGCCCACTGCCGGCTGTCCGAAGGGAGCGTTCATCCCCGCTCGGGCAGGATGGCACGCAGTCACAGAAGGGTAGTCCGATGAACCAGATATAACTCATCACTACCTTCTCGGCCGGGATTGCGGCAACCTCGACACGGGCTGACGACGCGCGCGCCGTGCTTGACTTCATGAACTCGGAAAAAGCCAGCGAAGCCAAGCGCAGGAACGGCATGGAACCTGCCTGACTCCGGATAAAATACCTACCTGGTAAAACTATAGGAGCGTGCAATGAGTGCGGTTCTCGTATCGACCAAGGGACAGATCGTCCTGCCGGTTTCGGTTAGAAGGGCATTGGGCTTGAAGCCCGGAATGCGTGTCGACATTCGCGTCGATGGCAAGGGGGCACGCATCACTCCCGCTCCCGCAAAGCACACGGTGAGCCTGGCGGAGATACAAGCCATCCTCAAACGCGCCGGTCCAAAAGTTTGCGTCGACGATATGCGGGTCACGGATTACAAGGACTGATTCCCGTTGCTTGCTATCGACACGAATGTCCTGGTGCGTGCGTTCGTCCTGGACGACCCGGCGCAGTCGAAGCGAGCCCAGAAACTCTTCGCTTCCCAAGCGGTGTACGTACCCGTCACCGTCATTCTTGAGCTGGAATGGGTTTTGCGATCAAGGTACGCATACCCGCCAGGGGCGATCGCGGATGCGATGGAGCACCTGGTGATGCTGGAAAACACGATTGTCGGCGAGCAAACCGCCGTAGCTGCCGCAGCGACGAAACTGCGTCAAGGCTGGGATTTTGCCGACGCGCTGCATCATTCATTGGCCGAGGGTTGCGAATCCTTTGCCACCTTTGACGCCAAACTGGTTCGAAGGGCCGGTCGGGATGTGACTATCGCGCCACCGGTGAAATTGCTTTAGCGCCACATAAAATCGCGTCGGAAGAATCGAACAGAGCCCGCTTATGGAACGTTCCTTCAAGTCCGCCGATACGTCGCTTTTTCCCTACATGCAGATTTGCGACGGCCCGCGATCTTCATCGCGCCGCCACACTTCGGGCACGTAAGCGGCAGCACCTCGTAGATGCGCGCCAGCAGCAGCGCCCAGACGTAGCGCGCCGCTTGGCGACGCATTGGCGCCATCGAAACCCTGCCACTGATTGACGACGAACTTGATTTTCTGGCGGACCTGGTGCCGCTGGCGGGCCGCGAAATCATCGAGCTCGGCTGCGGTGCCGCCGGCTTGGCGCGCTCGCTGCTTTCGCGCTACCCCGACAGCCGGGTGAGCGGTCTCGAAGTCGACGCACGCCAACACGCCAACACGCCAAGAATCTCGCCGCGCCGCAAGCGGGAATTACCTTCATTGCCGCCGGTGGCGAAGGCATACCGTTTCCCGCCGCCAGCTTCGACTTGGCCCTGATGCTGAAGTCGCTGCACCATGTGCCGCTGCCGCTGATGGCGCAGGCGCTGGGCGAAGTGGCAAGGGTACTGCGGCCCGCTGGGTATCTGTACGTATCGGAGCCGGTCTATGCCGGACCGTTCAACGAAGTGGTGCGCCTGTTCAACGATGAAGGCGTGGTGCGGGCAGCGGCGCAGGCCGCGCTGGACCAGGCGCTGCAATCCGGGGAATGGGATCAGGTTGCCGACTTGCGCTTCGATACGCCGATGCTGTTTCGCGACTTTGCCGATTTCGAGCGGCGCATCATGCGCGCGCCTTTTGCCGAGCATCGCATCGACGATGCCATGTTGGCAGCGGTGCGCGCGGCCTTCGATGCGCACTGCGGTGCCGACGGCGCGCGCTTCGTTCGCGCGATGCATGTGCGCCTGTTGCGCCGCCGCGGAGATGGCGCGAAAGCTTGAGCCTGATCAAGCCGGGATGGCGCCAGCCTGTTCCAATCGGGTTATCCAAGTGCAGCCCAAGCAGGAGACCGAAGGTGAAAGCGAAGCGCGAAAGTATCGTGAGCATGCAGCGACTTCCCGCAACAGGCAGGACAGGCGCATGCGCGCCCACTGCCGGCTGTCCGAAGGGAGCGCTTGTCCCCGCTCGGGCAGGATGTCACGCAGTCACAGAAGGGTAGTCCGATGAGCCATGCCATTGAAATCAATCTGCGACAAGAGCGGGACTACCGCTTCGCCATCGAGTTCGGGGCGGGCGTGCCGACGCTTTATGGCGACGAAGCTCCGCCGCTGGGCGCCGGCAGCGGGCCGACGCCGGTGCAACTGCTGGCCGCAGCGGTCGGAAACTGCCTGTCGGACAGCCTGTATTTCGCGCTCAGGAAATTCAAGCAGGACCCGCAGGGCATCGCCACCAAGGTGGGCGCCACCATCGACCGCAACATCGAAGGGCGCATGCGCGTCACGCGGATGCAGGTCACCGTTAAACTCGGTGCGGTCGCCGCGACGATCCACAACCTGGATCGGGTTCTGGCGCAGTTCGAGGGCTTCTGCACCGTGGCGCAAAGCGTCGGGCAGGGGATTCCGATCGAGGTCAGCGTCTTCGATGGCGCCGATGTTCAAGTCAAATGAGGATTCGATGAACAACGCAGCAGCCAACACGCCGCGCAAGACCCACGCGCAGGCACTCGAACGCTGGAACGGCCGCTATGCCGCGCCCGGGTTTCTTTTCGGCGAGGCGCCCAACGCCTATCTCGCCTCGAAGCAGGCCGACCTGCCGGCGCATGGGCGCGCCTTGTCGGTGGCCGACGGCGAGGGCCGCAACAGTGTCTGGCTGGCCGACCACGGCCTGTCGGTCGACGCACTGGACTTTTCGCCGGTGGCGGTGGCCAAGGCGCGCCGGCTGGCCGCGGCGCGTGGCGTGAAAGTGAATTTCGCGGTGGCCAACGTGCTTGCGCTGGATTGGCCGCTCGCCACCTATGACGTGATCGCGGCCATCTTCATCCAGTTCGCCACGCCGGACGAACGTGCGCGCTTGTTTGCCTGGTTCAAGCGCGCGCTTACGCCGGGCGGGATCCTCATTGTGCAGGGCTACCGCGTCGAACAACTGGGGTACCGCACCGGCGGTCCGCCGGAGATTGACCATCTGTACACACCCACCATGGTGCGCGAAGCGTTCGCCGATTGCGAGATCCTCGAACTGGCGGCCTACGACGCCGAGATCCACGAAGGTAGCGGGCACAGCGGCATGTCGGCGTTGCTCGGGGCCACAGTGAGGAAGCCGGCCACGCTGCGTGACCAGGCTTGATGGCGCGCCACGCACCCTGACACTCGCCTATGGAAACACTGAACAAGTCCGCAGGTCGAGAAAGTCTCTCTTGCAAGATGTTGAATCGAAAAGGTTCTTCGTTCGAGAATCCGCATTCCAGGGACTTGTTCAGCGTTTTCCTAAAAAAATGAAAAACATGCGCCGCTTCGATCGGCTGGCCCGCCTGACACTCGGAGTGCTGGCAGTCGAGGCGGGTCTGTTCTGGTTCGGCGGCGGCGCGCAGGTCGCCGCCTATGCTGTTGGCGCCATTCTGGTGGCCACTGCGATTTCAGGCTTCTGCCCGGTTTACCGGTTGCTGGGCAGCGGTTTTGGCACAGCGCCTGCCGCGCCGGTGGGAGGTTTTGCACGCAGCGTGATTCCACTGCTGGTAGTTCTGATCGTCGGCGCTTTCGCTTATGCAAGCCAATTCGCGACGCGCAAATTCTTCCTCGAAGAATTCAATGCGATGAACAACGAATTCAAGCAGACGCTGTTTCATACAAGCAGGAACGAGCGGGCTCCTGCGCTGCGCAACTATGAGCAGCTGGTCGCCCGCTACACCGGCTTCAGCACCAAGTACGCCAGCTACCGGCCATGGGCCCTGCGCGGCGATACGCAATTCGGCCCCGACCTGCAGCAGGTCGCAGCCATCCTCACGGCGGCACGCACCGATGTTGCCACCGGCGATCTGCAAAAGGCGCACCTGGGGCTGGAACAAGCGCGGCCGCTGCTGCAGGGCATTCTGAAGCGCAACAACTTTTCACTGCTGGCCGTGGCGCTGGTCGACTTTCACGATCCGATGGAGTTGATCATCGAGGCGGCCGAGGGCAAGGATGCGTCGAAGATCGGTGCACTCTACGCGCAGGTGAGCGCAAGTCTCAAGGTGGTGGAAGCAGAGGCCAATGACGGCGACATCCAGGCGATCCGCAGGCACCTGGAGGATTTGCAGGCGCTGGCGCTGGCAGGCAAATCCGAGGCGCTGCCGAGCAAGGCGGACCAGCTCAAGCGCAGCTTCGCAAAGGTATATCTGGCGCGCGGTTGAGTCGCGTCAACGCCCGTCTGGTTTGCATGCGGGTGCGCGCGGGCGGCTGTGTCACAGCGCGCGCCCTTCCCCTTGTTCCTCGTAGGTCCTGCCGTCGCGAATACGATATATGCGCCTGAAGGTCGGGATGATCTTGTCGTCGTGGGTGACGACGATGATCGCGGTTTGAAATTGTTGCGCCATCCGGCCCAGAATGCGCATCACCGCCAGGCCGCGTTCGCCATCCAGCGGCGCGGTGGGTTCATCGGCCAGGATCACCGGCGGCTGATTGGCCAGCGCGCGCGCGATCGACACCCGTTGCTGCTCGCCGCCTGACAGTTGCGACACCGCAGCGCGGGCCCGATGCGCGACGTCCAGCGCCTCAAGCAACTCCTGCGCGCGGGCGCGTGCCTGTGCATCCGGTTTGCCGGCCAGCATGGGCAATAGCGCGACGTTGTCACCGGCATCCAGAAACGGGATCAGATAGGGCGCCTGGAATACGAAGCCGATGCGGTCGCGCCGCAGCGCCCGCAAGTCGCGCGTCTGCCAGCCCCCTTTCTCGCTGTCGTAAATCGTTTCGCCGCCAATGGCCATCCGACCGGCGCTGGGTTCGATCACCGCGCCCAGGCATTTGAGGAGCGTGCTTTTTCCCGAGCCGGACGGGCCGATCAGGCCGATCACCTCGCCCGGCGCCACCTGCATGTCGACATTCTTCAAGGCATCGACAGCGGTGTCGCCGCTTCCGTAGCGCTTGGAGATACCCTCGATGCGGATGGCGGGCTTGTCCACTTGCTAGCCGCCGATGGCGGTGGCCGGATCAACGCGCAACGCGGCGCGAATCGACACCACGCTGGCGATGGCGCAGATCAGCATCACGGCGGCCAGGCCGCGCAGGGTGTCGGCGCTTTGCAGCAGCACGAACTTCGGAAAGTAGGGCGCCCACAGGGTGGCGGCGCTCTTGCCGACGATGAAGCCGACCAGTCCCAGGCCCAGCGCTTCCTTGAGGATCATGCCGGCGATGGTGCTGTCGCGTGCACCGATCAGCTTGAGCACCGCGATCTCGCGGATCTTGCCCACAGTCATGGTGTAAATGATGAACGAGACGATCGCCGCGCTCACCACCGCCAGGATCACCAGGAACATGCCGATCTGTTTGGCCGCGGTGGCGATCAGCTTGGCAATCAGGATCTCTTCCATCTCGTCGCGCGTGTAGGCCTGCAGGTGCTTCCAGCGGCGAATGCCTTCCGCCAGTTGCCGGCCGTCATGGCCCGCTGCCACCCGCACCAGCACCGCGTTGACGTTGCGGCTGGTACTCTGGCTGGCGATCACCGCATCGAGCAGGCCCGGCACGCCGGGACGGTTGAATGCCGGGTTGGCGGCGCTGCGTGCGCGGTCGTTGACAATCGCGTCGTTGTCCTTGAGGAACTGCACTTCCTGTGCATCCTTGAGGGGAATGAAGAGCATTGGATCACCGCTGGACGACACCATGCGTCGGGTCAGGCCAACCACCTGATAGTCGTGGCGACGAATGCGCACCCGGTCGCCCACCCGGAAGCCGGTCTTGTCGTCGGCTACCGCCTCGTAGTGCGCGCGGCCGATCGGGCGCCCCGCGACCAGATAGGCAGGCGCACCCGGTTTGTCAGGTGCCGACAAATCGATGCCGACCACCATCACCCGCACATCTGCACCGGCGTGTTGCACCTGCATCGCCAGATAGGTGACGTTGGCGACGTCGGCCACGCCGGCCAAGCCTGCGATGCTGCGCCAGGCATCGTCGCGCAGGCTGGATGGTTCGGCGTAGGGCCCGAGGGTGTCGCGCTGCACCACCCAAAGGTCGGCAGCGCTGTTGTTGAGCAACGCGCGGGCGTCGTCGATCATGCCGCGATAAATGCCGGCCATCGAGAGGGTGACGCCGATCAGGAGGCCCAGGCCGATGCCGGTGAACAGGTACTTGCCCCACGAATGGAGAATGTCGCGCCCGGCCAGGCTGATCATGATTCAACGCACCAGTTGTTCGACCACGCGCACCCGCTGGCCGGCGCGCAGTTCCTCGGGAGCATGCTCGATCACCATGTCACCGGCCGTAAGGCCTGCGAGCACCTGGGTGCGACCCTCAAGGGTTTGCACCCCTATCCGGATCGGCACGAACACCGTCTTGCCGCCCTCGATGCGCCACACCCCGGTTCGCTGGCCGACCCTGTGCAGGGCGGCACTCGGAATGCCGAGCGCGTTCTTCTGCAGCGGCAAGCGGATGGTCGCCTCCACCAGCTCGCCGATCGACAGCCCGTCCGGCACTTTGTCGAAGCTCAAGGCCACCAGACGTTCTTCGGTGACGCTGTCGCTGCTGATCTCGATGCGCGCTACCCGACCCGCAATCATCACCTGCGGTTGCGAGCGCAACACGATCATGGCCGGCAGGCCTGCGGCCAGCGCGCCCGCACGGCCCTGATCGAAGCGCGCCTTGACCCACAGGCTGTGTGGATCGATCAGCCGCAGCACCGCCTGGCCGGCGATCACGGTCGAGCCGGGCTCGGCTTCGCGAGCACTGATCAGCCCGTCGACCGGGCTGGTCAGACGGAATTGCGCGCGCTGGCGGCCGACGCCGGCGCGTTCCGCTCCAAGACGTGCGGCGTCGCGCCGCGCTGCGATCAGCGCGGCCTCTGCCACGTCGAGAGCGGCGGCGGCGGCGTTGGCCTCATGCTGTTTGGCGTCTGCGGCCTCTGCGCTGACAAAGCCCTTTTGCCGCAAATCACGCAAGCGCATGGCGCTGGCCGTGGCAAGGCTCTGGCGGCTGGTGGCCTCGCGTACCTGTGCTTCGGCACCGCTGATCGCCGCCTGCGCCCGTTGCACTGCGCTGCCGGCGCCTTGCGCGCGATCTTCCAGGTCGACCGGGTCGAATTCGGCCAGCAGTTGCCCGGCCTTGACCGTGTCGCCATGATCCACCAGCACCCGGGTCACCCGCGCGGCCTGGGTCGGGCCAATCAGGTAGGCGCGCCGGGCCTCGACCGTGCCGATGCCAAAGAGCTGGGGCGCCAGGTCGGCCTCCTCGACCCGTGCGGTTGTGACCGTGATCGCAGCCAGCGGCCCGTTGGTGACAACCAACGCTGTCACCGCGGCGACTCCCGCGATCGCCGCGGCGATCAGCGCACCCTTGGCGAGCCGCTTCATGCCTCAATCGGCAGAGCGGCTGTGCGTGGTGCGCTGCCCGGCGCGTCGCGCGGCCCGATGCACGCCGGGCATGCAGATCCGCAACTTGCCATGGCAAGGAAACCGCATGCGATCAACGTACTCGCGTGATGGACGCGTA
>CAYYFR010000253.1:0-7543 GCA_964470865.1 uncultured Burkholderiales bacterium | reverse complement strand
CGCATCGACGAATGTACCGCGCACTTTGTTGTGCGCAAACTCGCGCGCTTCGCTGAAGGTGAGCACCGGTGCCACGCAGGCATCGGCGCCGGCGAACACCTGCGCCCAATGGTCGCGCGATTTCGATTTGAAGGCGGCGCCTATCCGTGCGCGCAGTTCGGGCCAGCCGGCGCGCTCGTTCTGCTTGGGCAACCCGGCGTCGGCAAGCCCGAGACCTACCAGCAGTTCGGCGTAGAACTTCGGCTCGATCGCCCCCACCGACATGTGCTTGCCGTCGCCCGTTTCATAGGTGTCATACCAGGGGCAGCCGGTGTCGAGAATGTTCTCGCCGCGCGCCTCTGACCAATGACCGCTGGCCATCATGCCGGAGAACATCGCGGCCAACATCGAGGCGCCGTCGACCATGGCGGCATCGACCACCTGGCCCTGGCCCGAGCGCTGCGCCTCGATGATGCCGCAGGCAATGCCGAAAGCCAGGAACATGCCGCCGCCGCCGAAATCACCCACCAGGTTGAGCGGCGGCACCGGCGCCTCGCCCTTGCGGCCGATGGCGTGCAGCACACCGGTGAGCGCGATGTAGTTGATGTCGTGGCCGGCACGCGGCGCCATCGGGCCTTCCTGGCCCCAGCCGGTCATGCGGCCATACACCAGCTTCGGGTTGGCCGCCAGCAGCGCGTCGGGACCGAGCCCCAGGCGTTCCATCACGCCGGGGCGGAAGCCTTCGATGATGGCATCGGCCTTGGTTGCCAGGCGGATGGCAGCGGCGACGCCGTCCGGCGATTTCAAGTCAAGCGTCACCGAGCGGCGGCCGCGCAGCATCACGTCGTATTTGCGGCCGCGCGCTATTCCCAAGCCGGACTCGCCGGGACGGTCCACCACCAGCACGTCGGCGCCCATGTCGGCCAGCATCATCCCGCAAAAGGGGCCTGGGCCGATGGCTTCGAATTCGAGGACCTTGATGCCTGCGAGTGGGCCGGCTTTCTTGCTCATGAGTTGTCTTTCTGGTGTGTTTTTGCTTGCCGGGCGAAGTGTATTCCTCTCGGCCGGGCCTCAAGCCCCGACGAACTTCGGCTTGCGCTTCTCGATAAAGGCGCGCACCGCTTCCTTGTGATCGGCACTGGCCGAACACCCCACCAGGCGCATCGCCTCATGATCCAGGGCGGTCTCGAAATCGATATGCGCGGCCTCGTCGAGATTTTCCTTGATCGCCGCCAGCGCCAGCCGCGGCCCCTCGGCCAGCGCGCGGGCCAGGGCAAATGCCTCCTCTTGAAGCTTGGCATCCGGCACCACGCGGTTGACCAGGCCCAGGCGCTCGCAACGTGCGGCGTCGACCCGCTCTCCAGTGAACATCAGCTCGCGGGCGCGCGCCGAACCGAGCGCGCGGGTCATGAGCCAGGCAATGCCGTAATCGCCGGACAAGCCTACACGGGCGTAGCCGGTCGCAACGAAGGCGCTTTCAGCGGCAATGCGGATATCGCAAGCCAGCGCGATGGCAAGGCCGGCGCCGGCGGCAGCTCCGGGCAGGGCCGCGATGGTCGGCTTCTTCACGGCAACCAGGGCGCCGGTCAACAGGCGCTGGCGCAGCTTGAGGTCGGCGATGCGTTCGTCAGACGACATCGATTTCCGCGAACTGTTGTCGCCCATGCCCTTGACATCACCACCGGCGCAAAAGGCGCTGCCGGCGCCGGTGATCAGGAGCGCGCCGACGCTGCTGTCGTCGCCGCGTTCCTTGATCATGCGCCGCAGCGCCGGGGTCAGTTGGTCCGACATGGCGTTGCGCGCCTCGGGCCGGTTGAGGGTGATGAGGGCAACGCCATCCCTGACGCTGCAAAGCAGCTGACTGGTTCCAGTATCGATTTCACGCACAGTCATCGCGGGTTCCTTCCATTTTTCTTCGAAACACATTGTCTTTGGGCATTGGTTGCGCTCGGCCCGCCGTCGGGTCGAGAAAATCTCCCGTCATGCCGCGGCTGTTACTGTCCACCCGGCATGATCGGCAGCCAAGGCGTGCGGTCCGAGCGGATCGGGCCGCGCCTCCGGCGCGCGCGAACAGTGCATCAAGGGAAACACTGATCAAGTCCGCAGGTCGAGAAAGTCGCTCTTGCAAGATGTTGAATCGAAAAGGTTCTTCGTTCGAGAATCCGAATTCCAGGGACTTGTTCAACGCTTTCCAAAGGACCGGTTGATCGCTGCAGGCCGATTCGACCGCTTCAGCTTCGCATATTACCTGTAACATTTTGGCGCTTGCACAAGGGCACGAGTTGGCGTTTGTCCGAGCCGCCGGCCTGCGCTACGCTCAGCATCCCAGCCTGTAACCACCCGGAACGCCTTATGCCGCTGCCATCTCCAGAACCCCGTGAAGAATTGCATCTGCGCCGCATCGAGGCACGCGGCTTTCGCCGCCACGACGGCCTGTTCGAAGTCGAGGGCCGGGTGGGCGATACCAGGACCGCGGCCTTTCAACTGGCTCACGGTGAAAAGCGGCTGGCCGCCGGCCGGCATCTGCACGAGATGACCGTGCGCATCACCTTCAATCAGGATTTCGTCGTCACCGACGCGATCGCCGTCACCGATGCCTCGCCGCACAGCATTTGCCCCGAGGTCACGCCCGCGCTGGCCGGCCTCGAGGGCCTTGTGATCGGTGCCGGCTGGAACCGCGGCGTGCGCGAACGGCTGGGCGGAGCGCTGGGTTGCCAGCACATCAATGAACTGCTGGCGCAGATGGCGACGGTCGCGTTCCAGTCGCTGGCGCCGTTGCGCCATGCCATGCCGCTGAAACTCGACCACGACGGCAGGCCGGTGAAAATCGATTCCTGCTATGCCTATGCCAGCAAGCGCGAAGTGGTACGTGTGCGCTGGCCGGAGCACTACGACGGCCCGCGCTGAACCGGGCAGCCGTACTGCGCCAGGCGCGCGGCGGCCCGATCGCGGCCGGCGCGTTATGCTGCGCACATGCTGAAGCCAAACACCAAATCCGCGCCACATCCGGGGCCGCTGGCCGGCCTGTCCATCATCGACATTTCCTCGGTAGTCGCCGGGCCGTTTGCCGCCAGCCTGCTGGCCGACATGGGCGCGGACGTGATCAAGGTCGAGATTCCGGGCGTCGGCGATGCCCTGCGCGCGCTGGCGCCGCACAAGGACGGGGTTTCGCTGTGGTGGAAGGTGACCAATCGCAACAAGCGCGGCGTCACGCTGGACTTGCGTCGCGCCGAGGGCCGCGCCATGCTCGGACGCCTGGTGACCGATGCCGACGTGCTGGTCGAGAACTTTCGCCCCGGCACGCTCGACACCTGGGGCATCACCGGCACCTGGTTGCGGCAACTCAATCCGCGCCTGACGATTCTGCGCATGACCGGCTTCGGCCAGACCGGGCCGTATCGCGACCGGCCCGGCTTCGCGCGGGTATTCGAGGCACTGTCCGGCTTTACCAGCATCTGTGGCGAGGAAGACGGCATGCCGCTGCACCTGGGCTATCCGATCTCCGACGCCATCGGCGGCCTCTTCGGCGCGCTTGGCGTGCTCGCCGCGCTGTATGAATTGAAGCGGGATCCGGCGCTGGCCGGGCAGGAGATTGATTGCTCGATCACCGAAGCAATGCTGCGCGTGCTCGAATTCCTGCCGATCGAGTACGACCAGCTCGGTGCCGTGCGCACCCGCTCCGGCAACCGCAGCCAGTACGCGGCGCCCGGCAACGTGTATCGCACCAGCGACGGCCGCTGGGCCTCGATCGCCGCATCTACCCAAAGCATTTTCTTGAGACTGGCAAAGGCGCTTGAGCTGGGCGATCTGCCGGCCGACCCGCGCTTCGCCACCAACCCGGCGCGCGTGGCCAACCGCGATGCGATCGACGCCCGCGTGTCGGCGGCGATCGGCCAACTCAGCCTGGCGCAATTGTGCGCGCGCCTGGAAGCCGCGGAGGTCGGCTTTTCCGCCATCAACGACATCGCCGACGTGTTTGTCGACCCGCAGATCATCGCGCGCGAGGCGATCGTCAGGGTCGCCGATGCCGAGCTTGGAGAGGTGCGCATGCAGGGCGTGGTGCCGCGCTTTTCCGCCACGCCGTGCGCGGTGCGCGCAGCCGGCCCGGCGCTGGGACAGCACAACGACGAGGTGTGGCGCGCCTGCGGATTCACCCCTGACGAAATCGCCGACATGCGACGGCAAGACATCATCTAAGACAATCGGAGGCACACGATGCACCGTACCAGGAGAACTCTTTTGGGCGCCGTTGGCGCTGCGCTGGTTGCGCCTCGGGCCTTGGCGCAGGCGGGCAAGACCACGCGCATTCTGGTCGGCTTTCCGCCCGGGCAGGCCACCGATCTGGTGGCACGCATGCTTGCCGAACGCCTGACCGCTGCCTTGGGACACCCGGTACTGGTTGAAAACCTGCCAGGCCAGGGCGGCAGCATCGCGCTGACCCGGATGGCGAAGGCACCGGCGGACGGCAGCCTGATGTCGCTCTCGGCCCTGGCGGCCTATGTGGTCAATCCGTATCTCTACAAGAACGTGCAGTACGACAGCCTGCGCGATTTCGACCCGGTCATCCTGGCAGCCGAGGTACCGCTGATGCTGGTGGTACATCCTTCGGTGCCGGCGGCGACGCTCAAGGAACTGATCGACTACGCTCGCGCCAATCCGGAAAAGCTGTCGCACTGCTCCTCCGGCAACGGCACCTTGTCGCACCTCTTGATGGAGGACCTGAAGCAACGCGCCGGCGTGCGCATTCTGCACGTGCCCTATCAGGGCAGCCCGCGCGCAGTGGCCGATTTGGTGGCCGGGACGGTGCAGGCCGGTCTCGATACGGTCACCGTGCTGGCGCCCCAGGTGCGTGCCGGCAAACTGAAAATGATCGCGGTGGGCAGCCGCGCGCGCCTCGCGGCCTTCCCCGATGCGCCAACCATCGCCGAATCCGGCTACGCCGGTTTCGAAGCGGTCGCCTGGCTGGCGCTCACCGCGCCCACCGGCACACCGCGGGAGCTACGCGAACGCGTCAACGCCGAAGTCAACAAGGCCCTGCGCGACATAAGCTTCACTGAAAAGCTGGTGGCGATCGGCGCGGTGACGCGCGGCGGCAGCATCGACGACTTGACCGCGTTCCTGCGCTCCGAACAGCGGCGCTGGAAGGAGATGGTCGAACGTTCCGGCATCAAGGCCGAATGACGCCAACTTAGGAAAACCCTGAACAATTCCGTAGGTCGAGAGGGTCGCTCTTGCAAGATGTTGAATCGACAAGGTTCCTCGTTCGAGAATCCGAATTCCAGGGGCTTGTTCAGGGTTTTCTCAATGGAAGTAGGCGCCGCCATCAATCACCAGGGTCTGGCCGGTGATGAAGCCGCAATCCGCGCCGGCGAAAAACACCGCCGCGCCCACCAGGTCGGCCGGATACATGTCGCGCGCCAGGGCGCGGCCGGCGATCGAGGGGCCGCGCACCATGCTCATCAGCGCGTCGTTGCTCTCGACGTTTTCCGAGAGCGTGAAGCCGGGCGCGATGGCGTTGACCAGGATGTTGTGCGGGCCCAGTTCGCGCGCCAGGGCGCGCGTCATTGAAAGAATCGCGCCCTTGCTTGCCACATAGTGCAGATAAAGGGCATTGCCCTTGAAGGCGACCCCCGAGCACAAGTTGATGATGCGCGGCGCCGGCGATTGCTTGAGCAACGGCAATGCCGCCTTGGTCACCAGAAACACGCCGAGCGTGTTGACATCCATCACCTGGCGCCACTCGGCTGCGCTGATCTGTTCCAGCGGTTTCGGCATCAGGGTCGAAAAGATGGCGGCATTGTTGACCACGATATCGAGGCCGCCGAAGCGTTCGGCGGCGACTTGGGCCATGCGGCCGACATCCTCCTCGCTGGTGACGTTCATCGTGATGCCATGGGCATCGATGCCGGTGGCCACCAGTTCGGCGGCAGTCGCTTCCGCATTGTGCATGTCGGCAATCAGGATGCGCGCGCCCTCATGCCCCAGGGCGCTGGCGATTGCGCGGCCGATGCCGTTGCCGGCGCCGGTGACCAGTGCGGTTCGTTGGGTGAGTCTCATGTGGATGGATTGGAGCCTGGTGGATAATCGGGTGCGTAGCGAAGGTCGCGTGAACGCTTGCTGCACGGCGCAAGCCGTAAGGCGGGCAATCATCGCTGCCTGCCGTGGCTGCGACGTCTCGCCAACTGCCAAAGTGTACCTGTGCGAATCGGCGCGCCGGCACTGCATTGACCACCATCATTGACCACCATCATTTGCAACACCCTGCTCCGGAGTGAAACCCATGCCTGTGTCGTTGTCGGACCGCATCCACGAAGCGAACGCCGAACTGGAGGCCCTGTGCGCCAGCCTGGTGACCATCCCCAGCGAGAATCCGCCCGGTGACACGCAGGCGCTGGCCGCCAGGGTCGAAGCCTTTCTCGCGGCAATTCCCGGCATGGAAGTCAAGCGGGTCATCGGCCGCGCGCCGGCGGTCAATATCATCGCGCGCCTGGCCGGCGCCAGGCCCGGCCGCCGCCTGCTGTTCAACGGCCATCTTGATACGTTTCCGGCAGGCGATGCGGCGGCCTGGACCGGCTCAGCATTCTCCGCGCGCGTCGAGGACGGCCGCCTCTACGGTCGTGGCGCCTGTGACATGAAAGCCGGCCTGGCGGCGGCGATGATGACGGCCAAGCTGCTGGCCTGCGACCGCGCCTCGCTCGCCGGTGAACTGGTGCTCACTCTTGTAAGTGACGAGGAAACCGGTGGTACCTGGGGCACGCAATACGTGCTGGCGACGGTGCCTGAGGCGCGCGGCGATGCCATGATCTCGGCCGACGCCGGCAGCCCGCGGGTGGTGCGCTTCGGCGAGAAGGGCCAGCTTTGGGTCGAGCTCACCGCGCGTGGCCGCTCCAACCACGGCGCCCATGTGCACCTGGGCGACAACGCGATCGTGCACCTGATCGAAGCACTGTCCGACCTGAAGGCGATGGTAGAAATGCCGTGCCCGGTGCCGGCCGATGTGCTGGCGGCGATGCGAGAGGCGCAACCGGTGTCCGAACCGATCTCGGGGGTCGGTGAATTCAATACCTTGTCCACGCTCACGGTCAATATTGGCACCATCAGCGGCGGCATCGCCGTCAACATCATTCCCGATCGCGCCACCGCGCGCCTGGATTTCCGCTTTCCGCCCGGCCTTACCCTGGCCTTGGTCGAAGCCGAGATCGGCCGCCGCATGCAGGCCCACCCGCAGGTCGCATGGCAGGTGTTGAGTTCGCATGAACCCAACGTGACCGCGCCTGCGAGCGAGATTGTGCAGACGGTATTGCGCCATGCGCAAAGCCGCAGCGATGGCCCGGTGGTGGCCAACATGCGAGCGGGATTCTCGGATTCGCGCTTCTACCGCGCCGCCGGCATTCCGGCCGTGGTGTATGGCCCCGCACCCAACAACATGGGGGGCGCCGATGAGTTTGTGCTGCTCGATGACCTGCGGGTGGTGTTTCGGGTCCATGTGCTGGCGGCCGCGCAGTATCTCGGCCATCCGGGGCCGTTTTGAGCACGCTGCGCCGCAGTGCGGCGGCGCCGCCGC
>CAYYFR010000252.1:0-7562 GCA_964470865.1 uncultured Burkholderiales bacterium | reverse complement strand
CCGGCGCGCGCCGCTGCAGGACCAAAGCGCGGGCGACGCCGAGGGCAGGCATCTAGAATGGCGGCTCCCTGCTTCCGGCGCCGTTCCATGACCTCTTTTCCGCTCCGCCCGCTCGACGGCATCACCGTCGTCGCCCTCGAACACGCGATCGCCGCACCGTTCGCCACCCGCCAACTGGCCGACATGGGCGCGCGCGTGATCAAGATCGAGCGACCCGGCGTCGGCGACTTCGCGCGCGCCTACGACACCCGCGCCAAGGGACTGGCCTCGCATTTTGTCTGGACCAATCGTTCTAAGGAAAGCCTGGTGCTCGACCTCAAGCACGCGCAATCGGCGGCGATCCTGGACCGGCTCCTGGCGCGGGCCGATGTGCTGATCCAGAACCTGGCGCCGGGCGCGACCGCGCGCATGGGCCTGGACTACACCAGCTTGAAGGCCCGGCATCCGCGCCTGATCGTGTGCGGCATTTCCGGCTATGGCGCCGATGGCCCGCAGCGCGACAAGAAAGCCTATGACCTGCTGATCCAGAGCGAGGCCGGCTTTCTTTCGACCACCGGGTCGGCCGACGAACCAGCCAAGGCCGGCATCTCGATTGCCGACATCGCCGCCGGCATGTATGCCTACACCTCGATTCTCAACGCGCTGATCCTGCGCGGCAGGACCGGGGTCGGGTCGAACATCGATGTTTCGATGCTTGAAGCAATGGCCGAATGGATGAGCTTTCCGCTCTACTACGCCTACGATGGCGCCACACCGCCACCGCGCGCCGGCGCCAGCCACGCGACGATCTATCCCTACGGCCCATTTACCACGGGCGACGGCAAAAGCGTGGTGCTGGGCTTGCAGAACGAACGTGAATGGGCCGCGTTTTGCAAGGGTGTGTTGCAGCAACCGGCGCTGGCGGACGATCCGGCCTACGACTCGGTGAGCAAGCGTTCGAATGCGCGCGTGGCTCTGCGCGGGCTGATCGAAGAGGCGTTCGCCAGTCTCACCGTCCTGCAGGTGATGGCCAGACTTGACGCCGCCGGCATCGGCTACGGCCAGATGAACGACATGGCCGCCCTGTGGGCGCACCCGCAACTCAAGGCACGCGAACGCTGGCGCGAAATCGACACGCCGAACGGGCCGCTTACCTCGCTCCTGCCGCCCGGTGTGAACAGCGCGTTCGAAGCGCGCATGGACGCAGTCCCGGCGCTGGGCGCGCATACCGCGGCGATCCTCGGCGAGATCGGCTACTCCGACGAAATGATTGCGCAGCTGGCAAGCACAGGCGGCTAGTGGAGTTGCCCGCCTAACTTGTCGTTTGTTGCGAATCGAGCCATCGCGGCCAGCCGCGCCGGCCTTGATTCATTAGCGGCAATGTGCCGCCAATTTTTCGCTCGCCTCTATCCCGTGGCCTGCCTGGAAATCGGTGACCTTCCAAAGCGGCGCTCGACTCAGCCGATCACTTCATCGATCGCTTCGACGTCGCCGAGTTTCATGTCGATGTCGAACAGCTTGGCCGGCACCGAGGGATGTACCACCAGGATGCGGGGCGAGACCACCACCTTCGAGACCGGCGCGAAGTCGCACTCCCTTGGCAGCAGTCATGCAGGTTGCATCATTGGCAGGATATGGCTCGGTTTCACTTCGCGGCACCCAAAAACTGCGCCATGCCGGCCAGGTTGCATGCCTTGATCAGCCGGTTCTCCTGCGACTCGATCATGTCGACTGTCGCGGCCAGGTAGGCCGGCCATTCCGCATCGGCGTCGCGCGCGGCGCGGCGAACGTCGAAATCCGAAATGCTGTCGTAGGCATAGAGATGGATGAACTGGTTGAGCGGGCCGACATCGGTGGTGTAGATGCCGACCGGCACGCCCAGGTGACGTATCTGCACCGGCAGGCCCAGGCGGTTGAACGCATCCAGGAATTTCGGCATCTTGCGTACCGTGATGGTGTAAATGCGCAGGTCGATGATGGGCTTGGAGGTCAGCATGGGTGGTTCCCGTGGAAGCGCCGTCAGGCGCGAATTGAACTCCGTGCAATGTACCCGACCATGCACCACTGCCGCAATCCCGCGCCGCCGCATGTGCCAATGTAGACTCTTCCACTGCTGCGTCACAGCGCGGCGCGGCCAAACCCTGGCATCAGGATGCTTCCTACTTCATGCTGCGCGACCCGGCGCATGTGATCGCCACCTGGATCGCGCTCGATGCCGCAACCCAGGACAACGGCTGCATGCAATTCATCCAGCGCTCGCAGTTGGATGGTGCGGTGCCACATGTGCAGGAGTCCCGCGCCAATTGCAGCATCCGCCCTGACCGTCTTTCGCAACAATCGGTGGTGCCGGTACCGATGCAGCCGGGTGATGCGGTGGTATTCCATGGCCTGATCCAGCATTTCACCGACGACAACCACTCCGCCACACGTCGCCGCGCCCTGCAATTCCAGTTTTGCCAAGCGGGTGCGGCCTGGGGCGACCGCGACGATCATGCCGCCTTGTACCGTGACGAAAAGGGCGAATACTGCGGTTGCATCACACCGAAGTATGGCGCGGCGGCGATGCGCATCCTGCGTGGCGACGCGCAAAAAGCCGTGGTGCCGGTGGATTGGGCGTGAGGCGGCAAGGCGGCCAATGATGCATTGACAGCGGGCAGCGCATTTGAAACACTGCGGAACGCGACGATTTAACCAGATCGATACAAACGAGGAGAGACCGATGTTCAAACCCCTGATTGCGGCCGCCACAGCCGCCCTGATGCTCAGCGCCGCCCCGGTTGCAGCGCAACAAAAGGAAATCAAGATTGGCGTGATCTATGACCTGACCGGCCCGTTCGCCGGCGGCGGCTCGGAGGCCAATCACATCGGCACCAAGGCCGCGATCGACATGTTCAACGAAAAAGGCGGGGTCGAGGGCTACCGGATCGTGCCGGTGTATGTGGATGCGCAATCCAAGGTCGATGTGGCAATCAACGAAGCCGAGCGTCTGATCAACCAGGAAAAGGTCGACATGCTGCTGGGGGTGTATTCCAGCGCGCAGTGCGTGCCGATGGTCGGCAAGGTCGATGCGGCCAAGAAATTCATGTGGGCCACGGTGTGCGTGTCTTCGGCGGTGTTCAAGAACAAGAACCTGCAATACGTGTTCCGCCCGCAACCACACAGCGATCAGTACGGCCAGGCTTCCTGCGACTACCTCAAGGAGCACGCGGTCAAGAAGTTCGGTACGACGCACGACAAACTCAAGGTGGCGATCATTTATGAAGACGGCCCCTATGGCGCCGGCGTCGCTTCGGGTAACGAAGCGCAGTGCAAGGCCAACGGCAGCCCGATCGTGTTGAAGGAAGGCTACGCCGCCACCGCCCCCGATTTGTCCTCCCTGGTCACCAAGCTGCGCCGCGCCGCGCCGGACGTGATCCTGCACACCGGCTACAACCCGGACATCACCTTGTTCCTGCGCCAGGCCAAGGAGCAGAACCTGAAGTTCAAGGCCCTGATCGGCCACGGCGCCGGCCATAGCCAGATCGGCAAGCTGCGCGACACTTTCGGCGATGACGTCAACTATTTCCACTCGATCGACCCGGTGGCTTCGCAAATTCTCGATCCCAAGACGCTCAAGCCCGGCATGGGCGACCTGGCGAAAGAAATGGTCAAGCGCTACCAGGCCGTTAAAGGGCCGGTTGAAGTGCCGCCACATGCATCGATGGGTTTCACCAACACCTGGATTTTCCTCTCCGACGTGTTGCCGCGAGCGATCAAGAAGCATGGCGGCATTTCCTCCGAAGCCTTGCGTCGTGCCGCCCAGGAAACCGACATCCCGGCCGGCGGCACGCCCTCGGGCTACGGCGTGAAGTTCTTCCCGTCCGGCCACATCATGTCGGGCCAGAACGAGCGCTCGCAACTGGTGGTCATGCAGTTCGTCAACGGCCGCACTTACATCGCCTGGCCGACCGCGATTCGCACCACTGATCCGCTGATGCCCTTCCCCAAGGGACACGCCTACGCGAAGTGACGTGGCGCGATTTTGACGCGTCGCTGTCGCCCTCCCGGTCCCGCGCAAGCGGGACTGCATGAAGTTGCCTGGGCGGAAACCCGACTTTCCGCTTGGGCGGTGACCACGTAAGCTCACGCATGCTTAGCGTCCAAAACCTGACCAAGAAGTTCGGCGGCTTCAGCGCAGTGTCATCGATCTCGTTCGAGCTGGCACAGGGTGAAATCCTCGGCCTGATCGGCCCCAACGGCTCGGGCAAGAGCACCACGTTCAACCTGATCGCCGGCCTTTATGCGCCGACCGCGGGTGCGATCATGTTCGAGGGGCGCGACATCGGCGGCCTCAATTCGGCGCAGGTGTGCCACGCCGGCATCGGCCGCACCTTCCAGATTCCCCGCCCCTTCAAGAAGCTCACCATACTGGAGAACGTGACGCTGGCGGCTTACTACGGCGGTGACGGCAAGATAAGCGAGAGCGAAGCCAAGCGCCTGGCTGCCGATGCGCTCGCCCTGATCGGCCTGCCGCATGCGAACGGCGCGCGCATCGACGGCCTGGGCGCAGCGGCATTGAAGAAGCTGGAGATGGCGCGCGCGCTGGCGACGCAACCCAGGCTTCTCTTGGCCGATGAATCCCTGGGCGGCTTGGACGAGCACGAGATGGAGCAGGCCGCCGACACCCTGAAAATGATCCGCAGGGAGCGCGGCATCACCATCATCTGGGTCGAGCACATCATGGGTGTGCTCATGCGCGTGGTCGACCGCTGCATCGTGCTGGATCACGGCGAGATCATCGCCGCAGGCCTGCCGCGTGAAGTCGCCTCCGACCCCAAGGTCGTCGAGGTGTACCTGGGCACCGATGCGGCCGAAGTGCAGGCACAGACGCAGCAAAACGGGGCTGCGCAAGGCAGCGGGGCGGCCCCGCAATGAGCGCGATGCTGGAGTTATCCAATGTGTCGGCCGGTTACGGTTCTTTCCAGGCCTTGTTCAACGTGTCTCTCGAAGTCAGGGCCGGCGAAGCGGTGGCGGTGATCGGCCCCAACGGGGCCGGCAAGACCACGCTGTTGCGTGCGATTTCGAAACTGGTCGACGTCAGCGCCGGCGAGATCCGGCTCGAAGGAAGGCTGTTGGCCGACGTACCGGCACACCAGATCATCAACCTCGGCTTGTCCCAGGTGCCCGAGCACCGGCGCCTGTTTCCGCGACTGACGGTCGAGGAAAACCTGCGCATGGGCGCCTACCCGGCCGCCGCGCGCGCGAAATTCGCCGAGCGCTTGGGCATGGTCTATGCGCTGTTTCCACGCATGCAGGAGCGGCGCCACCAGGCCGCCGGCACCCTTTCGGGTGGCGAGCAGCAAATGTGCGCGATCGGCCGCGCCCTGATGAGCGGCCCGAAGTTGCTGCTGCTCGACGAGCCCTCGGCCGGCCTGGCGCCGCTGATCGTGCAGTCGATTTTCGACCTGGTGAAAAAAATTCGCAGCGAAGGCTATACGGTGATGATCGTCGAGCAGAACGTGCGCCAGGTGCTCAAGGTGGTCGACCGCGCCTACCTGCTCGAGGTTGGACGCATCAAGCTGGCCGGTTCGGCCGCCGAATTGCTGGCGAGCAAGGAAATCGAGAAAGCCTATGTCGGTCTTTGATGTTGTCGCGCGCGGCCGCACCGCCTGGAAATGCAGGTTTTTCCCCGGCGCCCTGATTGATTAGCGGTGCCATAGTTCCTGGCAGTCTTTGAGGACAAGCAAGCAATGCAATTCTTCGACATTTTTCTGCTGGAAACCATACTCAACGGCCTTCTGTTTGGCGGTGTCCTGGCGCTGCTGGCACTCGGCCTGAACCTGATTTTCGGGGTCATCGACGTGGTGTGGATCTGCTACGCCGAGTTGATGATGCTGGGCATGTACTGCGTGTTTTTCCTGCACAAGGTGCATGGCCTGCCGCTGTTTGTGGCCTTCGGTGCGGCCATCGTGGTGGTGTCGGTGCTGGGCGTGCTGCTGCATGTGCTGGTGATCAAGCCGGTGCTCAACGGCGAGCCGATCAACCAGTTGCTGGTGACCGGCGGCGTGTTGACACTGTTGCAGGCGGCGGCCACCCTGGCGTTCGGCATCGATTTCCGCAACCTGGGCATTGCCATGCCCAGCCTGGTGTTAGGCGAGATCTCGCTGCCCTGGTCGCGCATCGCCGCGGCCATGACCGCGCTGGTGGCGATGACCTGCCTCTATGTTTTTCTCAAGAAAACCTATCTGGGCACCGCAATACGCGCCATCAGCCAGGACCGCGCCATCATGCCGCTGATGGGCGTGAACCCGGCGAAAATCTACTTGATCACCTCCGCCATCGGCGGCGGGTTGGCGGGCCTGGGCGCCTGCCTCCTGGTGCTGCAGTACGACGTGCACCCGGCGATCGGCCTCAGCTTCGGGCCCCTGACCTTCATGGTGTGCGTGCTGGGCGGCTTGGGCAACATGCTGGGCGGCTTCATCGCCGCTTTCATCTTCGCGCAACTGATATCGGTCGGCGGCTTTTACTTTCACCTGGAATGGGGTTACGTGATGGCCTTCGGATTTTTCATCATCATGATGTTCGCGCGGCCGCAGGGCCTGCTCGGCAGCAAATAGGGGGCGCCATGGACCGTCGCTGGTGGCCCTCTCTGGCGGTGCTCGCGGTATTGCCGTGGATCGTGCCGTCCTCCTACATCGTGCACCTGATGGTGCAGGTGCTGTTGTGGTCCTTCATCTACACCGGCTGGTCGCTGATGGGGCGCTTCGGCCTGGTGTCGTTCGGCCACGGCGCCTTCATGGGCATCGGCGCCTATGTCGTGGTGCTGATGTGGAACCTTTATGGCCTGTCACCCTGGTTGGGAATTCCGCTGGGCATCGTGCTGGCGGTAGCCTGTGCGGTGCTGATCGGCTACCCCTGCTTTCGCTTCGGCATCGCCGGCCACTACTTCGCGCTGGTAACCCTGGCACTCACCGAGGTGGTGCGCTCGCTGATCGTGGCGCTGCGCGACTTCACCGGCGGCTCGCTCGGCATCACACCCACCAATGTGTTGACCGACGGCACCACCTGGTCGATCACCGCATTGCAGTTCGCCGACAAAAAGGTTTTCTTCTACATCGCGCTGGCGGCCTGGGCCTTCGGCATCTGGGTGTGGAACCGCATCGACCGCAGCATGATGCGCTACGCGATGGAGGCCATCGGCAGCGACGAGCAGGCTTCCGCCAGCGTGGGCGTCAACGTGACGCGCACCAAGCTCACCATCACCATCATTTCCGCCGCGCTGACCGCCCTGGGCGGCGCGCTGTTCGCCCAGTATCAGCAGTATGTGAACCCGGAAACGGTGGCCGGCATCGGCGTTTCGCTGCAGATCGTGTTCGCCGTAATCGCCGGCGGCATGTTCGTGCGCTTCGGGCCGACGGTGGGCGCGGTGTTCACGCTCTTGCTCACCGAAGGCCTGCGGGTGGGCATCGGCAACAAGATCAATGCGCTCGATTCGACCATCTACGGTCTGATGCTGGTGATGTTCATCATCTACATGCCAAGCGGGATCCTGGGCAAGCTGTTCGAGAAGATGCGCGGCGCCAGGGCGTAGAGCGGGCCGCGAC
>CAYYFR010000251.1:0-7703 GCA_964470865.1 uncultured Burkholderiales bacterium | reverse complement strand
ACCCCATGCCGTAGCTTCCTTGCGACTGCGCCAGTGCGCTGGATGCCGCAATCGGCCCGCCTGCCAATACGGTGGCGCTCGAGGTCCTGCGAAGGTTCATGCGTTTCATGGCGGTGATCCGATTGAGATGCAGCTAGTCGAACACGCTCGTTCGCCCTGGTCTGTGCGACAGCGCAAGCCTGTGGACAGGCGTCGCCCCCGGCGGCTCCACAGGCAACTCAACGCAGGCTACCGGAGCGCGAACTCGATGCCTTGCGGGTCGAGGTCAAGGGTTGGCACGTTCACGCCCGGGCCAAGGCTTCGTAGCCCGCAGTGACGTCGAAAAGCTCCGCATCGATCGAAGCCTGGCGCAGCCGGTGATGGCTGCCGTGCAGTTGTTCCAGCAGGTCCTTGATGTTGCGGTCGGCGCGCTCCATCGCCGCCAGCCGGCTGGCGTTCTCGCTCGCCAGCGATTCGGCGCAGGCGCGGAATAGCGAAATGAATAGGTATTCGCGGATCAGTGCGCGCAAAGCCGTCGCACCCTGGTCCAGCACTTCCGGCAATCCCGCCTTGCGCGGCCACGGCACCGCCGCCAAGCTCTGCTGCCAGGCAGCGTCGAGCGGCAAGAGGCGCTGACCGACCGGCTGGTACAGCGACGCTGCCAGCGGCCGGTTGTGAAAGACGTGGATTTGCGTGATGCCGCTTTTCGCACGGTGCGCCTCGCTGTCGATCTGGATCTGGGCGACGAGCGCTGCGATCGCCTCGACCGAAGCCGGCACGGCATACGCGCCGCGCACGTCCAGCCCCGTGTCTTTCAGGCGGGCCTGCACCCGCTCGCCGACGGCCCAGACCTGGGCCCGCCCCGGCAGGCCGGCCAGGGCGTCGGCGGCATGCTCGGCAATCACGTCGTTGAATGGGCCCACGAGGCCCTGATCCGAACCGAAGACGATGGCGCCGATCGCTTGCGTTTCCCGCGCTGGCACACCCTCGGGCGTGGCCGAGGGGCTCGCCTGCGCCTGCCGGAAGCATTCGCCCAGGCCGCGCGAAACCGTGCGGTCGTAGTCGGCGAGCGCGAGCACCGCGCGCTCGTAGTCGCCGATGCTCGATGCCGCCAGCGCCTTCATTGTGCGCACGACGGCCTGCAGGTCACCGGCACCGGCGATCTTGCGGCGCAACGCCGCGACGCCGTCATTCATTTGACGACCTTTGCCGCAGGCTTCTCATCGGACTTCGGCAGGAAGCCCGCGAGTGCCGCGGCGGCGCGGTCGGTAACGGCCCTGCGATCCTCGCCGTCCAGCTTGTCCGCACCGACGAGGCGCTCACGCAGCGGCTCGGCAAGCAGGGCTGCTGCGGCCTGCACCGCGCGCTGCGCTTCGGCCATGCGCGGCAGCGGCACCGTGTCGAACAGCCCGGCCGTCAGCGCCAGCAAGACGGCGATCTGCGCCGGTACCGCCACCGGGTCGAACTGCGGCTGCTTGAGGCAGGCGCGGATGCGCTGGCCGTGGGCAATCGTCTTGCGCGTTGCGTCGTCGAGCCGCGCGCCGAAGCGCGAGAAGGTCTCGAGTTCCTCGAACTGCGCATAAGCGAGCTTCAGGTCGCCGGCCACGGCGCGGAAAGGGCCGCGCTGCGCCTTGCCGCCGACCCGCGACACCGACTTTCCCACGTCCACCGCCGGCAGCACGCCCAGCTCGAACAACGAGGGCGAGAGGTAGATCTGGCCGTCGGTGATCGAGATCAGGTTGGTCGGTATGTAGGCAGAGATGTCCTCGGCCTCGGTCTGGATGATCGGCAGCGCGGTGAGCGAGCCGCCGCCGCGTTCCGGGCTCAGGTGGGTCGAGCGTTCGAGCAGCCGCGAATGGATGTAGAAAATGTCGCCCGGGAAGGCCTCGCGCCCCGGCGGACGGCGCAACAGCAGCGACAACTCACGGTAGGCGCGCGCGTGCTGCGTCAGGTCGTCGTAGACGATCAGCACGTCGCGGCCGGCCTCCATGAAATGTTCGGCGATGCTGGTCGCCGCATACGGCGTGATGTAGGCCAGGCCCGGCGGCTGGTTGCCTTCGGTGACCACCACCACGGTGTACTCCATCGCACCCTTCTCGCGCAGCGTCGCCACCGCCTTGGCCACCGCCGACGCGCGCTGGCCGATCGCACAGTAGACACAAACCACGTCCTGCCCGCGCTGGTTCAGGATCGTGTCGAGCGCGATCGCGGTCTTGCCGGTCTGGCGGTCGCCCAGGATCAGTTCGCGCTGGCCGCGGCCGATCGGGATCAGCGCGTCGATGACCTTCAGGCCGGTCTGCAGCGGCACATCGACCGGCGCGCGGTCCATGATGGCGGCGGCCGGCCGCTCGATCGGCAGCCGCGCCGTGACCTCGACAGGACCGAGACCGTCGAGCGGGCGGCCGAGCGGGTCGATGACACGCCCCAGCAGTGCCGGGCCCACCGCCACGTCCATCACGCGACCGCTGCGGCGCACCTCGTCGCCGGCCTGCAGATGCCAGTACTCCCCCAGCAGCACGACGCCGAGCTCGTCTTCGTCGACGTTGAACGCGATGCCGGCCAGGCCACCGGGGAACATCAGCAATTCATCGAAGCCGGCGCCGGGCAGCCCGTCGACACGGGCAATTCCCGTGCTCACCTGCGTGATGGTGCCGACCTCGCGCGGCACCAGCATGGGTGCGAATGCGGCGCGCGCCTGCGCCAGCGCGGAGAAGCCGTGGTCGAGCGCCCCCGCAGCGACGCCGCTCGCCCATGAGGCATGCAAGCCGGCAAGCGCGGAACTCATGCGGCGACCGGGTCGGCGAGAGGCGCCTGCGCGGCCTCGGGCTGAGGTGCAGCCGGGCTCTTGGGCGCAACGAGTGGCTTCTCAGCCGTCGCCAGCAGCGCGGCCACGTCGTGCTCGAAATCGCGCAAGTACTCATCGATGGTCCAGGCCAGCTTCTGCCCACCGGCGCTCAATTCGATGCCACAAATGGCATCGCCCACAGTCTCGAAGCGCAGCGGCACGTCGGCCGACAAGGCCAGGTTGATCGCCTTGCGAATCGCCGCCTGTTGATCGGCGGGCAGTTCGAAGTGGCTGCGTATCAGTGCGGGTTCGGCGCTTGCCTTGACGGCCGCCCCAAGCGTGTTTCTGGCCGGATCGGCCAGTTCACTCAAGCGCCGCTTGAAGACCTCGACCATGCGTGCTTCGAGGCTCGCGCTCGCCAGGTCGGCCAATGTCTTTCGCGCAACGGCAAACACCTCGTGTGCTGCGCGGCCGGCGATCAATTGCCGCAGGTGCGCGGCCTGCGTGGCCAGCGCCTGCTGGCGCTGCGCCGCCAGTGCAACGGCTGCTTTTTGCGCCTCGTCGGCGAGGCGCAGGCCTTCGGTCCGGGCGTCCGCCGTGGCCTTGGCCAGCAGGCCGACGCGCTGCTCATCGAAGGCCTTGTTCTTGTCTTCGAAGGTCTTGCGTCCGGACGCCGCCTGCGCTTCTTTCGCAGCCACGTCAGCGATCTGGTCGGCAATGCGCTTCTCGCGCGCCGCGATTGCATCCAGAATCGGCTGGTAGAGAAAAAGCTTCATCAGCCAGACCAGGACGACAAAGTTGAGCACCTGCGCGCCGACGGTGAACCAGTCGATCAACATGGCTTGCTTACTTGCCTGCAACGTGCGCGAGGGCCGCGTTCCAGAACGGATTGGCGAAGATCAGGATCATCGACACCACGAAGCAATAGATAGCTGTCGATTCGATCATCGCCAGGCCCACAAAGAGCGTGCGTGTGATCGTCGCCGAAGCGTCGGGCTGCTGGGCCAGCGCCGTCAGCGCGGTGGCCACGGCACGCCCTTCGGCCAGGGCCGGTCCCATGGTGCCGAAACCGGTGGTGATGCCGGCGACGACGATTGACGCCAGGGCAATGAGGGTCAGGCTGTCCATGATGGGGTGTTCCTTGTCGGTTCAGGCCGCGGCTGCGGCAGGTGGGTTGGGCTTGGGAGCCGGTCGCGTGGCGGCGGCAAGGTAGACGGCGGCGAGGATGCTGAAGATGTAGGCCTGCACCATGCCGGTCAACAGGCCCAGCAGAGTCATCACCACCGGAAAGAGGAATGGCGTGATCGTGAGCAGAATGCCGACGATCATCGCGCCGCTCATCATGTTGCCGAACAAGCGCACCGCCAAAGCCAGCGTGCGCGAGATTTCGCTGATGATGTTGAAGGGAAGCATGATGAAGGTCGGTTCGATGTATGACTTCAGGTAGCCCGCCAGGCCCTGTTCGCGGATGCCGAATAGCGGCACCGCGACGAGGACGCACAGCGCCAGTGCCGCCGTGGTCGACAGCGACCCCGTCGGCGGCTCGTAACCGGGGACGACGGTCGCCAGCGCGGCAGCGGCAACAAAAAGGAACAGCGTTCCGAGGAAGGCGAGGTAGCGTTCGGGCCGCTCGAGGCCCACTTCGCGAATCTGCTGCGTGATGCCCGTGACGACGATTTCCAGCAGGTTCTGCCAACGCGAGCGCTGGTGCCCGGTCGAGAGCTTGCGCGTAATCAGCATCGATCCCAGCACCAGCACGGCCATCAAGGCCCACGTGAATACGATGGTGCCGTTGAGCTTGAAAAGCCCGTATTGCCAGAAGATCAATTGGTCGGGGCCCAGGCGCATGGCAGATCAGGTCGGGCCTGTGGTGGCTTTACCGCCGCGGTATGTCGCAGCAGGGCATGAGTCTCCCGAGGCTTCAGCCGCCACGCGAACGGTGAGTCGAACGACCAGCCAGCGGGCAGCCCAGAATCCGAGCAGGCAAGCGAGCAGCCTGCGCCAATCGCCAGCGGAGACGACAACGAACCCGCCTGCCGCACACGCCATGCGCAGCAAAAGGCTTCCGCCGACCCACAGCGCTGTCCGAGGCGAATCGAATGCCCGGCGCACAGTCCACCACAGGCCACCAAAGAACAGCAGGCCGAGCAGGGCACCGGCGGCGCCGGCGAGCATCAGTTCGAACGTCAACGAAAGTACATCGTTCATCGCATGTCAGTCTTCGGGCTTCTGTTCGGGCTTCTCATCGATCTTGTGTTCGGGCGCGTTCATGGCGCGATCTTCCTTGACCACCCAGCGCCAGGCGTTGAGGCAGCCAAGCACCAGGCCGGCCATCAGCAAGGCCAGCGACCAGGAATGTGTGCCAGGGTGGTGCGCATCGAGCCAAATCCCCAACGCGGCACCCGCAATCGCCGGCACCACCACCGACCAGCCGATCAGGCCCATCATGCCCAGGCCGAACCAAACACCGGGCGCGCCATCGCGGCGCGCCCGCAACTTGCGTTCGGCCTTGGCACCCACCTGCTTGGCCAGCAAGGTGGACTGATTCGGCTCATTCGCCATGGAACCTCGCGAAGCGACCGACAAAGCCGCTTTCCAGCTTCTGGGTGGCCGCGCGCGCACCCAGTTCGAGCGCGTCCAGCTCCTGGTAATCGTTCAGCACGGATTCGCGCAGCCTGGCCAGGTCGGTGCCGCGCGACGCACGGCGCACCGCCACGCACACCTCGTCGCCGAACTTCATAAGCACGCCTTCATCGATGGCGACGAAGACTTCACCGGCGGCCTCGCTTTCGTAGGTCAGGATGCCCGGAACCAGGGCAGCGATGCAGTCCCGCCGACGCGGCAGCATGCCAAACGATCCCTCGCGCGTTTCGGCGACGATGCGCAGCACGTCAGTCTCGTCGACGAAGACACGGAACGGCAGCAATACCTTAAGGTGCATGTGCGGCCTCGGGCTGCTGCTTCAGGGTCAGTGCCTTGGGGCTGGACTTTGCATCGCTCTCGGCATCGTCTTTGGCTTCGGCTTTCGAATCGGCTTTCGCGTCGCCTTTCGCGTCGCCTTTCGGGTCGGCCTTCACCTCCGAGATCGCCCCGATCATGTACAGCGCACTTTCGGGCCGGTCCTTGAACTCGTCGCGCAGGATGCGTTCGCAGCCATCAAGCGCGTCGGCCAGGCTCACCAGCTTGCCTTGCAGGCCGGTGAACTGCTCGGTGGTGAAAAATGGTTGTGTCAGGAAGCGCTCCAGCCGGCGCGCCCGGGCGACGACATCACGGTCGGCCGGCGAGAGCTGCTCCAGGCCGAGCATCGCGATGATGTCCTTCAGGCCGGCGTATTGCGCCAGAGTGCGGCGGATCTCCTGTGCCAGCGCATAGTGGCGCTCGCCGACAATCCCCGGCGTGGCCATCTTGGAGCTCGATTGCAGCGGGTCGATGGCCGGGAACAGGCCTTCGCCGGCGCGCTTGCGCGACAGCACAATCGAGGCCGACAGGTGCGAGAAGGTGTGTACCGCCGCAGGGTCGGTGAAGTCGTCGGCCGGCACGTACACCGCCTGGATCGAGGTGATCGCGCCGCTGTCGGTGTTGGCGATACGCTCTTCCAGACCCGACAGCTCGGTGCCCATGGTCGGCTGATAGCCCAGGCGCGAGGGCATCTGGCCCATCAGGCCGGAGACCTCGGAGCCGGCCTGGATGAAGCGGAAGATGTTGTCGATCAGCAGCAGCACGTCGCGCTTTTCGTCGTCGCGGAAGTACTCGGCCATCGTCAGTGCAGCCTGGCCGACACGGAAGCGCGCGCCCGGAGGCTCATTCATCTGGCCAAAAATCATCACCATGTTCCTGAGCACGTCGGCCTTCTTCATCTCGGCGTAGAGATCCTGACCCTCGCGGCAGCGCTCGCCGATGCCGCAGAAGATGCTGACACCCTCCCGCTTGCCGACCATGTTGTGGATCATCTCGGTCAACAGCACGGTCTTGCCGACGCCCGCACCGCCGAACAGCCCCGCCTTGCCGCCCGACTCCAGGGGCAGCAGGACGTCGATCATCTTGATGCCGGTCTCGAACACGACCGAGGTGGTGGCGCGCTCGATGAGCGGCGGCGGTTCGCGGTGCACCGACCGCCATGACACGTCCTTCGGCTCGTCCTGGCGGTCGATGGCATGGCCGAAGACGTCGAACATGCGCGACAGGATGGCTTTCCCGACCGGCGCGAGCAGCGGTCCGCCGGTGTTCGCCACTTTCATGCCGCGTGCCAGTCCCTGCGTCGGCGTCAGCGCGATGCCGCGCACGTGGCGGGCGTCGATCTGGGTGAGGACTTCGATTGCCATTTCGCTGTGTTTCCCGGCGCGAAGCAGGGTGCGAATGGGCGGCAAGCGACCATCGAATCGCACATCCACCACACTGCCGCGCACGGCGGTGACCACACCCGGGTTCGGCTCAGGCGACACCGAAGCGGGATTCATGAGATCAGCACGCCAACCCGCGCGTGCTCAGGCAATCCGGCTTTAACTCGAAGACGGCGTTACGGTCCGGCGCCCCCAACTTCTTGCTGGGGCCAGCGGGGTGCAGGCGGGAGAGGATGTCGCGCATCAGGTTCAGTCGCGCATGGCGTTTGCTGTCGGTGCACACGATTGGCCACGAGGCCGCATCCATAGGGCTGCCCTGCAGGACTCGGCGCGAAGGTGTCAGACGTGTGATCCCTCGGTGACGCGCTTCTCGCCTGGCGCCCAGTACCCGCGGCGTCCGTAGTGCTGGTGCAGAAGCACTTCGTGATCGCGCGCCAATGTACTGGACGGGTCGAAGACCGGCGCATCCTTGATCGCCTGGCGTGTCAAGTCGACCGAGACGGTCTGGTCGGCCCAGCTCACGCCTTCGATCCACGGCGGTGCAACGAGCATCTGGTGGCCCATCCACCAGTTGCTGGTGTCGACGATGAGATAGCGGA
>CAYYFR010000250.1:3083-7731 GCA_964470865.1 uncultured Burkholderiales bacterium | reverse complement strand
AGAATACGGGCATGCAGCGCCAGTCGGTTCTGATCACGCACGGCAAGTTCGGCGCGCGCGCTGCGGACGTCTTCGTAGCTCATGCATCGATTGTGCATTCGCGATCCGCGCGATGCAAGCTTCATTTGCCGCAAGGTGTCACGGGGCGTTGGCCGGCGCCTGAACGGCAGCCCGTACTCGCGACCTGGGCTCCAGCAACGCTTTGATGCTTCGATCGGTACAGGTGGTGGCTGCGCAATCGGCGCTGTCAACTGTTGAACTACTTCGGGGCGCAATGCAGGGCGACTTTCCATAAATCGAGGCCGCCTGGCTGCCCGAAATCGGCGATAGACTGCGGTGCCAGGCACCAGCCATACTCCCGGCAGGCCAGTTGGATTACAAATTCCTTCTGCGACGACTGACCGAAGTTTCTCCACCTTCAAGGACTCATAATGCGCAAGACGCTCGATGCCATTTTCGCGGGCCTGCTCGCCACCTTTATCCTGACCGCCACCTTGCCGGTGCTGGCGCAGACCCCGGAGGCGTTGTTCCCGACCAAGCCCCTGCGCTTCATGATCGGCTTCGGCCCCGGCGGCAGCACCGACCTGATGTCGCGCATGATCGCCCTGAAGCTGGCTGAGCGCCTGGGCCAGCCGGTCGTGGCGGAGTTGCGGTCCGGGGCCAGCGGCACCATCGCCGCCGACGCTGTCGCCAAGGCGCCGCCGGACGGGCACACCCTGATCCTCTTGACCGGCGCCCACCCGGTCACCGGGGTGATGATGCGCTCGCTGCCGTTCGACCCGGTGCGCGACCTTGCGATGGTCTCGACGGTGGTGTCGTATCCCATCGCGATCGTGGTGGTCGCGGGCTCGCCGTTTCGCAACATCGAGGACCTGCTGGCGGCTGCCAGGTCGGGGCCGCGCAAGGTGTCGTTCGGCACCGCCGGGACCGGCAGCGGTCAGCACCTGATCGGCGAATGGATCGGCGTGGAGGCGGGGCTTGAGTTTCTCCACGTGCCGTTCCGCGGCGGCAGCGCCTCGCTGACCGAGCTGCTTGCCGGCCGCATCGACATGACCCTCGACACCCTGACCAGCGCGCTGCCGCAGATCCGCGCGGGCAAGACGCGCGCGCTCGCCGTCACCACCCGCGAGAGCTCACGCTTCCTGCCGGAAGTGCCGCCGATCGCGCGCGTGGTGCCGCAGGTGGACTTCGCATCCTGGGCAGGGGTGGCGACCACCGGCGGCACGCCGCCTACGATCGTCGCACGCCTCAATCGTGAAATGCATGCCGTGCTGCGGCTTCCCGAGGTGCGCCAGCAGCTCGAGAACCTTGGTGGCGAAACCTCCCCGTCCTCGCCGGAGGAAATGCGGGCGCTGGTCGAGCGCGAGATGGCGCGCTGGGCGAAGGTGGTGGCAAGCCGCGGCATCGAACGCCAATAGCGACAGACAAACATGGACCAAGTCACCAAGGATCGCCTGGAGGCGCGCCGCGCGCGCCTGTTGCGCAAGCAGTTCTACATCATCACCATGCGCGCGCGGCCGATGGCTGATCCAGGCGCCGAGCTCGCGCCATTTCTCATGGAGCACCTGGATTTCATCGACGATCTCGAGGCCCGCGGTGTGCTGTTCGGTGCCGGACCCTTCCGCCACGAGGACGGGCAATGGGACGGCAGCGGCATGGCGATCGTGCGCGCTGACTCGATCGACGCCGCGGGCGCCATTGCCGAAGCCGAGCCTTTTCACCGCGCGGGACTGCGCGTCAACACGGTGAACGGCTGGCAATTGAACGAGGGTTCGTTCAGCGTGCGAGTGCGCCTCTCGGCGCATCGTTTCGAGATCGAATAGCGGGTCGAACAGCGCCGCCGTCGCCAGCGGTGGCATCAGTCGTGTCGCCGCGAGAGGTGATTCAGGCCGATGACGCGGGCCCGCGCGCGATTACCTGATCACGCCGGGTTCAATCCGTGAAACATGAATCGAAAAGACGCCCGCGAAACGCGGGCGCCCGATCGGGGTGAATTCGCTTTAAGTCGAATGCTTGTGCTGGGTCGTCGACTTATGCGACGCTTGCTTCTGATGGGTTGTCGACTTATGCGACGACTGCTTGTGGTGAGTAGTCGTCTTTTGGGAGGCGTGCTTGTGTTTCGTCGTATGGTGCGTCGCATTCGCGTGCGGCTTGCTCGCCTTCGTTGTCGAGGGCGCTTTCGGCTGCGCGGCTTTACCGGCGCTTTGCGCCCGGTAGTCTTTGAGCGCCTGGGCCATTCTCTGGTCGCGCGACGGTGTTGCAGCGGGCGTGGCGGCAAACGCAGCCGACGACAGTCCCAGAAGGCCAACGACCAATATCGAAGTCAAGGTACGCATGATTCATCTCCATTCGCTTGATTTGAGTGACGCAAAGCCGCCACGTACAGACATAACGAATAAAGCGGGCCGCAGTTGACCGCCGTACCAAAACTTGGAAGTGTCTGGTACCTTTTCAATCAAGGGTCGCTTTCTTCCTTTGCCCGACCGGGGCGCTTCGCGGCAGGCGCGGTTATTCGCAACCAGAGCAATGAGCCACTTCGGCCACACATCTACCTTGCCTGTACTCTTGCGTCGGCAGGGCGCGTTTGGCATCTTTGAGTTTCTTCTCATCGCTAGCCGTCGGGCCGCTTTTGCGGAGTTCGATGACGACCTACTTGATTTTTCCGGTGAACTTGAACGGCATCTGCTTCACGTAGTCTTCGATCAATGGCGTGCCGGGGTCTTCACCGACGTCGAGGGTCTCGTCGCCCAAGGAGCGGACCGCGACGGTGCGCTTGATTTTGCCATGCGCGCCCGGTTGCCATCCACGCTAAGCGTGACGATGCTGCCATTGGCGTAGCTGGGGCTTCCTGGTGCAAGTCACACTTGAAGGTGCGCTTGTCGGCGCTGAGTCTCTCGGCCGATGCGAAAGCGTACTTGTGATTCCACTTGATCGCGCCCCGACAAACCGGCGTCGTCCGCAACGTAATCTTGCAGGGCACGAATCGTAAAGACTCCCGTAATTTCGAGCCAAGATCATCCCCGCCTGCCACGGCGGTCGGCCCAAGCCCGCCTGTGTTCGAGGTCCAGGCGCGCTTTCCGCTTCTGTATCTGCATGCGTTAACACCAAAATTCGTTAAGAAACATCTCATAATATCAACGTGTTGCGTATTAAAACAATAATTTCTTGACGTGTCGTGATTTCTTCATTAAATTAGAAATATGATGAAAAAACGCTTTGCCAGTGCAGCGCAACTCGATGGAGTTGTCGATCTCGAGCGGCTTCGTTCCGGCCCATCAGACAGCATCGAACGTGACGCCGCGAGGTTTCTGGAACTGACCTATCCGTCTGAAGACGTGAAGGCGCTGCTGCGGCTCCTGTCTCGTCGCTTTGGAGGCGCCGCATCCGAAGGGACAATTCTCGCGAATGCGGTGAAAGGCCTTGGCAAATCGCACGCACTGCTTCTCGCCTATCACCTTTTGAAAAGCCCGGCGGAAGCAACCGCGTGGATGACCAAGCTCGGGTATGGGTGGGCGGCGCCGGCAAATGCCGTGGTGCTGGTTCACAAATTCACCGATCGATCGATGCCCGGTGACGCGCTCTGGGCACTCGTGGCGCGCGAGCTTGGCCAGAACTGGAGCGACCAGCGGCCTCCCGACTTGGAGGACGTGGTCGCCGCCATCGGCGAGCGTCACCTTGTGCTGATCCTCGATGAGCTTGAACGTGGGATACAGGGAATTACCGACGACGCGAAGCGCACACAGAACCTGAACTTCCTGCAAATGCTCAGCGAGGCTGCGAGCCGTGAGCAGGGCATCACTTTGATCGCCGCAATTTACGACGGTACGGTCGAGCCTGGCGCAACACTGCGCCGCACACCGAAGCTGGAGCTTCACTTTCGCCAGACCGAGGACCGTGCGGCGATTGTTCGCCATCGCCTGTTCGAGAACGCCGAAAGCTACGATCGCAACCACGCACGCGACCTTATTCGCTCCTACGTCAATATCTGGAAGCGATTCGGCGTCGAGACATCCGAACAACAGCAGTCACGGATTGAAGCGACGTTTCCTTTTTTGCCCGATCTAGTAGAACTCATATTCACACGCATTAGCGACACCGGCGGCTTCCAGGGCACGCGCAGTGCATTGGGACTGCTAGGGGCGATGCTGGACGCGTCAGGCGACGGCCCGTACCTGATGACCGCGGCAAGCTGCAGAATCTCGGACGCGGCCTGCGGCGACCGACTCCAGGACCTTGATCCGAGCGGCGATCTCATCAATTGCGCTGCGTCGAACTTCCGCGACCTGCAGACCAGGCCTTTCGCTGAAGCGATTGCCTCCGCAACGCTTCTCGCAAGCCTCGTGTCGGGAGGTCGCTCCATCGGCCTTTCAAAAGAAGAAATGGTCCGCCATGCGATTAGGCCCGGCGACGACCCGAACGAATTCCAGGCAACACTGGACGCGTTCCAGAAATTCGGCACTTACTTTCATCATCCCCAGGATCGGTATTACTTCGATCGCGAAGAAAACGCGTACGCCAAGGTCGAGCTCGCCGCGGCGCGCTTGTCCGATGAAGTCGCGCGCGAGCAACTCATCACCATCTGGCGCCAGGAAGTGTTTCGCGATACGCAAGAGACCGTCGTGTTGCATGACCTGGAGCAGGCGAAACG
>CAYYFR010000250.1:0-2983 GCA_964470865.1 uncultured Burkholderiales bacterium | reverse complement strand
TGTTTCGCGATACGCAAGAGACCGTCGTGTTGCATGACCTGGAGCAGGCGAAACGCGACCTCGACGCCTTGGGGCTGAAGGCCCGGCGCTTCGTCCTGGCGCCGCGGCGATTGTCGGCCGAAGAGCGCCACGGGTTGTATCTGGGCACGCAGATGCGCAATCAGATCATCCTGCTCGAACCGCGAGAGTCGTCCTCCAACCATCTCGGCAATCCGGATCTGCTTGCGTACGCGAAGCGCGTGAAGGCCGCCAACGATCTCGCCAATTCTCCCGGCAATGCGGATTTGCGCCGCCGCTATGAAGACATCAAGCGCAATGAATCGCTTCAGTTGTTGCGCCTGCTCAAGGGCGCCGGGCTCGCCTACATCCGCATCGAAAGCTGGTCCGAGACTGCCGGCGCCACGCAGTTCGAGGAAGAACCCCTAGGTCAAGCAAGCAACAAGCTGGAAGTCGTCGAGCAGCTTCGTACCCAACTCTATCCGCCATCGCTTTTTGTCGAGCACCTGCGCGACAACCTCGCCTCATTCATCGGACAGCGCGTCGAGCAGGTCGATCGCGCCTACCGCAGCACGCTTGGATTTCCAGTGCCGCTCGACGTACCAGCTATCACCCAGGCAGTGCGCTATCTGGCCGAAGACCCGGCGCGGATACTCGGGCTGAAACACCAACGCGGCGGTGGCGGATTTTGTGGCGAGCCAGTTGCCCTTTCGCAATCTGAATTCGATCAGGCGGAACTTGCCCATCCGTGGCCCGCTTCGATTCCCCCGACGCCGCCTGGACCCGGCCCGACGCCGCCACGGGATACCGGACCTACCGGCGATCCGCAACTACCCACGGGGCCCGAAACACCGCCGACACCATCCGGACGGCGCACCGAGGAACGCGCTACGCCGCACTGCACCGGCCTCGGTGAATTGCGCCAACAGGTGGCCGCGCGGTTGGTCGATCTCGATTCGCCGACCATACAGCAGGTTCGTTTTTCAATCTTCGCTGACTACCACAACCATGATTTTGGCGGCTTGCCGTCGGCGTATCGCGGCGGCCTGTCGGGGACAGGCGACCTCGGTGTCCAGATCGACATTTCGGTCCCGGGCCCATTGAGCAAGGCGCAACTAGAGCAACAATGCGAAAAACTGCCTAACCTCACGGGCGCCACCTACTCCGCGCGCATGACGGTGTTGCTTGCCGACGCAATTGCGCAGGAGGCTGCCAGGTGAGTGCCCTAGATTCCGCCCTGCTGCTGGCACTCACCAGCCCGCCATCACGATTGCCTGCGCTGGAGGCTTGGCTCATGCAGGAAGTCTGGAGCGACGAAGCCTTCGCGCGCGCTGGGAAATCGCCGAAAAACTATCTACTGGCCGGAGAGCGACTGGTCAACGAACGTGAAAGCCTGCTGGCGACGACCGCGCCAGATGTGTATTCGGAACTCGCATCCGCGTCTGCCCCTGATCGCACCATCAGCGACTTCTTTGCCAAGAATCCACGCTCTGCCTCCGTGGTGTTCGACGGCTGCTCGTTGCGCGAAGTACCGCGGCTCGTCGAACTTGCGCGTGCTTCACGCCGCGCCGTGCTGGAACGCGGCTGCGGGCGCGCGGCCGTGCCGTCGGAGACGATTCAGTACGTCGCCAATCGTCTTGGCCTCGGTTTGCCTGCGCTTGGGCCGTCGCAGCTGGCGGCGCGCGGCGAATTGCGCGAGCGCAATGTCCGCTACTACTATTTCGCGCAGACAAACAGCTATCACACCATTGACGATGGCGATCATTCGCTGTTGCTCTGGTGCCGATTTCCGGATCAACGCTACACCGACAGCACTGCGGTGGACGAAGGTTTGTTCGATGGTGTCTGGGACGGTTTCGAAACAGCGTGGCGCAACACGGTACAGGCGCTTCCACCCGATCGCAGCGTACTTGTCACCAGCGACCATGGCTATGTATTCCTGAAGTCCGGATTCAGCGATACCCGACTCAAGAACGTCGACCGGGTGCTAAACGGCAAACGCTTTCGTTTTCACGAAGAGAACGAGGCCTTGCCGGAGCGGACACCCGGCCTGTGGCTGGACGAGTCGCGACGTCTTACCGTACTTGCCGGCCGGGGTCACAATCGGCCGCAGGCACCATCGGCCTCACAATCGGTTTATCGCCATGGCGGCCTGACGCTGATGGAAATGCTCACCCCATGGCTCGTGCTCGGGCCAGTCGGTTCTGCATAGGAGCGTGAAATGAAACAAAAAGTCGGAACGCTGCTCGAACAAGACGTCCTGCGTCGCGCCAAGCGGCGCGCCGCCGATGAAGGTCGCCCCTTGAGCGATGTAATCCAGGATGCACTGGAGAAATACCTTTCCGCGGGTTTGCCCGAGCCGGCGCGTCGTGAAGCCGCGTTTCAACTTTTTTGCGAACGGCCGATCAAACTCGCGCCGGAGCAATTGAAGGCCGTGCTCGAACACGATAGTTGGGACCTGTGAACCTCGACGACATTCCAACCGGCAGCCTGTGCGTGGTCGACACGAACGTGCTCCTCTACGCCGAACAGGGCGCCTCCAGCCAGGCGCAGCGCTTCATTCGTCGCTGCTCTTCAGGCGAAGTCTCCGCTACCCTGCCGCAAACGGTGTGGCAGGAGTTCACCCACAAGCTGATGCTCGCCGAAGCAATGATGCGCGGCCTCACCTCGGGCGGCAACCCTGCGTCACGCCTGGGCTCGCGCCCCGAGGCTATCAAGGGCCTGACCTTGTACAAGGCCAAGGTAAGAGCGCTCGTCGACCTCGGCTTCGGCTTCGAGCCCTGCCTGTTGCCCGACCTGCTCGACCGCGCATTCGCATTGCAGGAGCTCCACGGCCTGCTTACCAACGACTCGATGGTGCTTGCCGTGGCTCTGCGTCTCAAGGCCGACGTTCTGGTGTCTAGCGACAAGGCTTTCCGTGGCATTGCCGAGATCGACGTCCACTACCCCACCGACCTGCGGATGTAACGACGTGAACGCCCCCGAA
>CAYYFR010000249.1:0-7764 GCA_964470865.1 uncultured Burkholderiales bacterium | reverse complement strand
CCGGCGGCGCCATGAACGCGTCACCCATGTTGCCGGGCCCGGGTTCCGGCAGAGGGCGCCCGCTGTCGCGCCATTCCACCGCCGCCGGAAAGCCGTAGGCCTCGGCATAGCGCTTGAACCACAGGCCTTCGGGTGAATGGCGGGTGATGCCGTCGAACACGGTGGCGAACATCTGCGTTTGCTCAAGCCCCATGTGCTCGATCGCCTGGTTGATCACCAGCTTGTGCATCATCAGCTGGTTTTTCGGCACGCCCGCCATACGCTGGGCCAGCTTCGCCACTGCCGCATCCAGCTTGGCCAGCGGCGCGATCGCGGTCGCCAGACCCCATTCCAGCGCTGTTTTGCCGTCGATCAGGTCGCCGGTGAACATCATGCGCTTGGCGCGCATCGCGCCTATGCGATAGACCCACATGGCCGGGGTCGGGCAGCCCCATACCCGCACCGGCATGTAGCCGATGCGCGCTTTGTCCTCCATCACGATAAAGTCGCAGCAGGTGGCGATGTCGCTGCCGCCGGCGGCAGCGTAACCGTGCACCTTGGCAATGGTCGGCTTGTAGGAGTGCCACAGGCTCATGAAGTCTTCGGTGTTCTTCTTCATGAACTTGTAATCGACCATCGGGTCCCAGGGCATGGCCTGGGTGTAGACGTTGGTCTTGTCGCCTTCGGCGTATTCCTTCAGATCATAGCCGGCGCAGAAAGCCTTGCCCGCGCCCTGCAACACGATCACATGCACCGCATCGTCGGCGTTGGCCGCCTCGACGGCGCCGCGAATCTCGCCCGGCATGGCGCCGTTGATCGCATTCAGGCGCTCGGGCCGGTTGAGGGTGATGGTGGCGATGCGGTCGTTGACCGCGTAGATGAGCGTGGTGAAGGTCGGCCCGGCGGATTTCGTCTTTGCCTGTTTCATGTGCTGTTGCCTCTGTTTGTAGTGGCGTTGTCAGACCACGATCTCGCGGCTGACGCCTCGGCAATCCATTTCGTAGTCGAGCCCGGCCACCGGCGGGCGACAGTATTGCCAGGTGATGCCGCCGGCCGCCGCACCGCGGCGCACCAGTTCGGAACCCATGAACGGGTGGATGTCATAAACCGTGTAGACCTGGGTCGCGGTGACGTCGCGCCAGCCGGCGCCCAAGGCCGCCAGGCGCCGTTCCTGCTCGCCCAGCACCCAGCGCGCCTTTTCCAGCATGGCATCGGGCGTGGTTTCGCCCGGGCGCACCGTCACACTGCGATAGTCCTTGTGGCCCTCGGCGGCCTCGCCGCTGCCGGCCACCACAAAGCCGCCGCCAGCCGCCGCCACGGTGTATGAAAAAGCATAGAAGCCGGGCGCGGCGGGCGGGTCGATTTGCGGGCACACGTTGCTGCGCGCCACCGGGTTGACACCATCGCGCATGACGTTCCAGCGCTCAAGGGTGCCAACGTAAATCCGGTTGAAGTCGACAAAGCCCTGCTCGGTGAACGGCGCCGGTGAGCGCAATTCGCAGGCGCAAAAGGCGCTCAGCGGCCGGCCGATGCTTTTCAGGTGGGCTTCGATGCGCAGGAAGCCCTGATCCAGCGGCAAGACCTCTGCAAATCGCGCGCGTTCGATCGCGAATCCGGGTTGGGCTGCGACGCCGGCCGAATACTGGAATACGCCCGGCACGTAGCGATAGCCGCCATCCGGGAAATCGCTTGTATCACTCATGTGCTCAGTCCTGCTTGATCTTGGCGGCTTCGACCACCTTTTGCCAGCGCGCCAGATCGCCCTTGATCTGCTCGCCGAACTGCTCGGAGGTGTTGCCCACCGGCTCGACCCCCAGGGTGGCAAAGCGCTCGCGCACATCCGCCTCCTTGAGCACCGCAGCAATGGTGGCGTTGAGCTTGTCGATCACCGCCTTCGGGGTTTTGGCCGGCGCCATGATGCCAACCCAGGAGGAAACATCGAACCCGGCGACGCCCTGCTCGATGAAGGTCGCCACATCCGGCAGCGAACCGACGCGGCGCGGCATCGAAACGCCGACGCCGATCAACTTGCCGGACTTCACATGCGCATGCGCACCCGCCACCGCAGAGTAGGCCAGCGGCACCTGGCCGCCGATCGCGTCGATCACCGCCTGGCCACCGCTCTTGTAGGGAATGTGCGTCATGTCAAGGCCGGTACGCTGCTTGAGCAATTCACCAGCCACATGCGTGGTGCCGCCGGTGCCGGAGTGGCCGAACGAGAGCTTGCCGGGATTGGCCTTCGAATAGGCCATCAGTTCGGCGAAGTTCTTCACCCCGAGACCGGGGTGCGCCACCAGCACCAGCGCGGCGTCACCCAGTTTGGTGACAGGCACGAAATCCTTGATCGTATCGAACGGGATTTTCGTGAACACGAACGGATTGATCACCATCGTGCCATCGAAGGCCAGCAACAGCGTGTAGCCGTCGGGCGGCGACTGGGCGACATATTGGGTACCGGGATTGCCCGAACCGCCGGCGCGGTTCTCGACGATCACGTTCTGGCCGAGACGTTGCGACAGCTTGTCGGCCATCACCCGCGCGGTGGTGTCGGTGACCCCGCCGGTGGCGAAGGGCACGATCAGGCGGATCGGTTTGTTCGGGTAGTCCTGCGCCGGCGCCACGCCGGCAAGCGTGGTCAACAGGCACGTCGCGAGAATCTTCAATGACCGCATCGGAATGTCTCCATTGTTTTGATGCGGCGATTATCGCCTGCCTGCGCAAGCCACGCAGGCAGGCCAGGCCGGCCCTACCAAGTGCGCGGCGGGTCCGGCACATAGCCGATTTCCGGCTGCCCCGGAAACGGCCGCGGCCGCGGCGGTACGCGCGGTTCGCCAATCACGCCCATGGCAAGCAGGTTTTCGCGCGAATCGTAGGCAATCGTGATTACCTCATCGGGCGTGTTCCGGGCGCGCGCAAACGCGGTGTACTCGACCCATGCGGACTCGCGCGCACCGTGGCCGGTGCCGAGCTTCTTCTCCGCTTGCGGCGGTGCCGCTGCGCGGCTCTCGGCAGCCGACTTGTCGGCCGCCCCCGGACTCCCGGAAGGGCCGGCCTGGGCTGACGCTGCGGCCGGCGCTTCGGCGCGTTCGCGCATCTCGGCACTGGCGCCGGTGCCACTGCTGTCACGTCGGCCATGAGGTAGAGGTCGCGGCGGCGCGATGTTCGATAGCGCCGGCGGCTTTTCGCGAAACAGTGCCACCCCGATCACACCCACATCGTCGGGCCGGCCGGTGCGCGCCGCGTAGGAATTGGCGATCGGCGTGAAGAAGAAGGCCGCCACCTGCTCCTGGCTCTTGCGCCAGCCGGCGACATCATGCCGTTCCCAGGGCGAGAACACATAGCCGGTCTGCTCGACGCCGGCGGTTTCGCCGCTTACCACGTTGACACCGTCGACCGAAATCACCGACAGCAGTCGGCCACCGCTCCTGTTGTGCACCCGCACCGCGTAGCGGCTACCGGGTTGTCCGGCCACCCAGTAGCGGCCCTGATGCTGGTGGATCGGCAGGGTCTGGCCGGTGGCGCGGTCGATCACGGAAATGTCTGCCAGGCTCCCGACTGCGCCTGCCTGCAGCGACGCCAGGCTTGTCAGCAAGACTGCGGTGGTGAGCGCTGCGGCGAGGATGTGTTTGCGAAACATGGTCATGCTCCTGTTCGTGGTTGAGATACGCCTGCAAACGAACGCCGCCACGAAAAGGGGTGAAACAAAGTTGAATCGATGTCCTGCGGCGGGTCCTCGATCATCCACTTCGCGTAATCGCTCTCCACGCGAGTTGGTCGGCGGCGAACATCGTCGAAGAGAAGGCGATGCTCTTTTGCAGATCGGCAACATGGGTATGCACGTGAAAGCGTTTCATGCTGTTTCCTCCTCGGATCGACAAGAGGGAGGCAGGGCGACGTCGCAGGTGTCGCCTTCGCCACGATGCGACGTCAGGTGAGCCAGCAGGGCCTGCATCTGCGAAAAAGTCGGCCCGGTAAATGAGGTTGCGCCCGCTGCGCTCGCAACTGACGAGCCCGGCGTGCACGAGTTCCTTCAGGTAAAACGAAAAGGTGGACGCCGGGACACCCAGGGGTTCGGCGAGGGCGGCGAGGGCTTGCACCACATCGCTATCTTCCATGTTTCGATAATCATGGAGACATAAAAATCAACGCGATGGGTTTGTTGCTCGATCAAGCGCCACTTGCTTGCGGACGCTTGGTCAGATCAATAGATCAATGTTGCACAATATCAATGAAAAAAGCGAGCGCTCACACCCAAACTCTTGCCGCATGTTCGCCGGAGGCCGGCGGGGGCCGATTCGGAGTTACGCTTGGATTAGTTCGAAATCGAGACCCGGAAAGCGTTTGAAGTCGCGGTCGAAAGACCCCACTGTAGCGCCATGCTCGATCGCCAGTGCTGCGAGGTGGGCGTCGGTGGTCAGATTGCCGGCGCTGCCGGCGCCAACCAGAAGGCGCCGGAGAATCGATCCGTGGCGGGCGGTAGGGTGCAATATTCTGGCTGCCGGGTCCGCGATCCAGTGATCCACGGCAGTAAATGCGTCGTCCAGGGTCAACGGTTTTGCCAGAATGCCGCGCTGGGTGGAAAGGCGTATGAACCCAATCAACGCGATCCAGGCCAATCCGACACCGCGTTGCGCCTGGAACGCGGTAACCAGCCATTCGCGTGCGCTATCGTGTTCTTCGCTGCCGCGGTTGACGGCGTTCAACAGGACGTTGACATCCGGCAATTTCATGGTTGGCTACGCCGACCATGTCGGCGCTGCATTTTGGCGACGATTTCGGCATCCTCCAACTCACCGGCCAACGACAGTGACTTGGTCAGATCCACCAACGGCTTGCCCATGTCGAACGTGATCTGCTCGAACGGCATGCGCCGACCGGTGCGCTGGTCGCCCAACCCATCGCGGATAGCCTGGTTCAGAACCCGCTTGAACGGTTCGTCGCGCTCGCGCATCGTTTTTCTCAGCAGCGCTTCGACATCGGGGTCGATGGTGACGGTGGTACGCATGGCATCATGATAGCAAATTCAATGCTGTCATGATGCCTTCAGGATTGAATTTTCGAACATGGCCGATCGCGCCGATCCACTCCCACGTCGCTGGCGCATTCTGTGGCCGCCAGCGCGTACCATTGCTGCCATGAACGTCTTCTCGCGCCGCGACCGCCCTGCGCTGCGTGGCGGTGCTCTGGCATTGCTGGCCGCGCTCCTGTTCGGCGCGAGCACGCCGCTGATTGCGCGCGTGGGCGACGGCTTGGGCAGCTTTTGGGTCGCAGCCTTGCTGTACGTAGGCGCCGCTGCAGCCGGTGCGCTTACCTGGCGGCCCGCGACCAGCGAGGCGCGCGTACGTCTGGGCGATGCCCCGCGCCTCATGGCGATGGCGCTATGCGGCGCGACGCTGGCCCCGGTACTGCTGGTCTGGGGCCTTGCGCGCACCAGCGCGACCGGCGCCTCGCTGCTCCTGGCCCTGGAGGCGTGCTTTACCGTGCTGTTGGCGCGTGCCTTCTACGCCGAACATCTGGGTGGGCGGGTACTTGCGGCGCTCGCGCTATTGACCGCCGGCGGCGCACTGCTGGTCGCCGACCAGGCGCGTGCCGGTGTCGGAGCGCAATGGCACGGTGCGCTCGCCGTGCTTGGCGCGACGGCGCTCTGGGGCCTGGACAACACGCTTTCGCGCGCGCTCGCAGAGCGCGACCCCGGGCAAGTCGTACTGGCCAAATCGATACTCGGCGCTACGGCCACGCTTGCCATGGCGGCGGGATTCGGCCAGTCACCCCCCGCAGCGGGCGCCTTCCTTGCCCTGTTCCTGATTGGCGCCCTGGGCTATGGCCTGAGCCTTCGCCTGTACCTGCTCGCGCAACGCGAGTTCGGCGCCGCGCGCACCGGGTCGGTATTCGCGTTCGCGCCCTTCATCGGCGCCGCCGTCGCTTTCGGTATGGGGGAGCGCGGCGCCACGCTGTGGCTCGCGGCAGGGGCGACGCTGATGCTCGCCGGCGTGCTTTTACATTTGTCCGAACGGCATGCGCACCAGCACGCGCACGCGCCGCTGGAACATGAGCATGCCCACACGCACGACGACGGGCACCACCTGCACCACCATGATCCGCAACCAATGCAGGCGCACAGCCATTGGCACCGGCACGAGCCCACGAACCATGCCCACGCGCATGTGCCTGATGCGCATCATTCGCACAGTCACTGACAAAACTGCGGCGTGGCGCGGATTGGCGAGCCGAATCCGACAGTGCAAGAGCGAGCCCCCCGCGGACGCACGCAGCAAAAGAAATGCCTCGCTGAAGCTGCCCAGCGTGAAGACCGCGCCAATCCCTACCACCCACCAGCAGGCGTCAGGCAGGCGCGCGAGGTTGTCGCGCCGAATCGGGTTGGTGCGCACCGCCCCCGGTGCGCGCGCGGGTTCCCGCACGCCGAACAAGAGCAGGGCCACCGCGAGAAAGGCAGGCACGACTGCGACCCAGAACACGGCGCGAAATTCGTTGGCCCACAGAATCATGAGGCCCTTCGTCAGTAGCGGGCCGAGAAATGCGCACGCGGAGCCGAGCGCAGCAGCCGCCGGCGCACCGCGGTGTGAGCCTGCGCAATCGCGGGCGCTGCCAGTCCGCTGGCCGGGTGAAAAGCCGCACCCCCAGTCGCATCGCCCTCGAAAACGTTGTCGACCACGACGTTGCGGCCAGGCCTTCATCAACGATTGATTGGCCCCTATTTCATCCTGCTTTGCACTCCTTTCCACTCAAGCCGCGCGCTGCTTGGAAGTGCGCGGAACGAATTCGATCCTGAGCCTGCAGCCGACCGCTTCGGCGTACTTCTTGAGCGATGCCACCGAGGGAACATGACGGTTGGCAGCTTCCAGGCGCGACACGGCGCTCTTGGTCGTGCCCATGCTAACGGCCACCGCTTCCTGCGTCAGCCCCGCGCGAGATCGCGCCGACAACATTTCGCGCGCCAGCGCGTATTCCACCTCCAGAGAGTCATAAGCCTTGCGAAAGCCGCGCCGCTTTGACGCTTTTTCCAGAAACGCTTTGTGCTCGTGCCGTACCGGTTCGTATTTCAGTTCAGCCATTTTCGATTCCTTTCTTGCGCTTTCGCGCGAGCTTGATCTCGCGATCCGGGGTCTCTTGTGTTTTTTTGACGAAGGCATGCAACACCATCACTCGCCGACCAATGAAAAAGCAATAGAACGCGCGCCCAATCCCGGACTTGCCGCGTGGTCGCATTTCAAACAGACCGTCGCCGAACGCGCGCGAATGCGGCAGGGTCAAGTTTGGTCCGTTCTGCATCAGCAATTCGACAATACGTGCGTAATCGGCAACCAAGTCTGCTGGCCATGACTCGATCTCCGCCAGCACGCGTTCGTGGAAGTATTCAAGCGAATAAGTCATTGGGGAATGTTAGCAACATTGCTAACATCGGTCAAGCGAGCCGAAGCGAGGAATCTATCGCCCGCAGCAGCTTCGACCTGGCCGGCTACTCGGGAGCCCGCGACGGCGTCACCGTGTTCCTCACCTACCCCGGGGCACAGATGACCGGCGCGGGCACCTACACCCTTTCCAATTTCGAGGGCCTGTCGGGCAGCCTGTGCGCCGAGCGCCTGACCGGCGACGCCAATGCCAGCCGGCTGGTCGGTCTGGACGGCAACGACACCCTCGAACGCGAGGCATCCTCCATCAGCGTTCTGAAAACGCGGTCCGCCAAGGCGGCGCGGACCGCTGCGGCGAGTTCAGTGACAAGGGCCGCCGGGCTACCCGGCGCTGCCCACGGGCTGAAGGCGTCAA
>CAYYFR010000248.1:0-7794 GCA_964470865.1 uncultured Burkholderiales bacterium | reverse complement strand
CCTCCAGAAAAAAGCGGTCGACCACGCCTTCTATGCGCACGCTGGCGGTACCGCCGGCGCTTCCGTAAAGGGTGAACAGCAGTTCATTGCCGGGGCCCAGTCCGGAGGCCGGTTCTACATCGAAACCGTCGATGCGCGGCGCCGCATTCTGCGCCGCTGACGTCCCCGTCTGTGCCTGTGCGAGGCTGCCGCAAAACGTCAGCGGCAATAGTGCCGCCAGCACCAGCGCAAATTTACACAGGGCTTTGCGCAGCATCACGATATCCTCGCAAGCTTGCGGCCACGTTCTTCGCGCCCAGGTGCATCCCAGTGGCGATGGCGCTCGTGAAACTCGCTCAACTGGCGCGTGGTTTGCTCCCGCAAGACGCCCCTGCGCACCTGCTGGTTGCCGGCCAACTGGGTTTGCCTGGCCGCATCGGCGCCCTCTGCGTCGTCCAGCAACTCGCTCCAGCGTTCGCCGAGTTTTCCACAGACCTGCTTCCAGCTGCCTTCGATTCGGTCACGGTTCATGTTTGACTCCCTGAGTAGGTTCGGTGTTGCGGCCGGCGATAGCCCGGACATCCGGCACACCATGGCAACACTGTGAGGCCGCTCCCGCGTGCGGTCTGTGCGCTGGCCCACCTCCAATTGCACGCGCCATTCCGCCGGCCGCACTCGCGGGCGGCCGCCGCAGCGCGTTGCCCGGCGGCGGCGCAGGATAGAAAACGCCGGGATCGCTGCCGCAGCGACAAGTGACATCGGCCGCACGCGAAATACGGCGGCACAGAATTGAAAAAGCCGGGATCACTCCCGGCTTTGAATGGCACGACTGGCCTTCAGAAAGCGTAACGCAGGCTCAAGCCCAGATTGCTGCCGCGCGAGTTGCCGCCGCCCTGATTGGAGAGCTTGCCGAAATCCTCATACTCAAGGCGCAGCCCGACCTGCTTGGTGAAGCTGTAACCCACGCCCACGCCGACCAGCAAGTCCTTGTAGTTGGTGGTGCCGGCAAAGCGGGAGCGATTCGCGGCCAGCCCCAGCTTGCCCAGAAGCGACCATTGCGCACTGAGCGGCAAGGTGCCCACGCCGGCCAGGGTCCAGGATTCGATGTTGGCGTTGCGATAGCGGCCAAGGTCGTTGTATGCCAGTTCCGCGCCCCAATTCGGACTGAATTGGTAACCGCCGTAGAGCTTGTATGAAGTCTCGTCGGTATCGGTTCGTGACGCGCCCACGCCGCCACCCAGGTACATCTGCGCTGCGGCAGGCGCGGCCGCACATACGGCCGCTACGGTTGCTGCGAATAATATCTTTTTCACCGGGTACTCCAAAGGTTGTTGATCCAGAAAACGAGTGTGGCGGGTGAGGCCCGCGGCGTATGTGCGTCAGCGCACATGGGCGCGGATGTGTTGCAGGCGCGCCACACATGCCGCAATCGGCAAGCCTGCAATGCTCGCCGCAACACCGGCCGGCCCGGCCAATCAAACGGGCGGCCACTGCGCCTAAGCGTGCTATTCCCAGTACGGCAAGCGGTCGTAGTAGCGATACACATCACGGTTCCATTTCTCGTCCGCCATCGACGGCCAATGGTCCTTGTCGAAGCCAGGCGCGTCTTCGAGACGTTCCTTGCTGACATCGAGCATGTAGTCGCTCTTGGAGACGTTGTATTCGAGCGCGCTGAACGGGATCGCGAACAGCTTCTCGCCCATGCTCAAAAAGCCGCCAAACGAGACCACCGCGTAGGCCACTCGGCCACTGCCCGGATCGATCACCACTTCCTTGATGTCACCCAGGTTGTCGCCCAGACGATTGACCACATTGGTTCCGATCACGCTCGATGCCTTGACCGGCGAGTTTGAAAATTTCCGTAGTTGACTCATTTTGTTTCTCCTGTTGCAGGATGGCCGGGCCAACACGATCGAGCGCCCGACGGCAGGCCGGCACCTGGCGCCGCAGCACGGCCGCAGATCGTATTGCAGCCGGAGGATAGGCATGATGCCGTGCCCACACAGTGCGACAGCGTACATGGGGTAGCGGCGGCGCCAGCCGATCGGTGCGATGGCGAACAGTCCGTGCCACTGAGGTCTGGCTAAATGGCCGAACTTGAAGGAACTTACCTGCATATCTCTATTGCAGGCAGGTAAGGCGCCCCGATCCTCCTGCCGCCACGCTGCACAGCCGAGCGTAACCAACTGAAAGCATCACCATGATATTTGGCCACTTACCTGGAATTCACGCCAGCGCGCCCTCTGCGACGCCTACTGACCAAAGCTCTGCAAACGCCGCCGCGGCGAGCGCTGCGACAACCCGGCAGCTAAACGGCGATGTCGGCTACGAAATCGTCGCGGCGATCGCGCGCGCACGCTTGATAAGCCCGGTTTCGTACCAGGCCCGGCCACCTCGAACCAATACTTGAGCCCGCAGTACCGGGGCCGATTCAGCGCTTTCCCGATTGAAATCCACGGCAGCCTTGCCTTGAACACGCACCAGGCGGATTGTCAGGCGCAAGGCCTTCGAAGAGGAAGGCAGCATCGCGCACACGAAACCCAAGTCCACATCGGCAACTTGCGCCGCGACTGCTTGGGATCTTTATGTTGCGACACCCGCCCTGTGTGCGGTGGCGGACAGACGGTGGCACGGACCCGGCTTAAAAGTGCAGGGTCTTTCACGCACATCATTCTCAACCGGAGATTCCAATGTTCAAACGCCTGATCGTCTCGTTTCTGACCGCCTTGTTCCTTGCCAGCGGCTCGGGCCTCCTTGCCGGCTGCAACACCATCGAGGGCGCTGGCCGCGATATTGAACGGGGTGGCAAGGCGATCAAAGACGAGGCCAAGGAGCAGAACCGGCGCTGAGCGCCAACACCTGCGGTACGTTGCCGCCCGCCTGCAAATCGCCTGTTGATTCACGCGGCGCAGAATCATGCAGCGCAAATCGAACCGGTGAGGCGCATGAGAACCGAGCGGCTTTTAGCTGCGATCACTGCAACCTTCATGCGCAGTGCGGCAGCCTGCATGGCGGGGTGCGCCCTTCGAATCCGCAGGAGAGACTGATGATCAGAAGAACATTTTTGGCCGCCATGCTGGCGGCGAACGTAGCCAGCATGATCGCGCCGGCCGAAGCGGTCATCATCATGCGCGAAGGGCCGCCCATGGCGCGCGAAGAAATCGTTCCCGCCGCCCGCCCGGGCCATGTCTGGAGCAATGGCCACTGGCAATGGCACAACAGCGGACATCGCTGGATCGCCGGGCGCTGGATACCCGCACGCCCCGGCTACCTTTACAGCCAGCCGGAATGGATCGAGCGTGACGGCCGCCCCAGTCTGCAGAGCGGAAGCTGGAGGCGCGCCGACCGCGATGGCGCCAATATGCCGAATCGCATGGACCGGGCACCGGACAACCCGCGCCGGTTCTGAGCAGGCGGGCCGGCGCTTGATGGATCCGCATCGACCCGGCACTGGCGGCATCACTGCGCGCAAAGTGGGGCCCGGAAACTGATTTACTCAAAGTAGTGATGCGGTATCTCGGCAGACGACGACAACGCGCGGGCGGACACGCGGCAAGCCCGTACGGGTTGCCAAAGCAACGCCGCAGTGGGCCTTATCGAACGCGTCGGCACGCGGTCACGCGCTGCGATAGCGTGGCGCTCAGCGTCGAATGAATTCCAGCAGGTCGTGCGTCAGGCGCTTCTTGTCGGTGGCGAACAAGCCGTGCGGTGCGTCTTCGTATTCGACCAGGGTCGACTGTGCGATGGCCTTGGCCGCCGCGCGCCCGGCGGCATCGATCGGCACGGTCTTGTCGGCGGTGCCATGGATGATCAAGGTGGGCACATCGATGGCGCGCAGATCGGAACGAAAATCGGTGGTGGAAAACGCTTTGGCGCATTCCAGAATGGCCTTGAGGCCAGCCTGCATTGCCATGCCACGCGCCCATTCCAGCAATTGATCGCTGACCGGATGGGCCAGCATGCCGACACCGAAGAAATCCTTGAAGAAACCGGCGAAGAAGCGGGCGCGATCTTCCATGATGGCCTGCGCCATCTGATCGAACACCGCCGCTTGCGTGCCATGCGGATTGTCATCGGTCTTCAGCATATACGGCACCACTGAAGACACCAGCACCGCTTGCACCACCGATTTGCTGGCATGGCGCGCCAGGTAGCGCACCACTTCACCGCCGCCCATTGAAAAGCCGACCAGCACCGCATCGCGCGCACCGGTTTGTTCGATCACGCATGCCAGGTCGCCGGCCAATGAATCGTAATCGTAGCCGCTCCACGGCTGCGATGAGCGGCCGAAGCCGCGGCGGTCATAACTGATGGCGCGGTAGCCGGCGTCGGCCAAGGCCAGCGCCTGGTCGTCCCAGCTGGCGGACGACAGCGGCCAGCCGCACAACAGGATGACCGGGCGGCCACTGCCCCAGTCCTTGACGAAAAGTTCAGTCTTGTCGCTGGTAGTAACGATCGGCATGGCGTTATGAATCCCTGGTTAACTCGATTGGAAGGCAATGTAAGTGGACGCAGTTGGCTTGTATGTTCGCTGACCAACAAACGCCGCCCCCGCCAAACATCGATTGCCCTGACTGCGGCAACAGTTTGCACGCGCTTCGCGCGGATTGATGGCGCGGATTGCGAAACATTGTCACAAAGTCACAAAGCGCGCTAACCAGCCCGGTAGCGTGTGGCAGCGCACAGAGCCGACCAGTGCGCTTTGTGATCATGCCTGTGCGCCCCGCCCCGTCCATGCACAGTCAATCGAGAAAACCGCAGCGACAAGTGACATCGGCCGCACGCCAAATGCTTTTGCATCTGACGCGCGGTTGATGCTGACGAAACCCCTTGCAACACCTGCCAAGCAGCTTCTCGAAACTACCATCACAAAGTGAACCCCCAAGGATGGCCACGCTTGCATTAATCCGAAGGATATCGCCATGAAAACGCCTTTAGCTGCAACAGCGCCGCTGCCAGCATCGCTCGCACCGCGCTGCCCGCTGTGTAACCGCAAGCTGGTGCGCACCCGGCGCCGATTCTCAGACCGCATCATCAGCCTATTAACGCCGGTGCAACGCTACTACTGCATCGACTTTTGTTGCCACTGGCAAGGCCGTGTGCGCATGCCAGCCATCGATGCGGCGGCGCCATTTGGCAGCGCGCGAGAAAGCCGCGCCAGCCTGTTCCTTTAACGCGGGAGCAGGCTGGAGCATGAGCCGCCCGGCACCGCTGGCGCCGACAGCACGCCAAGACGGCCGCAAGCGGCAGCTTCCCGGTAACTCCCTGCATGCGCGCGCCCGATTTGTCGAGGGCGTTCATTTCTGTGCGCCGCGACGCTCACCCGCACACCACGCGTCCCTCGCAAGCGCAGCGCGCTACCGCGCGGGGTTGCCGTCGATCACCATCACGCGTTCGCCAATACGCCAGGCCAGAGGGTCGCTGTTGCTGATGCGGTGTTCTGCCCCATCTTCCAGCTTGACAATGAAGGTGTAGCGCGCGGGCGCCATCAGCGTCCATTGACTGCCGAAGTCGGCGGGCGTGGCGGGGCCGTTGGATGCGTCGTCAGAGGCGCCTTCGCGCATCGAAACAATCAGGCCGCAACCGTCGCAGCGTCGTTTCACAGAGGGCGCATTGTTGCCAGGCGACAACTGATCCGGCCAGGCCTCGTCGCCCAGGTCTTCACCCGATGCGCGCCCGCCCATGCCCACCCACGCAATCGATCCTTCCCCCACGGCCGGCGCGGCAACGGGGGCGCCATCGTTCACGTAAGTGATGGCTGCGCACACCAGAAGCAGCGCAGCGGCAGCGACGGCAGGCGCCTTGGGCCAGGCCGATGCATACGCCAACGAGGTGTCAGCATCGCTCATACTTTGCGCTGAACAAGCGGGCCGCTCTGTAGCAAAGTTGGTACTTGCGGCGCGATACTGCTGCGAACTAATAGCAGCGCCTGCGCGCGACCATAACGCGCACCAAGCACTAAAGCGCAAGGCCGGCGTTTTGCCCGGAGCAGGCGCGCGGTGCGCCTATTTCTTGTCTTTCCCGACCTGATTGCCGATCACCCCGCCGACTGCGGCGCCACCGACAGTGCCGATTGCGCTGCCACCGGTCAGGACCGCGCCGGCAACCGCACCGACGCCGGCACCGACTGCAGTGCTCTGGTCGCGCGAGGACATGGTGCCGCAACCACCCAGGCCCAGCACGGCCGCGAAGGTTAGCGCACCAACCGCAAAGCTTTTCATCGTTTTCATTGCAATACCTCTTTTGTGAACTTCACTGCGAACAACACTCAAGCAGCGCCGGTTTCACTTGCCTTGGCGCGCTGCCGTGGTTTGGGACGCCTTGTTGGCATCGCTGGTCTTGCGGCCTGCCTTGGCCTCATCCTTGGCGGCCACCTCGGCGGCCTTTGCCTGTTTGACGCATACATCCTTGTCGTTGCCGGCCTTGTCATCGCATTTCTCGCGCGCCACCGCATAAGTCGCTTCGGCCGTGGCCACTCCCACCTTGTAGGTGGCTTTCACGCTCGGCTTGTAGCCGGCTTCGAGTTCGGCGCGCGCCACCTTTTCGTGGCCTTTGGCCTCTGCAACGCATACATCCTTGGCATTGGCCGCCATTGAAGCGCAGGCTGCGCGCTCGGCCTTGTACTTGCCGCTGATGTCGGTCTTGGCGGCCTTGTACTGGTCTTTGGACATGTCGGCGGCGCTTGCGGCACCACAGAAGGCGAGCGTAAGCGCAATGCTCAAAGCGGACAGTTTCAGTTTGTTCATTTGGTTTTCCAGACGTTTGGGCTGTTGAAAGTGATGGCGGGCCTGGCGGCCACAATTGCGCTTCGCATGCGATCATCCGGCCGCTGAAGCGCGGAGGTGGCCGATGCCTGCGAGCACGAAATCGCATCGGTGCCGCAAGTGTCGTGTGCTTGCGCCTGCGGCTCTGTGCGTTGGCGCACGACGCGTGAAGTATTTTTCAATCAATGCGGGGAGCGCGGGCAGAATTGGCTTAAGCGGTGGCCGCACGGGCCGCTTCAACCATTGCCATTGCCATCGCCATTGTCAAAGCGGCCCATCGAGCGCATCTCGGCGCGCGCGCCAGCCAAGCCATTCCATAGCAGACCAAGCACACCGAACACCAGCGCGGCGGCAAGTAGCGAGACCATCCATGCGATCAAATCCATGAAGAATCACCTCAAGCGAGCGCGGCAAGGCGGCTTGCGTTTGTGCCATCCGGCGGCCGTGACACCAACGATGCCGACGACGCATCCACCCTGGCGCACGGGCCGCTCACGGCGTCGTTTCGGCAAACGGGCCTGACGGGCGCGGCTTGCGCGTGTCGCCGTCGGGCGCTGTCGGTATCACCGCATCGGGTGTTTGCGGCGGCATGTTGCCCACCATCCCCGGCGGTGGCGAACCTTCAGCGGTGAAATCGGTTTTCTCCTGCTTGAGGTCGCGCGCCTTGGTTGCCGGCGTCGTCACCTGGCGCGGCAGCGCGCTGTTCATTGGGATACCCTCCTGTCACTGCGCGACATCCTCTGCGAGGGGATTTCGACTTCATCCAACAGCGCCGCTTCGCCAGCCGCACCGGGTTGAGTAATGGCGCGATGATCGGCGCTCAACGGATCGAGTGCATCGCTTCTTCCTTGTGTGCCGGTCATGCTGATTCCTCGCCAGAGCCTGGGCGCCTGCGGTGTGCAACGGGTTGGGATTGCTGCTGTCATGACTTGCGCCGCCTCTATCGATTAAGCCTTCAGCCGCTTGTAGGTGCGCCCCGCTTCGGCGCCGCGGTCGGTATCGACCAGGCCTCGCATCAGGTCGCGATATGCCTGCTGTATTGGCGCTGCCG
>CAYYFR010000247.1:0-7870 GCA_964470865.1 uncultured Burkholderiales bacterium | reverse complement strand
CCACCGTCCGCCAGCGCCATTCATCTCCTTCAATCCGGTCTTGCTCGACCAGAGCCAATGGATCGGTGAAGGCGTGGGCGGCGTACCGATGGTGTTTCCCTCACTCCTGTTGTTCATTCAAACTGCAAGAGTCAACGCCGCTCACGCAGTTGACAGCCCCAGAAACACTCTCATCCGCTCCAGTTCTTCCTCCAGCCCACGCCGAAACGCCGCATCGCGGGTTGGCTTGCCGTTCGCGTAACCGAAGCTTTTCAGCAGCTTGCTGCCGCGCTTGTCACCGCTTTTGTCAGCGCCGACTTCGACGTTGCCCCAGCCGATGACCGCATCACGCCACAGCAGGGGCAGGGCGTAGTAGCCGAGCTTGCGTTTGGGCGCTGGTGTGTAGGCTTCGAAACGGTAGGCCCAGCCCCAGAAGAGTTCGAAGCGGCGCCGGTCCCACACCAGTGGGTCGAATGGTGCAAGCAGGCGCACGGTGTCATCCACTTCGGGGTTCGCCGCTTTGCTTTGCGGTATGCGCTCTCCGGCGGGCCAGTACCAATCGACGCCTTCGATGTTCGCGTGGGCCAAGCGCTGCTTGGCGCGTTGCAAGGCGGCGTTGCGCGCGCCGTGCCACTGCGGGGCGCCGCCTCCCAACAGACTGAGCAACTGGCCGAACGAGGGCGCGGGCAACGGGGCGTATTTGGCGACGATGACGTCGAGCAGCGCATCGTGTGCCGCTTGCGAGTCGGGCGGCGCGGGTGATGGCTCGCGCGCCTCGTAGAGCCGGATGCCACGTTGGCGCCCTGCCACGCGCAACAGGCCCCGGTAGTGCATGTCGTCGAGCAGCCTTGTGGTGGCACTGGACGAGCCGCCGAAGCCGCTCTTCACATTGCCGTGCGCAAAGTGCGCGTCCACTGCGCGTGGATGCACCACGCCGTGCTCCACTACGTAGCTGCGGATCGCCTCGGCCTGCTTCGACCGCGCTTTGGGCCAGGCGGTGTGCGGCGTGCGCGGGTGCATCAGCGCATGCGTTTGGCGCGGTACGAAGCCGTAGTTGACGAAGAAGTCTTCTTCGATACCGAGCGTCGGGTAGTGCCGTTCGAGGTCGCCGGCGCGGTAGCCCCTGACGCGGTGGCGCAGCGTCAGGTCTTGCGCCCGCGCCGGTGCGCGTATCGGGTCGGCTTGCACAAAGCCGAGTCGGTGTATCGCGCGCTTGAGGCTGGTTGGATTGAAGAGTGTGCGCGAAACCGCGTAGCGGCGCAGATCATCGACTTTCATCGCGGTGCCTCGTTGGCCAATCGAACGAGCATGATTTTCGCACTACTCAAGCCTGATGTCGGCCTCGCGAATGATTCAGCCCATGTGCGCCAAGCCATCGGTGATGGCTTCGGTGAGCTGTTCGGGCGTGTTGCCATAGATCACGTAGCCGGCCGCCTGCAGTTGCTCGCGCACTTGCGGCAGCGCCGCGGCCTTGAGGATCTCGGCGTTGAGGCGAGAAAATCGGCCGCAGCGGTCCAATTTTCACCGCTTTCTTGTCCCATTGCTGGGTTATGGGCCTTCGAATTCGGCAAAAATTGACCTCGCTGGGACCGATTTTCGCTTTCGACGCCCCAAGTCTGACAGGCCGCTAACGCACGCTCGCTGCATTGCGGATCGGCGCCTTGCCATCCACGTTGACTTCCACACCGCCGGAGACCAGGTCAATATGCCGTCTGTTGACTGAAGTGCAGATGTCAGGCCGCCACAGTGCTACGCCGCAAACCCATGAACTGCAGTTCGGCAAACACCACAACCGCAACTGCCTGCGCGATCACGAACGCCACCCCATACGTGGACGGAGCAATGCTGCCGCCGGTCAATAGCAACATCGACGCAATCGCCCAACCCAGGTTGCAGGCGATCACGGTCCACACCGCGCCGCGCGCCAGGGTTTCGCGCAAGCCCAGCCAGCCGACCACGAGCACGTAGGGCACAAAGACCAGGCCCACATAGCGCAACAAAGGCTCCGGCAAAGCCGTAATGCTGTGAAACACGCCCGTGGCTGCAAGCATCAAAGCGCCCACAGCAGCGCTGATCGCGGTGTCGATCAACAGGCCAAAGCGCAGCAACGGGGAAACGCGAACAGTCGACATGTCAGGCTCCTAGATGGGCGGTTGTTGGCTGCGGCAGATCCGCAGTCGGGCCACAGCATGCCGGGCCCGCATGGCCGACTCAATTACGTGCGAGGTAATTGGCCCACCCGTGCCGCCTGGGCTACCATCGCTGCATGCTTGATTCCCCGCTTCAGACGCCCCGCCGTACCGTCGGCGACCACCTGCGCCAATGGCGAGGCCGCCGCCGCATGAGTCAGCTCGCCCTGGCTGCCGAGGCCGATATCTCGGCCCGCCACCTGAGCTTTGTCGAAACCGGTCGTTCGCAGCCGAGCCGCGAGATGGTGCTGCATCTGGCCCAGGCGCTGGAGATGCCCTTGCGCGAGCGCAATGCGCTGCTGATGGCGGCGGGTTTCGCGCCTCTGTTCGGCGAGCGCCCGTTGGCGGATCCGGCGCTGGCGCCCGCGCGCGAGGCCATCAATCTGGTGTTGCAGGGCCATGAACCCTACCCGGCGCTGGCGGTGGACCGGCGCTGGACACTGATTGCACACAATCGCGCGGTGGCAATGCTGCTCGAAGGCATCGCCCCCGAGTTGCTGGTCGCACCGGTCAATGTGTTGCGCCTGTCGATGCACCCGCAGGGCCTGTCGCGACGCATCCTCAACTACTCCGAATGGCGCGCCCATGTCCTCTCGCGCGTGAAGCGCGACATCGATCTCACCGCTGACGCCGGGCTTGCGGAACTGTTGCAGGAACTCAAGGGCTACGCGGTGCCGCAACATGCGCGCCTGGCCAGGCCGATCGAACACGCCAGCCCCGCCATGGTGGTGCCGTTGCGCCTGAATTCGCCGGCCGGGGTGCTCTCATTCATTTCTACCATCACCGTGTTCGGCACACCGATCGATGTGACCTTGTCGGAGATCGCCATCGAATCGTTTTTTCCGGCCGATGCTCATACTGCGGAGGCGCTGCGAACCATGGCATCAGCCTAAAGGATTGCGCCGTGCACGGGTCGAACCAACCGAAAAAAGCGCGCGCTCTGGAACTGATCGCCGGTATCGGGGAATCGGGCGCTCCACCGCGGCATCAGCCGGCGATCCAGTCGATTTCAACTGGTGCCGCCCTGCGTCAATCCGGCGATCGGACCAACCCGGACCCACCAATCAGAAATCGCAACCCTTGTCACGCAAGGCACGGTCGACCCAGCTGCGATCGACCTTGCCCTTGCGAATGCCGGCAAGAACACCATCCTCTTCCTTGGCCTTAGCCAGGGCCGCCTTGAGCACCAGCGGCGCGATATCCACCGGCACCGCCACCACGCCGTCTTCATCGCCTACGATGATGTCGCCGGGCATCACCACCATGCCGCCGATCGACACCGGCACGTTGATTTCACCGGGGCCATTCTTGTACGGGCCGCGGTGAGTGACGCCGCGCGCGTAGACCGGAAATCTGGAATCGGCCAGGGCGCCTGAATCGCGGATCGCACCATCGATCACCATGCCGGCCACACCGCGCTTGGCGGCCAGGGTGCTCATGATCTCGCCGATGATCGCCTGGCTCAGGTCGCCGCCGGCATCGACCACGATCACGTCGCCCGGGCCCGCCATGTCGATCGCCTTGTGCACCATCAGGTTGTCGCCCGGTGCCACCCGCACGGTGAGCGCCAAGCCCAGCATGGCCCCGCCCTTGTGCATCGGATTCAAGCCATCGGCGCCGGGCAGGCGATTCATGCAGTCCGACAGGTGGGCGACGACGACATTGCGGAATTGTTTTACCAGCGCGGCAGGGGCGCGCTTGGGTGCGGGCAGGATGCGAAAGCCGATATTGGCCATGAAAGGTCTCCGGAAACAACGGGTGGATGCGGCACACGAGCACCGCGAAGCCGCGATTGTGCCCGAGCCGGGTTTCGCGGAGTGCGTGTCCGGATTTTGCCAGTCGGGAATGGGCGTGAGATGTATGCTGCATGCCCGAATCATTGAGAATTGCATAATTCATGACAAAAACATGCCTCTGGCGAGGCTGTCATGCTTTTGGAAACGATCAATAGTGGCGCAACCGTGCGCCGCGTGTCCGAATAAAAACCCGCGATGTTGTCGATTTGATCCTGCTGGGTGCGCTGTGGGGCGCATCGGCCGGCGCATGCGATCTCGGCGCAGGCATGAGGGCGGCCATGGTGCTCGGCGTGGCCTGCACCGGCATCGCCTGCATTCTGTACTTTCGCCTGATCGCCAATGTCGGCGCGGCGCGTGCGTTGGCGGTGACCTACCTGGTGCCGATGTTCGGCATTTTCCGGGACGCGACCTTGCTGCATGAGTGGCCCGGGCCACGCGATGTCGTCGGATGCGTGGTGATCCTCTTTGGCACAGCGTTGGCAACCGGCCTGCTGGCCCTGCCCGGCCGACGCGCAGGCCAAGGAAACACTGAATGAGTCCGCAGCTTGAAAAAGGCGCTTTTGCAACCCGATAAACTGAAAGGAACTGCCGTTCGATAGCCTGCATTCCAGGGACTTGTTCAGCGTTTTCCCAAGTCCGCGCGGCCGCGCCTTCGCTGCAGGCGAATGCTGTGGCCACCAGCGGCGGTATCATGCCAGCCCTCACCCTACGATCAGGACCCGACGGCGCATGTCACAGCATCCCATTCTCGTAAGCGGCGGCGGCCTTGGTGGCCTGGCTGCCGCGATCGCCTTGGCCGAACGCGGCTTCGAGGTCACGGTGCTCGAAAAAGCCGCCGAGTTCACCGAGATCGGCTACGGCATCCAGATGGCCCCGAATGCCACCCGCATCCTGAAAAAGTACGGCCTGTGGGAAACGGTGGCGCCCACTGCTGTGTTTCCCGAAGCCATGGTGTTTCTGGACGCGATCGATACGCAGGAATGGGCGCGGGTGAACTTCAACGCGGCCTTCGCGGCGCGCTTCAAGCACCCCTACATCGTGATCCACCGGCGCGACCTGCTGGGCGCCTGGCTGGCGGCCTGCGAGGCACACCCGCGTGTCACGCTCCTCACCTCCAAAGGCTTGCAGGCCATCGACGATCGCGGCAGCCATGTTGAAGTGCAATGCGAGGATGGCTCGCGCTTCTCCGGGCGCTGCCTGATCGGCGCCGACGGTCTGTTGTCGCCCACCCGTGAGTACGTGGTGAACGATGGCGAGCCAAGAGTGACCGGCTTCCTCGCCTATCGCGGCGTGATCCCGATCACCCAGGTGCAGGACCATGCCTACGACAAGTGCGTGATCGGCTGGTTTGGTCACAACACGCACCTGGTGCAGTACGCGCTGCGCGCCGGCGACGTGCTCAACAATGTCGCGGTCTTTGGCAGCCCGGCATTCGCGCGCGGTGAAACGCAATTCGGTACTCCGGAGGAAATGGAAGCCATGTTCGCGCCGGCCAGCCCGCAGGTGCGCGGCATGCTCGAACACATCAGCCGCGACCGCAACTGGATGATGCGTGATCGCGAACCGGTCAAGAACTGGACGCGCGGCAACGTCACGCTCCTGGGCGACGCCGCGCACCCGACCCTGCAATACCTGGCGCAGGGCGCCTGCATGGCTTTCGAGGATGCGGTAGTGCTGGCACAGCGCCTGGCGGCGACGCCGGGCGAGCCGAATCGTGCCTTTCTGGCCTACCAGGAAGCGCGCTATCTTCGCACCGCGCGCATCCAGCTTACCGCACGCGCCTTCGGCAATGTGCTGCACGCAGGTGGCGTGGCGCGCGAACTGCGCAACTCGATCTATCGCGGCCGTGCCCCGGACTCGTTTTTCCATGAAATCGACTGGATCTACCGCGGCATCGCGGAAACCGAAATCTGAAAATTGTGCCGTTGGCGAAAGGCTGCGTTACACTTGAATACACTCAAAAAAAACTGGAGACAAAGCATGACCATCACCCGCCGCAAGCTGATCGCCGGAACCGCAACAGCTGCCGCGATTACGGGTTTTCCCGCAATCGTGCGCGCCCAGCAAAAGTTTGAAGTCAAGGTCGCCAATTTTGTCGGCCCGCAGCATTTTCAGTCGCAGTGGCTGGTCAAGTGGGGCGAAGACCTGGAGAAAAAATCCAACGGCCGCTTGAGTTTCAAGCACTTCCCCGGCGCGCAGATGGGTCCGACGCCCAAACATTTCGATTTCGCGCGCGACGGCACCGCCGAGATCGCCTACATCCTGCACGGCGCGACACCCGGCCGCTTCCCCTTGACCGAGCTGGTCAACATGCCCTACCTGGTGGGCAGTGCGGAGATCGGCATCAAGGTATTGAACGACCCGGAATTGCGCGCAAAGTATCTGGACGCCGAGCACAAGGGCACCAAGGTGCTGTATCTGTTCACCCACCAGCCCGGCAGCGTGCACACCACCAGGAAGGCACTGCGTACACTCGACGATTTCAAGGGCCAGCGCCTGCGGTTTTCCACCCCGGCAATCCGCGAGTTCATCGCCGCTTTGGGTGCCACGCCGGTCGGTGTGCCGCCCACCGAGGTAGCCGAGCAACTGCAAAAAGGCACGCTCGACGGCGCCTTCACCGACTACGGTGGCGCCGGCATCGCCTGGAAGTTGGGCGGCATCTGCAAATTCACCACCGAGATGTATTGCTTCGTTTCAAGTTTCGCGATCGTTGCCAATGAAGCCTGGTACGCCAAGCTGCCGCCAGACCTGCAAAAGATGGTAAGCGACTCGGTGACCGGCATCGAAAAGGAGATCGGCAACGGCTGGGATGCGCTCGATGTGCCCGGCAAGAAAGCCATGATGGATGGTGGCGGCGAGGCGATCCGGCTTTCCAAGGCCGAAGACGAGCGCCTGCGCAGAATCGGGGCGGATGTCACCGAATCGGTGCTCAAGGGCATGGAAGCCAAGGGCATGCCTTCGCGCACGGTCTACACCATGATGAAGGGTCTGGCCGAGAAGCACGCCAAGACCTCGAAGAATTTCTGGGCCTGATGCACGCCGGCTGACAAGGCCGGCCGCAAGCACTGCGGCCGGCTTTTTCTTGCCCGAAAGATGCGCATGTACCCGCAGCTTGCGATTCGATTCCTGGTGCGCTGGCTCGACCGCGCCGCCGTGCTGGCATTGCTGGCCATGATGCTCCTGACCACCAGCGACGTGATCCTGCGCAAGTTGGTCAACAAGCCCATCACCGGGGTCCCTGAAATGGTCGAACTGGCGCTCGGGATCGCCATCTTTTTTGCCGTGCCCGGCGTGTTCGCGCGTGGCGCCAACATCGCCGTCGACATGATCGACCAGTGGCTGCCGGCCTTGACCGCCGCGCTCAAGCGCCTGTCCGCCGGCCTCATGGTGCTGACCCTGGGTGTGCTCACTTGGCACATGTGGAAGCCGATGGTCGATATCCTCGCCTATGGCGATACCAGTGCCGACCTGCAGATCCCGAAGATCTGGTTCATGGCGCCGGCCTGGGCGGGCATCGCGGTGGCGCTTCTGGTGACCGCGACGGTGCTGTTGTGCGGCGATATCGATGCGGACACCACGCAGGGGGCGACATGAGCGCTCCCCAGCGGCCGCCCGCTTGGAGCGCTCATGCTCCCGCGGCGAGGATGTCACGCAGTGGCGCGAGGGAAATCGAATGAGCGTCGGCGTCATCGGTGTGCTTGCGGTGATCGGCTTGTTGCTGCTGATGCTGTTGCGCGTGCCGATCGCCATCGCGCTCATCATCAGCGGCACACTGGGCTACGCCGGTGCGCAGGGCTGGCCGGTGGCACTGCGCACCCTGGCGGCGGTGCCGTATGAGCTGACCGGCGCCAACCCGGGCGTGGCCTATTCGTTCACCGTGGTGCCGCTGTTCATCTTCATGGGGGC
>CAYYFR010000246.1:4437-7952 GCA_964470865.1 uncultured Burkholderiales bacterium | reverse complement strand
CACCCACACCACATCCTTGCCTTCCTGGCCCGAACGCGGCTCATAGGCCGCGGCCGGGGCGGGTGACACGGGTTGGGTCTGGGTCTGGGCCTGGGCCAGACCTGCGAACGAGAGCAACAGTGCGGTGGCAATACGGAACGAACTGGCGGCGTACATCGATGGGCTCCTCAAGACTGTGGTGCGGGATTGCGGATTATGCAGCAGGCGCCCTGACCAGCAATCTCAGCAGCGGTCGAAAGCGGGCGAAGGCACGAACGCCGGCATCGCTCCGGCACGCCGCGTGCAGGCACGTCGCCCACCGCGGCCGGGCAGCTCCGGCCGGCGCGCAGCCACCGCAAAATCGGCAGGTCCGGCTACGTGGAACCGGCGTCGCGTTTGCGGCGCAGCCGCAGGGCGAGATCGGCGAACGGTTGATGCACGGCATCCGCCACGCCGGCCTGCGCACCACCACCGGCCTGCAGGTCGAGCACGCGGGCATGCTCGTTGTCATGGCAATACAGGCACAGAAGTTCCCAGTTGCTGCCGTCTTGCGGATTGTTGTCGTGATTGCCGTCCTTGTGGTGAACCGTCAACTCGCGCAGGCGCGAAGGTGGAAACTCGCGCGCGCAACGGCCACACAGCCAGGGAAACAACTTGAGTGCTTGCTCGCGGTAGCTGCTCATCGGACCATTGTGTTCAGGCGGCCGGCGGCGCATCGAATTCCGCAGGAGCCCAGTCGAGCAATTCGGCAAGCCGCGTCACCACCCATGTCGCCTCCTGCCGGCTGAACCCTGATGCTTCCGCCAACAGGCCCTGGTGGCAGCGCGCCAGGATGCCGGCTTCCGCAATGCCTTCATTGAAGGCCCAGTTGCGCGCCGGCTCGATCAGCGCATGCGCCATGTCCTCGCACTGTTCATAGCGCGCCAGCACGAGTGCGTGCGTCGCGTCGGGCCGGCTGCGCCCCGGCCTCATATAAAGAGCCAAGAACGATTGCGCAATCTCGATCTGGTTTTCTTCCTGCATGGAGGGCGGATCGACTTTCCGAAATAATGGCGACTGCGACGTCGGCAGGCGCCGACAAGGCACCGCACATTATCCTCCGCGCCGCGCTTGCAAGCGCACAAGCTGGTGCGGCTTCAGGAACCGCGCACCATCGCAGGCCGGGCGGTGCAAGACGGCGCTGCCACCGCGCCTGCTGCGCAGGCGTCACTCACAACGCCTGGCTGAAGCACCCTGCAGGAGCAAGGCCGCGCCGCTGCGCACCAAGTACGTGCGTGAAGCGCTACGCCCCAAACATCGACACCTTGCGCCCTTTCCTCGCTGAATCAGCGGCTTGGCGGCACCAAGGCGGCCTATGCAAGGGCGGCATGAGCCTTGCGCTATGCTCACCATGCGGCGCCATCGCGGAGCATGCCGTATGCCGCCCCCACTTCCGCCGACACCCCACTCACACGGAGCCTCGCCTCGAATGAAAGCCTTCACCCGCCTGCTGCTGATTGCCGCAACGCTCGCCCTGACGCCTTCAAGCTTCGCGCAATCCTGGCCCACCAAAGCGGTCAAGCTGATCATCCCTTTCCCGCCGGGCGGCGCCTCCGACTATGTCGGCCGCGTCATCGGCCAGGTGCTGTCGGATGCCTGGGGCCAGCCGGTGGTGATTGAAAACCGCGGCGGCGCCGGTGCCACCGTGGGCACCTCTGCTGTGGCCAAGGCGCCGCCTGACGGCTACACGCTGCTGATGGGCGTCAATGCCGGCATCGTCATCGCACCGCATGTCTATCCCCAGCTCAATTACGACCCCTTGAAGGAGTTGGTGCCGGCGGCCGGCTTCGCAGTCTCACCGATGGTGATGGTGGTACCAGCGGAGTTGCCGATCAGGAGCGTGGCCGAGTTCATTGCCCTGGCGCGCGGCAAACCGGGCTCGGTGAGCTTCGCCTCGTCCGGCTCCGGCGCCCTGCCGCACCTGACCACCGAGAAGTTCCGGCTCGCCGCCAAGTTGGAAATGCTGCATGTGCCCTACAAGGGCTCCGGCCCGGCCTTGGTCGACCTGCTCGCCGGCCGTACCCAGATGATGATGGACATCATAGTTTCTGCCTTGCCGATGGTGCAATCGGGCAAACTGCGCGCGCTGGCGGTTACCACATCCAGGCGCGACGCCGCGCTGCCCGGCGTGCCGACCATGATCGAAGCCGGCGTGCCCGGCTTTACCGCCGAGCAGTGGTATGCGGTGTTCGCCCCCACCGGCACGCCGCCGGCGATTCTGGCGCGCATCCAGAGCGACCTGGCCCGCGCGATGCAATCCCCCGAGTTGCGCGACAACTTCTCCAAACGCGGCGCCGATGCGGCCTTTGTCGAAGGCGCGCGCTTCGCCGAAACGGTGAAGAAGGATTCGGCCCAATGGGCCGAGATCGTGCGCATCACCGGCGCCCGCGCCGACTGAGGGTAGCCCCGATGCCCGCACCAGGCGGGCATGCAGGGTTTTCGCGGTTGCATCCGCCGGCGGCGGCCACGATCGCGGCCGCCGGCCCCGCGCCGTCGTCATGTAGCATGCGCCACAGGAGGCGAACGCATGACCGACGACGACAAAAAGCAAATCGCGCAACTGGTGATGGATGCCCAGGGCCTGACCGTGAGCGCGGTCTCGCAGGCGCTGGCCATCGTCGTGGCGCGCCTGGCGTGGCACGTGCATGCGCACGAAAAGCTGCGCGCCGACCTGAAGGATTTCCTGCGCGACTTCGCGCCCGACAAACCCGCCGATGCGGGCAGTGAGCTGATGCACTCGATGATCGAGGCGATGCTGCGCACGATCCTGTTGCGCTTGAGCGAGATTCCCGATCTGGAGAACCCGACCAGTGACTAGAAGCAGCCACAGGCGTGCGGCACGGCTTGAAAAATCCGCCCAATCGCCCCATCTCGGCGTGACTCCTTGACTCGCCCACCAACGTGCTCAAACAACTTCTGGCTATAGTCGTCGGCGTCATCACCCTGATCCTCGGGGTGATGTTCTCGGTGATATTGCTGGCGCTCGTAAGCGTGCTTGCGGTGGCGGCACTGGCGTTCTTCTGGTGGAAAACGCGCAAGTTGCGCAAGACCATGCGCGAAGAGCCCCGCGGCGGCGTCGTGATCGAAGGCGAGGCTGTGGTCGTCGAGGATGTGCCTGCGCCCGCAAGCCATGCACTCCCCGACGAGCGGTCGCGGCAGTAGGCATGCCGACTCTTGCGCGCATGACGACGCCCAAATCGAAAACGCCCGATCCGCTGCACGGCGTCACCCTGGAGGCGATGCTCATCGCGCTATCTGCCGGCATCGGCTGGGAAGCGATGGGGCGCAGCGTGCCGATTCGCTGCTTCACGCACGATCCGAACATCGCCTCCAGCCTTTCCTTCCTGCGGCGCACGCCTTGGGCCAGGGCCAAGGTGGAAGAGCTTTATCGGCGCCAGAAGTCCAGCCCACAGGATTGACGCGGCTCTGCGGCATTGATGAAGCTGGGCGGGCGCAGCTGGTCCGGGCATTTGGCCCTGTATGCGCAGGCCCAGCAT
>CAYYFR010000246.1:0-4337 GCA_964470865.1 uncultured Burkholderiales bacterium | reverse complement strand
GCTGGGCGGGCGCAGCTGGTCCGGGCATTTGGCCCTGTATGCGCAGGCCCAGCATCAGCTTGGCCTGGCCGGGCAACTGGTGTATGCACTGTTTCCCGCAATCCAGGTGCAGCAGGCGATGCATGCACGGCGCGCCCGGGAAGGACGCAACGCCGGACGCTGAAGCGCGACACTGCCCGCAAGCCGACAGTGGCCAGCGCGCAGGACACGCGGGCCGGGCCCGGCATCGAGACTTCGCGCCGGCCTGCAGCATGCACATGCCGACCCGCGCAGCCGTTCGACCCCAGCCGTTCGACCCCAGTCCGGGCCGTCGCACAAATGGCCCTTTGACGCGGATCAACGCCGCTGCATTCGCGCAGGCTCCGGGCGCATCACGGATCTGGCCGATAATCACGGCTTCACGCCCGCATCCCCAACGAAAGCCGCCCGCCATGCAACTGACCCTGACCTACTCGCCGATCGCCTGCTCGCTGGTGCCCTACATCCTGCTCACCGAGGCCGGCGCCGCCTTCGACCTGTTGCCGGTCGACCTTGCACGGCGCGAAAACCTGAACCCGGAGTACCTGCGCGTAAACCCCAAGGGCAAGGTGCCCGCGCTTATCATCGACGGTGTGCCGTTGACCGAGAATGTGGCGATCCAGATGTGGATCGCGCGCCAGTACCCGCAGGCGCAATTGCTGCCGGCCGACCCGCTGGAATACGTGCGCGCCATCTCGGTGATGGCCTGGTGTGCCGCCGGCATCCACCCCAAGCTGACCCAGCAGCAACGGCCGGAGCGTTATTGCGACCTGCCCGGCACGGCCGACAACGTGTGCGCGCTGGGCTCGCATTCGCTGTTCGAACTGTTCGACCTGGCCGAAGCCATGCTGGCGGGGCGCGAGTGGTTCTTCGAGACCTTCAGTTGCGCCGACGTCTACTTCTATTGGTGCTTTCGCCGCGGCTCGCTGTTCAAGCCGGATGTCTCGGGTTTTTCGAATTGCATGGCGCACCTGCAACGCATGGAGCGGCGCCCCAGCGTGCAAAAGCTGCTGGCCTATGAAAAACAGGTGCAGGCGGACTTCGCCAGCGCCGCGTGAGCGCGCGCATTACGCAGCGCCGAAGCCAGGCCGCCGGGCGCCTGCGCGCCCGGCGCCGGTCGGTGGAAGGCGCGGCCATGACAGAATCAAGGCCCTGCAGCGATAGCCCCGCGACCCATTGAACCCATGACCGACCTGCCACCCCTGCCCGCCACGCCGCCCGGCCGCTACCGCCACTACAAGGGTGGCGAGTACGAGGTGCTCGGTGTGGCGCGCCACAGCGAGACCCTTGAAGCGCTGGTGCTGTATCGCCCGCTGTACAACCAGTCAGGCCTGTGGGTGCGCCCGCACGCGATGTTCTTCGAGCAGGTCGAAGTCGACGGCCAGGCGCGGCCGCGCTTCGCGCTGGTTTCCGGCGCTTAGCCTCCTGGGCAAGTGCGGCGGGGCCAGCCGCGCACGCCCGCGCAGCAGCGATGCATCACTTAATGCATCGCCAGGCGGCGCGCCACGTCTGGGCGCTTCTGCTGGAGCGCAACTACGAGGCGCTGCCGCTTACGTGCCCGCAGTGCGGCGGCAGGCCGCAACGCCTTGTATAAGTTCTCCCACGTCGAAATTCCGACGCTTGTGCCCGCTATAAATCGCCGGGCGTAAGGCCGGTATGTTTTGCCAGGCGTGCCAGCATGCGCGGCCCGATTTCTTCTCCGTCATGGAACGCGAACACGACGTCTTGCCATCCTTCGCGAGCCAAGGTGCGATGCGATCCGGATTGACGTTTAAGCGTCCAACCGATTGAGTAAAGCGCGGCGAGCAAGCGTTTGGCCTTGACAGACGGCCAATTGCTCATGCGGCCTGAGGGAGCGAGATACTAATCGCGACAGGACGTGATTCGTTTTGCTCCAGGCGTTCCGCCAGGGCGCGCAGGGCAAGGGCTTCCGTCTTGGCCATTGCTTCATCGGCAGTCTTCCCGTAGCACAACACCCCTGGAAGCTGCGGCACTTCTGCGATCCAGCGGCCGTCCGTTTCCTGCTCGCACTCGATGCTGAAATTCATAATGCCTCTCCAAGAGCTATGTGACAAATTGCAGCGCGCCATGTTTTACTGGCCGCCAGCCATTTTTGGAATGACCCTTGATCGCCTGATGTGGCCTAGCGGCCGGGCCTGCGGGGAGAATTGGGTCGGGCTCTGTATTTTAGCTCCGCTCGCGGATGCCCATCTTTTGCGACAGCATGCGCACATGCGGCGCCAGGCGTTCGGCGATGTTCTCGCCTTGGCAGAATTTGTCAATCGAGACAGCAGCGTCGTGACCATGCGCCACCACCCGGAAGATGTTCTTCGGGCCAAACGTTGCATCACCGCCGAAGAGTCCTTTTGAAAATCAGGAATGAAATCGCACAAGAACCCTTATGCCTCCAAGCTCAAGAAGCCAGTGGCGATGAGTCCTTCCGCAGACGCAAGCATATGAAGCATCCTTCAAACCATGCCTACACTGGCCCTGCAAGCCCACTGCGACGGCAGGCACATCGTGCTCGACGAGCCGTACAACCTGCCGGCAAACGCCAGCCTGATGGTGACACTGCTGCCACCGTCCTTGCCCGGTACCGGCTCCGAGGAAGCATGGCTGCGAGCGCTTGCGTCAAGCGACGCGTTCGTGTTTCTTGCCGAACCGGCCGAGGACATCTACACCGCAACGAACGGCGAACCATTCCGCGATGCGGTTTGGAGTCGTCCTCGCTCCGCTTCCGTTTGACGATCTAACCGGCAGCAAGGTCAGACCCGCCGTTATCCTCACCGACCCCGTCGGGACGCATCGCCATGTTGTGCTCGCGTTCATCACCAGCGCAGTGCCGCTCGCGCTGGAGCAATCGGATGTGCTGTTCGACCCCGGGTAGCTAAGACTTTGCGCACACGGGATTGCGCGTTCGCTCCGCGTTGCGCCTCCATCGCGTGGTGACGGTTTCCGCCGCGATCCTTCAGCGGCAATTGGGAGTGTTGCCGCCGGGTTTCCAAACGCAGGTTCAGCAGCGCTTGCGCGAACTCTTGGCCCTGTAATCGTTTAAGTGGCTCAGTCGGATCCGCTTCGGGTTGCCGCGATAAAAAAAACGGCGCCGCCTCGGCCGCTGCGGCCGTCGCGCTGACATCGACTTGTGGGGCCTGGACGAATGCCACTTCGTTTTCACCGCGTCGTGGTGGATGGCCTGATTGAAGCCGATGCGAGAAGCGGCGTCACCTTTCACCCGGCACTGGCGCGAATCACGGCGCGGCGCGACCGCCGCAGTTGGCCACGCGGGGCCGCCATCAACCTCAGGTCGCCGGGTTGTGCACCCCGCCGCATTTGTCGCAGCGATACTTGCGCATCAGTGCGAACAGGCGCAGCACCTCGCCCTCGTCGCGCGGCGCCAGCTCACCGCCGGAAAATTCGCGGTACAGCACATGCACATTGACCACGATGCGCTCGGCATCGAGCCAGTGCGACCAGCCGTCCATTTGAATATCCCAGGCCGCTTCCTCAGGCCCCATGCCGGCGTCGAAACGCTTGCGGGTTTCATCGCGGATGTAGACGAAGTAGTCACGCAGACCTTGCAATCCGCTGCGGTCGGTGACCGGCCCGTGGCCCGGCACCACGGTTTGCACATCCCACGACATCATCAGGTCGAGCGCGGCGATCCAGTTGTCGACCGGGCCGGCCCACAGGATCGGGTGGCCGTTCATGAACACGATGTCGCCGGTGAAGACCGTACGGTCCTTGGGCACCCACACGATGACATCGCCGCGCGTGTGTGCCGGGCCCACCTCGATCAGGTGCACATCCTTGTCGCCCACTTTCAGGTCGAGGCGGCCATCGAACAGCCGCGTCGGCGGCGTGTGGCGAATGTCGTCGAACTTGAAATTGCGCCCCATGGTCTCGTAGAAGAATTGCGCGCCGGGGCCGAGCGTGCGCCAGTTGCGGATCATCTCCACCAGGCCTTCGGGCCGGCGCTGCTCCATTTCCTCGGCGCAGGCGCGCGAGGCGATGATTTCCGCGTCGGCCACCAACTGGTTGCCGAACACGTGATCGCCATTGTTGTGGGTGTTGACCACGCGCGGAATGTGCTTCGCCGCCGGCACCGCCGCGCGCATCGCGCCCAGCATGTCGGCCGTCAGGTGCAGGTCGAACAGGGTATCGACCAACAGCGTCTGGTCGCCATCGACCACCAGCCCCGCGTTGGACCAGCCCCATGAACCGTCGGGCTGCAGGTAGGCCCACAGCCCCTGCCCGAGATCGTGCAACCCCTTGGTGTATTGCCAGCTTTGCATTGCTTGTCTCCTATTTCACAAAGGCCA
>CAYYFR010000245.1:0-8045 GCA_964470865.1 uncultured Burkholderiales bacterium | reverse complement strand
CGTGCCGCGCATTCGTGACGTTCTGCTGCACTTCTTCCACGCTGCGATAGCCGGCCAGAACGCTGCTGACCGCCGGATGCAGCAAGGGTAGCTGCAGAGCCGCCGCCGGCAATGGCACATGATGGCGCGCGCACACCGCTTCAATGCGCCGCGTGCGCTCCATGATCTCGGGCGACGCCGGCTCGTAGAAGTAGGTGGCACCTGGCCGCGCACCAATGGCCAGAATGCCGGAGTTGAATGGTGCCGCAGCGATCACGCCGACTCCGCGCCCCTGCGCCTCCGGCAGCACCTGGTCGAAGCCTTCCTGGTCAAGCAGGGTGATGCGTCCGGCCAGCAGCAGGAAGTCGAAGTCGGCTTCGCGCAGGGCGCGCAGGCAGGTCGCGCAGTCGTTGACGCCGATGCCAATGGCCTTGACCGTGCCGGCGCGGCGCCAGTCGTCCATTGCGCGGTAGGCACCGGCCATGGCCTCATCGAACACCGCGTCGGTGCGCGCGCCGTGAAAGCGCCGGCTCACATCGTGCAGGATCGCCAGGTCGACCCGATCGCGGCCCAGGCGCACGCAACTTTCGTCGAGCGAGCGCTCGGCGCCAGCACGGGAGTAGTCGTAGATCGGCTGCATCTGGCCGTCGCTGCCGGGCCGCAGCAAGCGTCCGACCTTGGTTGACAGGGTGAACGGCAGCGTTGTCTGCGCCAGCGCCGGGCGCAGCCGTCGCTCGCTCCCGCCCAGGCCATAGAAGGGCGCGGTGTCGATGTGATCGATGCCGGCGGCGAGTGCAGCGTGCACGGTTTCGATGGCGGCCGCGGGCGTGGTCTTGCCCAGACCACTGGCGCCGAAGGCCAACAGGGGCATGCTGATGCCCGACTGGCCCAGGGGGCGGCGCGCCATGGCCATGCTCGTCTTCACTCCGCCTTGGCGCCCGAGGCCTTGATCACCGCGCCCCACTTGGCGGTCTCGGCGCGGATGAACTTCTCCGCTTCCTCCGCGGTGCTGCCGATCGGCTGCATGCCCATGGCCTTCAGGCGCTCGCTCATTTCGGGCGTGCGGATGATGCGCATGACCTCGGTGGCGATCTTGCGTGCCGTCGCCGGCGCGGTGCCGCCGGTCACCCACATCGATTGCCAGGCGTTGCTCTCGAAGCCGGCAAAGCCGGATTCGGCAATCGTCGGGGTGTCGGCAAATTCCGCCAGGCGTTGCGGCGTAGCCACCGCCAGCATGCGCAGAGCGCCTGAGCGAATGTGGCCCAGCACGTGCGGGCCGCCGTCGATGGTCATCTGCACCTGGCCGCCCAGAAGCGCGGTGAGCGAATCGGCACCGCCCTTGAAAGGCACATGCGGCATGGCGAGTCCGGCGCGCAGGTTGAGCAATGCGCCACCCATGTGCGGGATGGTGCCGTTGCCGCCCGAACTGAAATTGACCTTGGCCGGATTGGCCTTCGCATAGGCTACGAACTCCTGCACCGTCCTGGCCGGAACCGAGGGGTGCACCAGCATCATGAACGGCACGGTGCCGACCAGGGTGATCGGCTGCAGGTCGCGATAGAGCTCGAACGGCAGCTTGGCGTGCAAGGCCGGAATCACGCCGATGGCCGCCGCCGCCACCAGCAGCGTATGCCCGTCCGGCGCCGCCTTGGCGACGAAATCCGCGCCGACGATGCCACCGCCGCCGGGCTTGTTCTCGGCCACCACCGCGACTCCCCAGGCCGCAGCCAGCGCCGGCCCGATGGCGCGCGCCACCAGGTCGGAGGTGGCGCCGGGCGAGAAGGGCGAGACGATGCGGATGGTCTTGGAGGGATATTCCTGTGCCAGGGTCGCGCCGGGTACCAGGGCGGCGCCCGCGGCGATCAGAAACTCGCGCCGTGTCTTGAAAGCTGCAGGTGCGGTGCTGCTCATGCTTGATCCTCCTTTGGTTGACGCGCCGCTTCAATCGACCTTGGCGCCGGACAATTCCACGGCAATCTTCCAGCTGGCGATCTGCTGAGCCACGAAGGCGGCGAATTCCGCCGGCGTCGAGCGGCGCACTTCCAGGCCCAGGTTGGCAAACTGCTCGCGCACATCCGCCTGCCCGAGAATGGCCACCACTTCGGTGTTGAGGCGGTTGATCACCTCGGTTGGCGTGCCGGCGGGCGCATGCAGGCCGGTCCAGCCGGCGCTGGCGGCGTCGGCCAGGCCCAGTTCCATCAGGGTGGGTACCTCCGGCAGCAGCCCCAGGCGATTGGGCGTGGTCACCGCCAGCGCGCGCAATTTGCCGGCCTTCAGGTGCCCTGATACTTCTGGATAGCCGGAGATCATCACCGGCACCTGGCCGCCCAGCAGATCATTCAAGGCCGGTGCGCCGCCCTTGTAGGGCACATGCAACAGCGACAGCCCGGCCTTCTTGCGCAGCAGTTCCATCGCCAGGTGCTGCGCCGAGCCGTTGCCGGGCGAGGCCACCACCAGTGGCTTGGCCGGGTCGCGCGCCAAAGCCATGAATTCAGCCATGCTGCGTGCGGGAAAGCCCGGCAACACCACCAGCGCGGTGGGGCTCAAGGCGAATTGCGTGATCGGCGCGAAGTCGCGCGCGGTGTCGAACGGCAGGCTCTTGAAAAGGCTGGGGTTGACCGAGAAAGGTCCGGAGGAAAGCAGCAGCGTGTAACCGTCGGGCGCGGCGCGGGCGACGATCTCGGTGCCGATATTGCCGGCCGCACCGGGCTTGTTGTCGACCAACACCTGCTGCTTGAGCCGCTCCTGCAGGTGGCGCGCGACGATGCGCGAGACCGCATCCGACCCGCCTCCGGCCGGCCACGGCACCACGAAGCGGATGGACTTCTCGGGGTAGGCCGCGATGGCCGGTGCGGCGGCGGCCATGAGCAGCGCAGCCGGCAGGAGCGCCTTTGACAATTCCTTGATCGACATGAGTGTCTCCGTTTTGTTGATTCTTGCGCTGCAGTCCCGGCATTGCCGAGCGCGCTGCGCCAGCCTATTCGACCGACAGTTTCGCTTCCCTGACCACGCGTTTCCACTTCGCCGCTTCGCTCCTGATCTGGGCGGCGAAAGCGGCCGGCGTGCCGCCGGTGGTTTCGCCGCCGAGCTGTGCGATGCGCGCGCGCACGTCCGCCATCTCGAGTACCTGCTGCAGGTCGGAGTGAATGCGCGCGAGCAGCGCAGCCGGCATGCCTGCCGGGCCCACGATGCCCTGGAAATCGCGCACATCGAACTGGATGCCGCTCTCGGCCAGGCTGGGAATCTCCGGGGTTTGCGCCGATCGCGTATCACTGGTGACCGCCAGCGCGCGCAGCTTGCCGGCGCGCACCAGCGGCAGCGCCGCCGGTGCGGCGGCGAACATCAATGTGACGTTGCCGGCCAGCACATCCTGAATCGCCGGGCCGGCGCCCTTGTAGGGAATGTGCACCATGTCGACCCCGGTTTGCAGCTTGAACAATTCGCCCGCCAGATGCGCAGGCGATCCTGCACCGCCCGAGGCGAAGCTCACCTTACCCGGATTGGCGCGAATGTAGGCCAGCATTTCGGTCACGTTGCCGGCTGGAACCGCCGGGCTCAGCACCAGCACATTGCTTTGCCGCGCCACCGAAATGATCGGCGTGACATCCTTTTCCAGCGCGTAGGGCGGATTCTTCGCCAGTTCCTCGAACACAACATTGTTGAAATTGAGCAAACCCAGGGTGTAGCCGTCGGCGGCTGCGCGGATCAGCGCGTTCATCGCGATCGAGCCGCTGGCGCCCGGCAGGCTTTCGACCACGAAGGGCTGGCGCCAGATCTGTGCGAGCTTGTCGCCCAACAGGCGCGCCAGCACGTCCGAGCCACCGCCCGGTGGCTGGCCGATGAGGAAGCGCACGCGCCGGGCCGGGAAGTCCTGGGCCAATGCAGGCATGGCCAAGGCCATGCAAATGAAGGCAAGCGCAATTCCCAACAGCCGCCTTCCGGTGGCTGGCGTATCTCGATTGTGGTGCATGACTCCTCCTGAAAGTGCCCGTTTGCGAACCCGCCGGAAGCCGGGCGCGGGCAAGCTTATTGTCCCGGCACCACCGCGCAGCGCCAGGTGATCTCCCTTGAGCATTGTGGCGCAAGCGCGATCATCGCGGCCGACTGTTGGGCATCGTATACCTGCAATGCACCCGGCAACAAGGTGACCGGCTCCAGGCAAACATGGGCCAGTTCCCTGGCCGCATGCAGCACCAGGTGATGCGCGCCGGTGGTTTGCAGCGCAATCCGCAAACCAGGCGCAAGCGGCAGCGACGCTTCACCCGACCAGTCTTCGAACACGCAGGTTTGGTGGTGCAGATCGGTGCTGGTGAGCGCGAAGGGCGCAGCGTCGCCTGGTCCTGGGTGCGGCGGCAGGCGCGCCAGGCCGTCGAGGCCGACATCGCGGCGGGCATGCGCTGCCAACAGCACTTGCGCTAGCGGCTGCGTGGTCAGAGCGTGCGCCGGGTGGTAGGGATGCCAGCCCAGGCCTGCCGGCATCGGTTCTTCCGACTGGTTGGTGATGCGCAGGCGCAACATGGCGCCGCCCGCATCGAGCGCGACCTGCATGGCCAGTTCGAACGGCCAGGGCCAGCCTTCGTGGTCGGCGCGATGCACATAGCGCAATACCGTTTCAGAGGGTGCGCGTGACTGCACCTCCCAGACGGCGCGATGCGCAAAACCCAGCAGTGCATAGGTCGCGCCGGGCGCTGTGGTCAGATGGATGCGCCGCTCGCCCCAAGTGAAGGTGGCGCCGCCCAGCCGGTTGGAATATGGCGCCATCGGAAAGGCGCCGCCGGCGGGCCACTGGTGCGGGTCGAACGCGCTGCCCGCAGGGATCGGTACGATCAGATCCAAGTTGCGTGTGCCGTCACACCAGGTAAGGCTTGCCAGACGCGCACCGGCGTGCGGCAGCACGCTGGCCGAGTACGCGCCGGCGCGCAGCGTGAGCGGAGCGGAAGTTCGCATCATGGTGGCCGCAGGTATGTGCTTGGCCTCGCGGCAGAGACGCTGTCAAGGTGCGACGGCTGCGGCGTCTGCATCTTCTGCATCTTCTGCATCTTCTATTGGTCCGCCGTGATACCCGCGCTCTTGATCAGCGGCCACCATTTTTCGATTTCCGCCTTCTGCAGGGCACCCAGTGCCGCCGGCGTCTGCTGTTCGCGCGGCGGAATCTCCTGGCCCTGGGCGGCCAGGCGTTCGCGCACGCCCTGGTTGGCCAGCGCCTCCACGATGGCGGCGTTGAGCCGGTCGATAATCGGCTTGGGCGTGGCGCGCGGCGCCCAGATGGCGTGCCACACCGGCATGTGGAAATTCGGCAAGCCCGCTTCGTCAACCGTCGGTATGTCGGGCGCCGCGGCCATGCGGGTCTTCGCGGTCACCGCGTAGGCCCGCAGCTTGCCGGACTGCACCTGCGGCAGGAAGTTGGATGCCAGCGCGATCATCATGTCGACATTGCCGGCCAGGAGGTCCTGCAGCGCCGGCGCGCCGCCACGATAGTGCACGATCAGGGGCTTGCTGGCCGTGACGTTCTGGAAGTAGACGCTGCTGATGTGGCCGGCGGTGCCGATGCCTGCGGTGCTCATGGTTGCCTTGGCCTCGGTGGCCTTGACCCAGGCGATGAGCTCCTTTAAGTCCTTGGCCGGAATGGACATCCGCGAGACGATCAACTGCGGGCTGCTGGCGATCATCGCTACCGGCTCGAAATCCTTCAGCAGATCGTAGGGCAGCTTGTAGATGGCGCCGTTCATGACGTGCGTGCCGAGCAGTCCGATGCCGATGCGGTAGCCGTCAGGTGCGGCGCGCGCCACCTGGCCGGTGCCTACGCTGCCGCCGGCGCCGGGAATATTTTCGATCACCACCGGCTGGCCCAGTGGTTGCGGCAGGTAACCGGTGAGGACACGGGCGATCGCGTCAGTGGGGCCGCCGGCCGGTACCGGCACGACCATGGTGATCGGGCGCGTCGGGAAGGCTTGCGCAGTGGCGCTTGGCGGACAGGCTGCGAACGCCGCTAAGGCGAAGATGAAATGCAGGCAGGGTTTCATGGGCGTTCCTCCTCCTTGTGTCAGGTTCTTGTGGTCAATCGGGGCGGCCTGAACGTGCCCCCTGCTCGCGCGGTCTTTTCACGCTGCAGCGGCCAGGCCCAGCCGGCGAAAGTATTCGGGCGGCGCTCCGGCATGGCGCATCTGGGCGATCGCCAACTCGCGCATGCGCGCCTCGATGGCCGCATCTTGCAGCGGGTGCAACTGGTCGGGGTCGCTTTGCAGATCGAACAGCACAGTTTTCGCATCGTGCTGCACACCCGGCCCCTGGTGGTTGTAGAACGGCGATTTCGGCGTGGCCGGTACGCGCAGCATGGGCGCACCGCGCGAAAAGGCGCTGGGCCCCACCAGTTGCGCTTCGGCCAGTTCGGCCAGGCTGAACATCTCTTTCATGTGCACGGGAATAAGGGTGTATTGGAACAGGTCGCCGCCATGCAGGTCGGGCGGGTAGATGAAATAGGTGTAGCGGCCGTCAGTCACGTTGACCGCGCTGCCGAACACGCCGTAGATGACGGCCTCGCGACCGGCCGTGTCGCCCGCCAGCACGCGCAACAGCGAGCGGCCCCTGACATCCGGCGGGATCTCCGCGCCGTGGATCGCCAGCAGGGTCGGCATCAGGTCCATGGTCTGGGTCAGCGCCTGGCTGCGGCCCCCGGCCTGCGACGTGTAATCCGGGTGATACACGAACAGCGGGATATGCGCCACCTCGTTGTAGCAGGGCATCACGTTCTTGGCCCACCAGTCGTGCTCGCCCAGGAGGAAACCGTGGTCGGTGGCGACGATCAGCGCGGTGTCGTCCCACATCGCCTGCGCGTCCATGTGGTCGAGCAGGCGCCCCAGCTCATGGTCGCACAGGGCCATGATGGCGGCGTAGTTGGCGCGGATCTCGTCGCACTCCTGCGGCCCTTCGGTAACCCGCGCATAGGGCGGCCAGTCGAAGATCGGGCCACGGTAGCTGGTGGGATAGGGCTTACGGAACTCGGCCGGCGCGTGAAAAGGCTCATGCGGATCGAAGGTTTCCAGATGCAGCAGCCAATCGCCGGCGGCGCCGTTGCCGCGCAGGAACTCGAGCCCGGCATCGAAACAGCGCACCGACGGAAAATCCTTGTATTCGCGCACGAACTCGCGGTTGATCATGTGGCGCGACAGCTTGTGGCGCCGCTGCTCGGTGAACTGGTGCGGGTGGTACATCTCGCGCAAGCGCTGCCAGGGCGGCTGGACCATCGCCTTCCAGGGGTCGCCTTCCTGGCCGCGGATGAAATCATAGGTGTCGTAACGGTTGTGATAAGTGGCGCCGCCATCGCCCCAGTAGTGGAAGTGATCGGAGATCAGGTGCGAATAGATGCCTTTCTTGTGCAAGAGCGCCGGAAACGAATGGTCGAAAGGTTCCAGCGGGCCCCAGCCGCGGTGCAGGAAATTCAGGCGCCCGGCATGCAGGTCGCGCCGCGCCGGCATGCACGGCAGGCTGCCGACATAGTGATTGTCGAAAGTGACGCTGCGCGCGGCCAGACGGCTGAAATTCGGCGTCGCGACGCTGCTCCCGCCGTAAGGCGCCAGGGCGCGCCGGTTGAGCGAGTCGAACAGGACGAAGATGGTGCGCATGGGGGCGGGCTATGGCATGGCTTGCTTGGGTGCTTGATGTTAATGAAGTTCGAGCATGGCCGCCAGTTGATATTCGCAGGCTTTGCAGTGCGACGCATGTGCGATTCAGGCAGGACCGGCCTGGCTTGACAATCTGCCCGCGCGGCCCGACTCGAATGCAGGAGCGGGCGTGGCGCGACTGTCCTCGACTGGCCAGGACGCGTCAAATGCCGGCCGAACGCAAGGATTTGGGCTGCTGCTCCAGCGATTGCAGGCACGGGCATGTGTCATGACTCGCGTGCGAACCGGCAAGGTGCGCCCCTTCCAACCTGCCCGAACCATGTCCTCATTCCAGCAGTTGCTAGCCGCCACCGTTTGTGCTTGGGCCCTCTGCGTGCCGGGCACAGCCGGCGCTGCGGGTTTACTGGTCGAGCTTGATGTTGGCACCCAAAATCACCGGGCGCC
>CAYYFR010000244.1:0-8053 GCA_964470865.1 uncultured Burkholderiales bacterium | reverse complement strand
AGCCGCGCGTGCGCCTGGAGGCGCAGATGCACGGTGGTGGACATGAGCGCGGCTTTCGCTCCGGCACGCTGCCCACCCACCAGATCGTCGGCATGGGCGAAAGCTTCCGTCTGGCGCGCGAAGAAATGGGGACCGAGAATGAGCGCGTGCGCATGCTGCGTGACAAATTGCTCAAGGGCCTGTCGGAAATGGAAGAGGTCTATGTCAATGGCGACCTTGAGCAGAGGGTCGCCCACAACCTCAACATCAGTTTCAATTTCGTCGAAGGCGAGTCGCTGATCATGGCGATCAAGGAGATCGCGGTATCGAGTGGTTCCGCCTGCACCTCGGCCAGCCTGGAGCCCTCGTATGTGCTGCGGGCATTGGGGCGCAGTGACGAATTGGCGCATTCCTCGATTCGCTTCACCCTGGGGCGCTTCACCACTGAGGAAGAAGTCGATTACGCAATCAAGTTGCTCAAGGCCAAGATTGGTAAACTCCGCGATCTCTCGCCGCTGTGGGAAATGTTCAAGGATGGGGTCGACCTGAATACGGTGCAGTGGGCGGCACACTGAAGTGGGAGGCCAAAGGCGCATATCAGCTTTTGGCCGGATTGATGTCCCCGGAATCGGTGGCCTTGCCGCTCGATTCCAGTGAGCGGATTGAAACGCAAAGGCATGGAGGCTAAGTCATGGCATATAGCGAGAAGGTACTGGACCACTACGAGAACCCGCGCAACGTCGGTTCGTTCGAAAAAGGCGACGACACGGTAGGCACCGGCATGGTCGGTGCGCCCGCCTGCGGCGACGTGATGAAGCTGCAGATCAAGGTCGGCAGCGACGGTCGCATCGAAGACGCGAAATTCAAGACCTACGGCTGCGGCTCGGCGATCGCTTCGTCGAGCCTGGTGACCGAATGGGTCAAGGGCAAGACGCTGGACGAGGCCATGGGCATCAAGAACACCCATATCGCCGAGGAACTGGCGCTGCCACCGGTGAAGATCCACTGCTCGATCCTGGCCGAAGATGCGATCAAGGCGGCGATCACCGACTACCAGGCCAAGCACCGGCTGCAAGCCGGCGCGCCCGCGGTCGAACACAAGCAAGCTGCCTGAAGGAATCCCATGCCAGTCACGCTGACCGAAAACGCCGCCCGCCACGTCTCAAGCTATATCGCCAAGCGCGGCAAGGGCATGGGCCTGCGCCTGGGTGTCAAGACCACCGGCTGCTCCGGCCTCGCCTACAAGCTTGAGTTCGCCGATGCACCCAACGCCGAAGACCAGCTGTTCGAAAGCCATGGCGTCAAGGTGTTGATCGACCCGAAAAGCCTGGCCTACCTGGAAGGCACGGAACTCGACTACACGCGCGAGGGCCTCAACGAGGGCTTCAAGTTCAACAATCCGAATGAAAAGGATCGTTGCGGCTGCGGCGAGAGTTTTCATATCTGAACCGCGGCTGCGCATGCAGCTTCAATTCATCCGGGCGGCCTGACCGCCCCTTTTTTTTCCGTGTCCAAGGTCTTTTCCCAAAACTTCTTCGAATGGTTCGGCTTGCCGCTTGCATTCCGCGTCGATACGCAAATGCTGAGCAACGCCTACCGCGAGATTCAGGGGCAGGTGCATCCGGATCGCCATGCGCAATCCGGCGAGGCCGGCAAGCGCGTCGCAATGCAGTTCTCGACACGCGCCAATGAAGCCTTTGACACCTTGAGGAATCCGCTCCGGCGCGCGATCTATTTGCTCGAATTGCGCGGCGTGGATATTGGGGCGGAAAGCAATACGGCGATGGAGCCGGCGTTTCTCTTCGAGCAAATGGAATGGCGCGAAGCGGTCGAAGATGCGCTGACGGCGAAAAACGTGGATGAACTCGATCGACTGTTGGCACGACTGCGCGCCGATGCGCGGCTGCGTTACAACAAACTGGGTGCCCTGATCGATACCAACGCTGACCAAGCGGCGGTCGAAGCGGTTCGGCAACTGATGTTTCTTGAAAAGGTGCAAAGCGAGATCGGCGACAGCCTCGCCGCGCTGGAGAACGCCTGACATGGCCTTGCTGCAGATTTTTGAACCGGGCCTGGCCACCGCCCCGCATGCGCACAGGCTGGCCGTTGGCATTGACCTGGGCACCACCAACTCGCTGGTGGCGGCGGTCAGAAGCGGCGTCGCTGCGGTCCTGCCTGACCATCAGGGGCGGCCCTTGTTGCCTTCGGTGGTGCGTTATGACGCGCATGGCGTCAATGCGGTCGGCCATGCGGCGGCGGCACAGGCCTTGAGTGATCCGAAAAACACCATTGCCTCGGTCAAGCGCTACATGGGTCGCGGCCTGGCCGACATCCGCGCGCAGGGCGGTGCGCAAGCGCCCTACGATTTTGTCGATGCGCCCGGCATGCTCAAGCTTGTCACTCGCGCCGGCGAGAAAAGCCCGGTCGAGGTCTCGGCCGATATCCTGCGCGCCTTGAAGGTGCGTGCGATTGAATCGCTGGGTGGCGAGTTGAGCGGTGCGGTGATCACGGTGCCGGCCTATTTCGATGACGCGCAACGCCAGGCCACCAAGGACGCGGCGCAACTGGCGGGCCTCGAAGTGCTGCGCTTGATCAACGAACCGACCGCGGCGGCGATCGCCTACGGGTTGGAGAACGCCGCCGAAGGCGTCTACGCGATCTATGACCTTGGTGGTGGCACATTCGACATTTCCATCCTGCGCCTGTCGCGCGGGGTCTTTGAAGTCATGGCCACGGGCGGTGATTCAGCATTGGGCGGTGACGATTTCGACGCCGCGCTGGCGCAGTGGGCGGTGCATGAGGCGCATCTTTCCGGGCTCTCCTTGCGTGACCAGCGCATGCTGTTAATCGAGGCGCGCGCCGCCAAGGAGCGCCTGTCCGACGCCGATACCAGCTTCTACAGCCTGCCGATGCATGATGGGCGTACCCTGGGCCTGCACGTGACGCGCAAGCTGTTCGAGGCATTGACCGAGCCCCTGCTCAAGAAAACCCTGGTGGTCACGCGCAAGGCATTGCGTGATGCCGGTTTGTCTGCCGTTGATGTGAAGGGCACTGTGCTGGTCGGCGGTGCCACGCGCATGCCGCAGGTACGCCAGGCCGTGGCCAAGCAGTTCGGGCGTGCGCCCCTGACCGATCTCAATCCCGACGAAGTGGTGGCGCTCGGCGCGGCGATGCAGGCCAACCTCCTGGCCGGCAATCACTCGGAGGGCGACGACTGGTTGTTGCTCGATGTGATTCCCTTGTCGCTGGGCTTGGAGACCATGGGCGGGCTGGCCGAGCGGGTGATTCCTCGCAACTCGACCATCCCCTGTGCCCGCGCCCAGGAATTCACCACCTTCAAGGACGGCCAGACCGCGATGGCAATTCATGTGGTGCAGGGCGAGCGTGACCTGGTGGCCGACTGCCGCTCGCTGGCGCGCTTCGAGCTGCGCGGCATGCCACCGATGGTGGCGGGCGCGGCACGCATACGCGTCAGCTTCCAGGTCGATGCCGATGGGCTCTTGTCGGTGTCGGCCGAGGAAAAGACCTCGGGCGTCAAGGCCCAGGTGGTGGTCAAGCCCTCCTATGGCCTGGGGGACGACGAGATCGCGCGCATGCTGCGCGAATCGTTCGAGCGCGCCGGCGACGACATCAAGGTGCGGGCACTTGCGGAGCAGCGGGTCGAAGCCGAACAGATGCAGGCAGCCCTGGCGGCGGCGTTTGCCGCCGATGGTGCGCTGCTGTCGGATGCCGAGCGGGCCGTGCTTGATGCGCTGATCGCGCAGTTGCGCGAGACCGCGCAGGGCAGCGACCATATCAGGATCAAGGCGGCGGTCGAGGCGCTCAACCGCAGCAGCGAGGAGTTCGCCGCGCGCCGCATGGACCGCTCGATCAAGGTTGCCCTTACCGGGCGTATGGTCGATTCGATCGGGGTCTGAAAGTTCGGGAAGGCCATGCCGCAAATCGTCGTGTTACCCCACGTGGAACTGTGTCCGGAAGGGACCTTCATCGATGCACCGGTCGGCATGTCCTTGTGCGATGCGCTGTTGCAAAATGGCGTGGAGATCGAGCATGCCTGCGAGAAATCATGCGCCTGCACCACCTGCCATGTGATTGTGCGTGAAGGTTTCGGTGCACTCGAAGCTTCCGACGAGAAGGAAGATGATCTGCTCGACCGCGCCTGGGGCCTGGAGCCGAATTCGCGTCTTTCCTGCCAGGTGATGCTGGGCGACGCCGACCTGGTGATCGAGATTCCCAAATACACCATCAACATGGCCAAGGAAGGCAAGCATTGAGCATGCACACGCCAACCGAACGCCAAACCAGGAAGCCGCGCCATGAAATGGACCGATAGCCGCGACATCGCCATCGCGCTGTGCGAGGCGCACCCCGATGTGGACCCCCTCAAGGTACGCTTCACCGACCTGCACGCCTGGGTGTGTGCGCTGCCCGGGTTTGCCGACGAGCCATCCCGCTCGGGCGAGAAAATACTTGAGGCCATCCAGGCCATGTGGATCGACGAGGCCGCATAGGGCGCCGTTCTGACGCGCTTAAGGCCAGTGCGATGCCCGCGAGGCCCAAGCACCATCAGCAGCGTGGCCAGAATGCGGCGCCGGGCATCTCCTTCCTTGAGAAAATGGGTGCCGTAGAGCGCCGCCACGAAAATGCTGATCTCGCGCGCCGGTGCCACGTAGGACAATGGCGCCAAGGCCATCGCGTAGAGCGCCAGGCAGGAGGGCAAAGGTGAGCACAGCCACCGCGAGCACCGCGCGCTTGTCATCCCGCCAGATGGTGCGAACTTCGTCGATGCGTTTGAGGCTGGCCGGTGTGCTGACCATCAGGCGCATCACCATCGAGCCCCATTAGAAGACGATCGGCTGGATCAGGAATGGGGCCACCGCCTGGCGGTCCCACACGGTATACAGGGCGATCACGGCGCCGCTGGCCAGCGCGAAGCCGATGCCGTGGCCGCCGCGGCGAAACTTGGCCAGCGGGCTGCCTGACGGCAGCACCGCACCGCAGCCGATCAGGAGAAAGACAAAATAGGCGACATGGATCAATGCGCTGCCCAGCAGCATGGCATGCGCACGCGCGTCGGGCAGCTATGCGGATTGCCTCAGTTGGCTGAGCGTAAGCGGCGCGTAGATCAGGCTTTCGAACCAGGCGAGCAGCCAGAAAAACGCGATGCCGCCGCCCTCGCTTTTCTTGAGGTACAGGTTCCAGGTGGCGTGGCACCAGGCGGCAAACAGACTGAGCAACAGGGCCGAGAGCGGCATCGCCTGGGCGCGTCGCCGGTTGCGAATACGGCGGGGCGCAAAGTAAAAAGGGCGGCCGAAAGGCCGCCCCGATTGCTGCATGTTGCCGTACGTGGTCAGATCACGCTGATCGAATTGCCGTCCACCCTGACACGATCACCATTGCGCCATGCGGGAAGGCTTGCCTGGGTCATGCTGCGCGTGCTGCCGTCTTCCATCTTCACACGCACCTCGTAGACCTTGGTCGAGCGCACGCTCTTCTCGACCTGGTGGCCAGCGACGGCGCCACCGATCGCGCCCAGGATCGCCAGCGCGTCGGAGCCGCGACCCTTGCCGAACTGCTTGCCGATCACCGCGCCGCCAAGCGCGCCACCGATCCCGCCGATGCCGGTGCCTGCGCCGGCTACCGTGTTCTCGGTGATTGCTTCGATCACACCGCAGTTGCCGCAAACCGGCTTGGGCGCAGGTGCCTGCAGCGGCGCAGTCTGGGTCACCTGGACGGGGGCGTTGCCATAGCCACCGCCATAGGCGCCGTTGCCGCTTCCCTGGGGGCCACCGTAGGCGCCGACGCCCGCATTGCCATAGGGATTTGGCTCGTAGGGATCGTAGCTGCGCGGCGCGTTGCCGGCCGTCTGCAGGGGTTGACGGCTGCGACGTGGTGTTTCGTATGGCACATCGTCTTCGACTGCGGCAACCCGCGTGACCCGTGGTTTGGGTGCGGCTGCCTTGGGCGCGGTCGTCGGGGCTGCGGCTTGCACGATGATCTGCGGCGCCGCCGGGCTTGCACTGGCGGCCAGCGCTGGCGCCAAGGTGGCGGGCGCGGCCATTGCGGCGGGCAGCGGCTGCACATTGGCGTGGCTGCCCGGCAACACGCCTGTCATGACGCCTAAACCGGCTACCGACACCACGATCACGGATGCGGCCGCTGCGGCCATCAGGGGATGGATGCGCGGGGTAGTGCGAATAATCTGGTTCATGGCTTGATCCTCCAATACGCGACAGTGCGTGTCTCAATGAACGCCGAGTGTGGAGATGAGGCCGACCTTGATCTGTGAGTGTTTGTAAGTGGATGTTACGCTTGGGGCATTGCGTAACATTTCACAGCGTCCTGACCATGAGCACACTGCGCCCAATACTGCTGGTTCCTTTGCTTTGCCTGTCGCTTGCCAACCTGGCCGGCATTGCCGCCGCCCAGGAAGTGCGCACCGAGCGCGCCGCACTGAGGGTCGTGACCATGGCGCAGGGGCTGGATCACCCGTGGGGCCTGGCGTTTCTGCCGGACGGCCGCTTGCTGGTCACCGAGCGCGCCGGGCGCATGCGCATCATCGAGCGCGACGGCAAGGTCGGCACGCCCCTGGCGAACGTGCCGGCGGTGGTGGCGCAGGGACAGGGCGGCTTGCTCGACGTGCTGCTCGACCGCCAGTTCGCCACCAACCGCACCCTGTATGTTTCGTATTCGGAGCCCGGTGAAGGTGGTGCCGGCACCAGCGTGGCGCGGGCACGGCTGGGCGTTGGCGGACTCGAAGACCTGCGGGTGATTTTTCGCCAAAGCCCGAAAGTGCGCGGTGGCCTGCATTTCGGTTCACGCATCGTCCAGGCGCGCGACGGCAACCTTTTTGTCACGCTGGGCGAGCGCTATCAGCGCGATCGGGCACAGGAACTGGGCAACCACCTGGGCAAGCTGGTGCGTATCCGGCCGGATGGCCAGGTGCCACCCGACAATCCGTTTGTCGGCCGTGCCGGCGCTTTGCCGGAAATCTGGTCGTACGGGCATCGCAACGTGCAGGGCGCGGCGCTGCACCCTGGTACTGGCGATCTGTGGACCGTCGAGCACGGTGCGCAGGGTGGAGACGAAATCAACCGGCCGCAGGCCGGGCGCAACCATGGCTGGCCGGTGATCACGTACGGCCGCGATTACTCCGGGGCCAGTATTGGCGAGGGCACCGCCAAGGCCGGCATGGAGCAACCGCTGCATTACTGGGATCCGTCGATCGCGCCTTCCGGGCTGGCGTTCTATGACAGCGACGTGATTCCCGGCTGGAAGGGCAGCCTCCTGATCGGCTCGCTCAAGTTTCGCCTGCTCTCGCGGCTGGAAATCGACGGCAACCGCATCGTCCGCGAAGAACGCCTGCTGCAGGGTCTCAACGAGCGGCTTCGCGATGTGCGCGTCGGGCCCGACGGGCTGGTTTACCTGCTTACCGACAGTTCCGACGGCAAAGTGTTGCGTCTCGAAGTCGCGAGGTAGCGCGCGGCTTCCAGCTGCAGCAGCGGAAAGAAACGCTCGAACGCGGTTTCAAGCACTGCGTGTGCGTCGATCAGTGCCGGCAACGCCTGGTCCAGTGCCACCGGCCTGGATAAGCGCTTGCCGATACGCGCCAGCACGCGGGCCATGCCGGCCACGCTGGCGCAAGCGGTGAGGCCGCCGTGTGTTGCCATGCCGTGGGCAATCCTGCCGGCCGGTTCGGGCAGGTCAGGCGCGATGCGCGCCAGGCAGGCGTGCACGCTGTCGCTGTAGTCCTCGAGAGGCACCGAGTGCCAGCGCGGCCAATGGCGGATCAGAAGATGATCGAAGTACACGTCCAGCAGAATGCCGGCGTAGCGGCGCTGTAGTGCCGGCACGCTGCGCCTGGCATCCTGCATGAGTGTGTGGGTGTCGGTGAAGCTGTCGATGCGGCGGTGCAGGCGAATCGCCTGTTCGACCGCGGACGGCCATGCAGAGAGGTTGCTGCCGCGCACGAAATCCCCCAACCAGGTGCCGGCGCGCGCCTGATCGTCGGCCGGCGCCAGCACAAAATGCGCGAGGTGATTCATTGCCTGCGTGTTTCCTGCGTGTTTCCTGC
>CAYYFR010000243.1:0-8116 GCA_964470865.1 uncultured Burkholderiales bacterium | reverse complement strand
GCCTGACCTACATCGTGGGCGTCACCGGCAGCGTCACGGTGTGGGCGCCTGGGCGTCGGCTCGACATCTCCTCGATCCGCCGGTCGATCAATCCCTCCAGCCCTTCCGTCTCGTAGCGCAGTACATACCGCCTGAAATTGCGCTCCGACATTCCCAGTAACGTCCCAGCTTCCTCCTGCGTCAATCGCTTCACACGCCATCCTGCGTACGCTTCTTCGAATCTCATCTTCTGGATCTCCCGTAGCAAGGTCGTCCGGCTCAAGGAGGTTTCCATACCCTACCTCAAAACCGGACAGGTTACGTGCTACTACTCCAGACAACTTATTTGCTCCTGACACGCTGGGCGGTTGGCGCAGCACTTGCCATACGCTCGTTCAATGTATATACTCTTCGTATAAACATCAGTAGAGGCTACCATCTCATGGGCCATGCCATCCGGACAGCGGCGGTGTTCAAGTCGGGCAATTCGCAGGCGGTGCGCCTGCCGAAGGATTTCCAGTTCGACGTGCGCGCCGTTGAGATCCTGCGGCGCGGCGACGAGGTGGTGCTGCGACGGATTCCGACCACGCTGGCGCCCGCCTTCGACCTGCTGACGGCCTTGCCGGATGACTTCATGGCCGAAGGCCGTAACGACGCGCCGCCGCAGGTGCGCGTGGGTCTGTGACAGTCTTGCGCTATTTGCTCGATACCAATATCTGCATCTACATTGCCAGGCAGCGCCCTCCAGCAGTCTCGAAGCGCTTTGCCCGGTTGGCCGCCGGATCGGTGGGCATGTCGCTGATCACCTTTGGTGAATTGCATTACGGTGCCGAAAAAAGCCAGCATCGCGCGGCTGCACTGGAAACACTCGAGCGCTTGCGGGCTCTGATTCCTGTGATCGCGGCAGACGACGAAGTCGGAAACACCTATGGCCGCATCCGGGCTCACTTGGAACGCGCTGGTACGCCGATCGGAAACAATGACTTGTGGATCGCCGCCCACGCGTTGCGCCTGGGCGTAATACTGGTCAGCAACAATACGCGTGAGTTCGAGCGTGTGCCTAAACTCAAACTCGACAACTGGGCTGAGTAATGTTGCGGGGCTGGCATGGTCGATCGCCACAGCCCGCGCCTGATAGTCAAACTACCCGCTTCTCCGTTCGTCCAGAGCGGTTTTACCTGTCGACTCCGCTACGCGCAGTGCGGCCACGATTCCTCATTGCCTGGTCCTGCAAGCGTCGCGGCGTGTCACCATCCTTTACCACCGGCTGCAAGTGATGGCCGAGTGAGAACATTGCGGCGGCTTCTCGGTCGATACCGCGGCATGCGTCGAGGCCCACGAACGGGACGGTCTGGAACGGCTGCGTGCAATCGATCCCGAGCGCTTGGTCTATGCAGCACCGCGCCCGGATCGAATGGCAGCGCAAGGCTGAATCGCATGTCGGGGCGACTGGTGCCTGAGGCCACCTGATCCGCAAACGTCCGCCGCCAGGTGGCCTCAGGCAGAGGCAACAGGAATGCAGGGGTGGGTTTGCGGGTCCCTTCGGCGCTACTTGAAAGGGTCTTCACGGAATCGAGTGGGCGATTTTGAGGCTTCATGGAGCGGAAAGTCGAAACTGCTCGGCTACAGGCTCCGGCCAGACTGCCCAAAAAGCGGACGACTCCATTTGCTCTCAACTGTCCTGCGCCAGGCGTGTCGGCACGCAAAGCCTTACCATCCGGCTTGACTAAACCGGATCGAGGAGACTGCCAATGTCCGACAGCATTTTCACCCGCTTGTACCGCGGCGAATTACCGTGCGTCAAGTTGTATGAGGACCAGCGCGTATTCGCCTTCATGGATGCCGGGCAGGTCAATCCCGGCCACGTCATCGTGGCGTCGATCGAACCGTTTGAAACCTTGATCGATGCCGACGAAGCCACGGCCGTCGCGATGATGGCGGCTGCGCACCGTATCGCACGCGCAGTGCAAGTCGCCTTCGCACCGGCGGGCATGACCATCCTGCAGGCCAACAAGGCGGCCGGCTGGCAGACCGTGCCGCACCTGCACCTGCATGTGCTGCCGCGTCACGCCGATGATGGAGTGCTGCTGACCTGGCCGCGCAAGGATCCGGGGATCGATGCGCTCAGAGAGCTGGCGGCGCGCATCCGGCTGTAAGCAGCACCGGCGGGCACCGGCCGGGTGCGATTACGGGCCGCGACCTGCGCTTCACGGCCTCCTCAGCCGTACTGCGCGGCCACCCGCATCTGGCCTTCGGCCACGCTCTGGATATAGCACTGCATGATGTCGCCCGGCACCACCGGGCCAACACCTTCCGGCGTGCCGGTCAGGATGATATCGCCTGGATACAGCGTGTACTTTTCGCTGGCCCAGGAAATCAGCTTGTCGACGTTGTAGACCAGATCGCTGGTATTGGCCTGCTGCCGTACTTCACCATTGACCTTGAGCACCAGATCGAGCGCGTTGGGATTGGCCACCTCATCGGCAGTGGTGAGCCAGGGGCCGAGCACCGCATAGGTGTCCGCCGACTTGCGCCATGACAGCAGTTCCTTGCCGCGGGTGGTCATGTCCAACCCCAGCGAATAGCCGAGCACATGCTTGCGCGCATCGGCTTCGCTGATGTTTCTGCCCTCCGTGCCGATCACCACCGCCAGTTCCAGCTCGTGATCATTGCGCCGGTCCGGGTAGAGCAGCCGGACTTCACTGCCGAAGCCGACCAGGCTGCTGGTGGCCTTGAGGAACAGGCCCCAGTCGGAAATATGGGTGATATTGGAGCGTCCGTGCTTGATGCCGGGATCGTTGTTCGATTCGGTGATGTGCTTGACGTAATTGATCGGCGCGTTGATGATCTTGGTCGGATTGGCCACCGGCGACAGCAGCTTTACGCCCTTCAGGGCCAGGCGCGGGGCTGCGCCCTTGAGCGCCGCAACCCGTTCGGTGACCGCGGCGAAATTGGCAATGAACTGGTCGCCCAGTGGCGCCGGATAACGCATGGGCGGAATCACATCAAGAGCCGCAGAGACATCGAGGACACTGTCGCCTTCGACCAAGCCCAGGCGATTATCGTCAAATCTGCAGAGTTTCATGGAACGCAAGTGTCCTGTGTATGAAGAGCCTTGGGCCAGGCCGGATGCCGGTTCAGGCGCGCTTGCCGCGCAGCTCAGGCGGCACCGAAACGTCGTGCTCGATCTTTTGCCACAACTCGATCGACATCGGCGAGCGAATCTCCTCGAGAATATGCCCGACCAGGCCGATGGCGCGCGCCATCACCGCGATACCGCGACAGGCCTCGACCGGCAATCCGAGTTCGCAGCACAGTGCACCCATCGCGCCGGTGGCATTGAGCGTGATCGGCCTGCCCTTGTGCTTTTCCACCGCACGGTGGATGGCCAGCATCATCTCCACATAGCGGCCCTTGAAACCGGTTTCCTCGGCGATGGCGAAGAGCCTGACCGTACGCGGGTCGAGCGGGCGATGGATCGGATGCCCGATACCGGGGATTTGCCAACCCTCGGCCACCGAGCGCGCGACGATGGCTTCGGCGCGCTCGTCAAGCGAGCGCGTATCTGCGGGATCGGCCAGCGCCTGCCTGAGGATTCTTGCCGCACCTTCGGAGGTACCGGCGAACACCGTGCCCAGCCCACACAGTCCGGCCGCGACCGCGCTTTGCAGCGCCTCAGGCGCGCCGGCGTACGTCATGCGCGCAGCGATTGCCGAGGGCGTGATGCCGTGCTCGACCAGAGTGATGGCCAAGGCATTGAACATCTTCGCTTCGTTGGCATTGGGCATGCGCCCGGTGAGTTGCAGGAAAGCCATCGCCCCCAGGTCCATGTGCCCGAGAATCTCGCCGCACAAGTCGCGCCCCTGTACATAGATGTTTTCCCGCGTGCTGTAACCCAGTTCGCTGCGCATCATGTCTGTTTCTCTTTCGTATGACCGGCGTGCATGTTCTCAGTCGATTTTCGCCCCGGTATCCTTGACCAGCTTGCCCCATTTGGCGATCTCGCTTTGCATGAAGGCCGCAAGGTGTTCGGGTGAGGATTCCGGTGCGTCGGAACCGATCTGCGCCAGACGCTCGTCGTACTCCTTGTTTTTCGCCAGTTTCGCCATTTCGGCAGCCAGTCGCTGCACCACTTCACGCGGCGTCCCGGCCGGCGCGTAAAGCGCGGTCCAGGTGGTGACCTCATAGCCGGCAACGCTGTCGCCGATGGTCGGCAGCTCCGGCGCCGAGGCCGAGCGCCTGGCCGACGATACCGCGAGGGCGCGCACGCGGCCGGCGCGGTAGTGGGCGAGCGCGTTGGGCGCGGTCTCGAACATCAGTTGCACGCGGCCGCCGATCAGATCGGTGAGGGCAGCGGCACCACCCTTGTAGGGCACATGCGTCATCGACACACCGGTCATCAACTTGAACAACTCGCCGCCCAGATGCGAAATGCCGCCGTTGCCGCTGGAAGCGAAGTTCGCCTTGCCCGGGTTGGCCTTGAGCCAGGTGATGAGTTCGGCAACCGACTTGACCGGCAGGTCGTTATTGACGATCAGCACGTTCGGCAGAATATGCGCCAGAGCGATCGGCGCAAAATCCTTCACCGGGTCGTAGGCCAGCTTGGGATACAACGCCAGGTTGATGCCGCCGTGGGTGCCGATCGGCGCATAAAAAAGGTTGTAGCCGTCCGGCGGCGACTTGGCCGCGGCTTCGCTGCCGATATTGCCGGCGGCGCCCGGCTTGTTGTCGATCACGATCGATTGACCGATCGCGTCAGACAGACGCTGCGCCAGCAGGCGACCCAGCACGTCGGCGGTGCCGCCGGCCGGAAACGGCACGATCATCTTCAACGGGCGATTCGGCCAAGCGCCCTGGGCGCGGGCCAGCAACGGCGCCATGCCGCCGATAGCCACTGCGGCCGCCACCTTGACAACTGTTCTCCGACGTATGTTCATGCTTCAGTCTCCAGTAACGCAATCGGGTCGCCAAAAACACTTGCCGCCGCAAGCACCGCCGGGTCGCGCAAGGCGGATAGAAATCCGCCGTCAAGAAAGCGTGTTGTCACAGCGGACGCAAGTACCTCGACGGTGGAATCAAGGGTGATCAGATCCATGTGCACCGGTGGCTCTTCCCAATCCGGCATCACACGGCGAATATAGTCGTCGGGCCGGGCCAGATCGATGCCGAAATGCAGCGCGCCGGGGTTGTTCGAACCCGCCGGATAAACAGTATGGCGTGGCGCCTTCGGGTTGAAGCCGCAACCGAGCTCGATCAAGCGCCCTCCTACCAGCATGTTGCGCAGGATGGTCGCAGTGTCGCTGTCGCCGGTCACCTCGACAACGGCGTCGCCTTCGAAACGACAACCAATGCGCTCGGTCCACGGTTTGTCGAAGCCCACGGCCCAGGTCGGGTAAATGGTGCCGCGCATGCACACTGGCGCTTCGCTGTCGTTCAGGTGCGCGGTGCGATCCCACAGGTTCGGACCATGGGTGGGCAGGTAATGCACGTAACAACCAGGCTCATCGGCCAGCATGCGGCCACGCCAGCGGTTGCCCGCCAGCAGGTTGTTGCGCATCTCGCGCGTGAAGTCGATGGCGAAATCGCTGCCACGCGCATCACTCCATTGCATGGTGAATGGCGCGTCGGGCAAAGCGCGGGCGGTGGCGCGAATGATCTCGCCCACCAGTTCAACCGGAAAGCGGCCCTGCGGTGTTTCGAGCAGGTCCAGATTGCGGAAGTAGGTGATCTTGACCCAGCGCTGGCCGCGTTTTCGCATGGCGATGCAAAACGGATCGATGATCGAGCAAAACCAGGTGGACACCACGAAATCGGCCGCCTCAAGCAGCGGTTTGGCCGCTTCGGGCATGGCCGTGACGCGGGTCGACGGTTCCATGTACACCCGCACCTGCGCCCCACGCGCCGCTGCCAGCCCCATGACCGCATCGATCACGCGCGGGTCAAGCAAGGGGTCGGCCAGGATCAACACTCTTTCGCCGGGGCGAATGGCGAACACCCGCGTGAAATTGTCGACCGCCTGAAACCAGCGCTTGGTGGCGGTGACTTCACGCCGCACCCCCGGCGACAGGCCTATGTATGACAAGGGCGCTATTCCTTCTTCAGCCAGACCGCGCCGTTTTCCAGCTTCACCGGATAGGTGCGGATCGCAACCGTGCACGGTGCGGCCGAGGCGGCGCCGGTACGGATGTCGAACATGCCCTGATGAAACGGGCACTCGATATGGCCATCCACCACGAAGCCCTCGGACAGGTTGGCATTGCCGTGGGTGCAGATATCGTGGGTGGCGAAAATCTCGCCATCGAGGTTATATAAGCACACCGGCTCGCCGGCATGACTCACCGCGAGGGTGCCGTCCGCAGGCACGTCGGCAGCATTGGCCACCTGGATCCATTCGCTCATGTTCGCAACGCCCTTGTGAAGATTTTTCAAGTGCCGGAACTTACCACGCGTTTGCGTGCCGCGCCAACCAGCGGCCGGCGTTGCCCCCACTGCCGCGTCGAAGGCAATTTGCGCGCGTTCGCGCCTTCGTCAGTAGCCAGATTCTCGATTACCGCCAGCAACACCCGGCGCACCACGGCAATGTCCGCGGATGCCACGCCCTTGACCGCCACCTCATTGACTGCAAGCGCCAGCGGCACCAGCCTTGCCTTGAGCCGCTTGCCGGTTGCGGTCAGGTGAATATGCGTGTTGCGCCGGTCATCCAGCCCGCGCCTGCGCTCCACATAGCCCAGCTTTTCCATTGCGTTGACCGCAGCATGCGTGGTCGGCTCCATCACACCGGCCTCGATGCTCAGCTCACGCTGTGTCAGGCCGTCGCGCACCCAGAGAATGCGCAGGAACGACCAGTGTCCGAACGAGACGGAATGCTCAAGCAGGCGCAATTGCAGCGCGCGCGCGTAGGCGCGGGTTGCGTCCTTGACCAGATGGGCCAGACGATCGTCCGGCACTGCCTCACGCCAATGGCGCAGGATCGCGTCCGCCGCCGGAATCGCAGCGCGCGTCATGACAGGCGCACCGCGCGCGGCGCAACCTGATGACGCAACACCACCTCGCGCCCGCTGCGCGCCGATTCGAGGATGGCCAGACAGACTTCGAGGGTTGCCAGCGACCACGCACCGTCGTGCAGGGGCGGCACGCCATCGATGACCGCCGCATACACTTCGTCGATCACTTCGACCCGCGGCACGGCAGACACCGGCAACTCTTCGACTGTACGATCGACGTCGCCATATACGGTGATCGAGCCTGGCCCGGGCTTGATGTCGCCACGCTCGCAACAAATCAGGACATGGCCGAAATGCTGCTGCTGTCGCCACGCGTCGCCCGCCGGCGGCGCGTAGGCAGCCCCACCAAAGTTGCGTGCGGCCTTCAGCGTTGCTTCGCTTGCGGCATCTTGCACGCCAGCCAGTTTGGCCCGCCCACTCAAATAGCCCGCTGGATTCTTCGCCAGTCCCGATTCGCCGACCCACCCGCACATCTCGTCGCCGTCGAAGTGGCCATAGCCGCTGTACACCACGGAAGCAAACGTGCCGCCTTCGAAGCCGATCAGCGCGGCGAACGCCCCTTCGGTGGGCCGCGCCGCATCCCAGGCACCGGTATGCGCGCGTACCGAAATGGCCTGACCGCCTGCCAAAAGGCGCACCACATCGATCTGGTGCGCTGCCTGGCTGAAGATCACGCCGCCGCCCTGCGCGGTATCGAGTTCCTCGGGCCGCCGCGGGCGATACAGGAAATCGGTGTAGTACTGGGCATTGATCATGCGCACCGCACCCAACTGCCCGCTTTCGACGATGGCCCGGGCGCGCAGGTAGGGCAGATCGAAGCTGTGGCTGTGCCCGACGATAAGGTGTACACCGGCGCCGGCCGCAGCCTCAATCATCACCCGACATTGGTCGATGGTGATCGCCATCGGTTTCTCGACAAGCACGTGCTTGCCGTGCGTAGCGGCGATGCGAACATGCTCTGCATGATGTTGGTGCGGCGTGGCGATGTAGACCAGGTCGACATTCGGGTCGGCGCACAAGGATTCGACATCGGCGTGGATGCGCGCACCGAATTCTGCGGCCAGCGCTGCGCCTGCTTCCGGGCGCGGATCGGTGCCGGCAACCAGCTTGACGCGCGGATCGGCGCGGAAGGT
>CAYYFR010000242.1:0-8203 GCA_964470865.1 uncultured Burkholderiales bacterium | reverse complement strand
GCACCAGGCGGGCGTCAAGGATTCAGAGTAAAGCCGTTCCAAACCATGCAAGTGCCCAGTCCACAGGACCTACGAGGGCCAGTGATGACACCGGCTGACTGGCAGAGATTGGAGGTTGCTTACGGGCTAAGCTTTCAAATCGACGATATAGGTGACTTCGTGCCGCCTTCGGCGCTTTCGAACCCGCCGCCGCTGCCGCGTCGGGACCCGGGTAGTGAGTTCATTACCAATGACCAGATGTAGGCGCCCTTCGTCAATGAATCTCCTGTCATTTGTACGCGTGTGGCTTGGGCCATGTGGCTGGCACCAGCATCGGAATCTATTGGCGGAGGAGCATAGCGAGGATGGGACGAATGTTGGAGGCGCGAAACATGGGTAGCGGCGCATCCGAAGGGGCAGAGCTTAAGTGGCCTGATATATGGAAATTGTTCGAGCCCGACGAGCAGCATCAGGCGTGCCTCGGCTTTGTCGAGGCGCTCAAGGAGGACTGGGCAGGCGCGACGACTCAACGGTTGCTGCAGCGTTTAGCCAAAGGGACGGGAACCCGGCTTGTATCCATCGAGATCATGGTGCGCACAAAGCCGGATAAGGCAGCCACATTGATTCGAACGCGGGCGCTGGCACTCCTCGACGACAGTGCCTGGGTCAAGCTCTTCGGAACGCACTATCTCAAAACGAAGCCTGCACTGCTGCGCGCGTTTCTGGCGTCGCTTGGGATTGAGCATGACGATGCTGGTGTCGTAGCGTCCGACTTTGGCCCCCCGAGTCCGGAAGTTGTCTCGATCGCGGTTGAGAGCCTATTGCGCACGTATACCGTTCATGAAGTTGCGCGGTACCTGGCTGTGCTGGTCAATCACGCGGATGGCTGGGCTTTCCTGACTGCGGAGCGTGATCGTGTGCTGCAAATGTTCGGGGAAGAGAGGCGGGACGATGAAAAATCCGCCGTCAGCCAAGGCGAGGCGACGTCAGCGTCCTCGATGGAATTTGGCACCCTCGATCGAGTGATAACTGAACAGATCGTCAGAACGGCGATGGAAATAGATGGGTGCCTTGACGCTCATCAGCTGGACGACCTCGTGGATTCGGCGATTCATTTGAACGCGACATGGTATCGCGCCTATTTTCATCTGGGGTTCATGGATGTACTGATAGCAGGCCGGGAGATGAGGTTCGATCATGCCGGAGATAATCAGTTGCGTCGCAATTGGTATCTTGCGGGCGTGATCGCGGCGCTCGTTCGAAGCAACGAGTTGGGCCGGCTGAGCAGTGTTCTGGAGAAACGAACGAGCGATTTGCAAATCGCGTTAGGTGATGCAGGTGGGCCTGGTGCCAGTATTGTCCGAACGGCGTTTCGTTCTATCGTGGATGCTGGCCGAATTTCCGACGTTCTCACAAGTATCCGTGGGCAATTGGGATTCTTGGGCATGCAGTTCGCGTCCGAGGTGCTTTCCATGGCAACCGCATTCATTCGACAAGCGCAGTATGAACGGGCAAAAGTTTTGGTCGATGAGCTGGGACGTCACAAATTGCCGGATGATGGCGATGCTGAGGTGACCGCTTTTCGTCTCGAATTGTCGCGGCGGCGGGCGCAATGCCTTCAGGCTGCCGGCGACTTCGAGGGTGCGGAACGCGAATATCGCGATCTCCTCAAGGCTGGCGAGGATAACAACTCTCCGGATTTGCTTGCCGATCTCGGACTGGTTAAGGGGCGATTCCGTAGCATTGCGGAAGTGCGGCTTCCGGAAGGACCGGAAGCGCGGGTTCAGATGCGTGAGTCGCTCGCCAAAGGCGAGGTGTATTTCAAGCGCGCTGCGGATCGTTTCGGAATTGGTTCACCCAAGGCGGCGTACCCGCTTGCCGCCCTCGAATACCTTCGATGGACATTTTCCGATCAAAGGGAGCGTGAACGGCGCCGGCAAGATGCCGCGGCGCTCGCGAGCAATGCGGTAACGGCAATTCTTGCGTCGGAATCCGGAGCCGTCTATCGCGGCTACGGTGCGCTCGGCCAATCGCAGTTCATGTTGGCCGTTATGCGAATGAACAGCTATGAAGATGTCCAGGGACGAGAGGCGCTGGCGGCCTGGCAGACAATCACCGGGGACGCTGGTCGGTTTCCGGCCGAGGACTTAAGGCTTTTGTTGCAAGGGGCCGATATGTTTGGCCCGGACATCGCCGATCCGATCGCTGAATCGATTTGGGAGTTTCGGAAGGGCGATTCTGCCGAAATCCTGAAAGATGGGCCGTGGATGACGCATTCCACGCGACTTCGTGCGGAGCTGAAGTCCATGGCCCAAAGCGAGTCAACTCCGCGGGCGGAACGAATCCGGCTGTGGATCTCGTTGATTCCCCTGATAGTTCAGGGAGACGATATCCGCGGTGCGGAAGATGGGCTAGGAGAACTGGAGAGGCTTGCCGAAACGGTTGCCGATATCCAACGCGTGCTCGACTTTCTTCGCGCGCGTCCGAACTATGACCCCGCGTGGAGTGAGGTCGAAGCGGGAATGGCACGGGTTTACCTGCTTCGCAGATTGGGGCTCGATGCCGATTGTGCGCAGGAGCTTCGTCGCATGTTCTATCTTGTACGCGACATCCATACAGGCGAGGCGCAACAAATTCTTGAAATTTTCGAGGAATGGCGTCTTGACCGTTCAATCTGCGAGGAGCTGCAGCGTGGATTACCGAAAAGCAAGGAAGAGGAGTTGCCCGGCGTGGAGGAGCGGCTTAGGCGCGGTGAGGCTGTTCGTCTGATATTCATCGGAGGCAACGAAACGCAGGCGCAATATGACGATGCCGTGCGGTCGCAGATTTCAAACGAATGGCCACAGGTGACTGTTCAGTTCGAACATTCAGCGTGGTCATCGAATTGGGGGCGAGACTTGTCGCGTTTGGTCGAGTTGGCCAATGAAGCTGACGCGGTCGTCCTTATGACGATGATGCGAACAACGCTCGGCAGACGAATTCGCGCGGCACTCAGGAAGCCGTGGCTGTCGTGTGCCGCTACTGGGAAAGGTGGCATGTTCATGAGCTTGCAGCGGGCAGCGAGATTGGTGGTTAGCATTCGAGCGGGCAAAACAGCATGAGCTTGAAATTCCGTGGGTATGGATAGGGTTGGAAAGCAGGTTGTGAAGGAACGCCGCGCTCGCATGACAACCACGTTTGGCTACTACGTTGACGAATGAGTTTGGCGCTTGTGACGGCAAAGCGTAAGGGGACGGCAATTGCAAAAGCGCAACGACGAAATCCTCTACTCGGCATCCGACATCGTCAATTTCCTCGAATGCGAGCACCTGACGACGCTTGACCGCATCAACCTCGTAACGCCGCTACCGGCGGCGGCGGACGACGAAGAGGCGGCGCTGATCCAGGCCAAGGGCGTCGCACATGAGATGCGTTATGTCGAGACGCTCAAGGGCCGCCATGCGACTTTCGTTGACATCTCGGTCGAGCGCGAAGAACTCGACGAGAAAGTCGCTCGCACCGAGGCCGCCATGCGAGGCGGGGTCGAGATCATTTACCAGGCGGCCTTGCGCGATGGCGCGCTGGTGGGGCACGCCGACTTTCTGCGCCGGGTGCCGCGGCCCTCGAAGCTGGGGGAATGGAGCTACGAAGTGCTGGATACCAAACTGGCGCGTTCGGCGAAGGCCAAGTTCGTGGTCCAGCTGGTCTTCTACTCGGCACTGGTCGCCAGGGTGCAGGGTGTCATGCCGCTGCAGATGCATGTGGTGCTGGGCGACCAGAGCGAAGTGAACTACCGCTGCGCCGACTTTTCACGCTATCTCGGCTTTGTCACTCGCCAGTTCCTCGAGCGGGTTGCCGGCAATCCGCCGCAAACGTATCCGGACCCGTGCGAGCGTTGCGACCTGTGTCGCTGGCGTGATCTGTGCGAGGCCAGGCGCCTCGCGGATGACCACCTGTGCCAGGTTGCCAACATCACCAAAGTGCAGACGCGCAAGCTGCAGCAGGCCGGCGTGACGACTCTCGCGGCATTGGCGGGCCTTCCGGAAGGGCGAAAGATTCCCAAGCTGGCGGCGGAGACGCTCTTCAAGTTGCGCAGTCAGGCTGCCCTGCAGCGGCGTGGCGCCGCAGCAGGAAAACCTCTGCTCGAATTGCTGCCGCCGGATGCAGAAGGGCTGCGCGGGTTCGCGCGGCTGCCGGCGCCGGATACCGACGACCTGTTTTTCGACATGGAAGGCGACCCGTTCGAGGAGGGCGGGCTCGAATACTTGTTCGGGCTGTATTTCATGCAAGGCGGCAAGCCGGTATTCAAGCCGTTCTGGGCCCACAGCCGCGCAGAGGAGCGGCGCACGTTCGAGGCGTTCATGGATTTCGTCACCGGCCGGCTCAAGCAGCATCCGGGTGCGCATGTGTACCACTATGCCCACTACGAGCAAACGGCGTTGAAGAAGCTGATGTCGCTGCACGGCACGCGCGAGGCCGAGGTCGACAACCTGCTGCGCGCCGGCAAGATGATCGATCTTTACAAGGTGGTGAGCGAGGCCATGCGCGTTTCCGAACCGCGCTATTCGCTCAAAAACATCGAGCATTTCTATCTCGCAAAGCGGGACGGGGTGGTGCGAAGCGCCGGCGCGAGCATCGTCCATTACGAGCGCTGGAAGGAAACGGGCGACCCGGTTCTTCTGGACGACATTGCGCGCTACAACCGCGAGGATGTGCGCTCGACGTTCGAGATGCGTGATTGGCTTCTGACCTGCTGTCCGCAGGGCTTGGCGTGGGCCAAGCAGCAAGCCGTCGCCGGGGCAGCGGCGCCCGCGGTCGGCGAGCTGACCGACGCCGAAAAGCGTCTCATCCCGTACCGCGAAAGCCTCATCGACCCGTTGCCGGCAGACCGCACGAATTGGGGGCCGCGCGCGCATCTGCGCGAATTGACCTTCCAACTGCTCGACTTTCACCGAAGGTCCGCGAAGCCGTCGTGGTGGGCGATGTACGCGCGGATGGAAATGGACGATGACGAACTGCACGAGGACTTCGACTGCCTGGGTGGCCTGGTTCTGGACGCCCATCATCCACCGGAGAAAGTCAAAAGATCGGTGCGCTATACCTACACGTTTCCCGAGCAGGAGACCAAGCTCAAGGACGGCGACCCCGCCACCGTGGTGCAAACCGGCGCGTCGGTCCGCGAGCTGACGATCGACCACGATAGGCGCAAGGTCTGTTTCCTTCTGGGTGACAAAAACGAGCCCTTGCCCACGCGCATCAGCTTGGGGCCGGGCAAGCCGATCTCGACGGAAAAGCTCACCGACGCGGCGTTCCGCTTCGCCGACAGCGTGGTTGCCGAAGACAAAGCCTATCCGGCGATCGAGGATTTGCTCGGCCATGCGCGCCCACGCCTGCGCCGGCACCGCGCCGGCGACGTCATCGTGGCGGATGGCCCTGATCCGTTGCCGCGCATCATCGACGCAATTGCGCGGCTGGACAGAAGTTGCGTCTTCGTGCAGGGACCTCCCGGCGCCGGCAAGACCTACACCGGGGCGCGCGTTATAGTCGCGTTGCTGCGCCTTGGCAAGCGCATCGGCGTGTCGTCCAACAGTCACAAGGTGATTCACAACCTTCTAGAGGAGGTTGAGCGCGTATCCAGAGACGAGGGCTTCGTTTTCCGTGGCGTCAAGAAAAGCACAGCGGGCAGCGCGGACACGGAGTTCGACGGCGATTGCATCGCGAGCATGGCCAAAGGTGATGAGGTGGCGATGGCACTTGGCGGCGGGGCAAGCCTGGTGGCGGGCACCGCATGGCTGTTCGCAGACCCAGCGTTCGACCGCCAGCTGGATTACGTATTCGTCGACGAAGCGGGGCAGGTGTCGCTGGCCAATCTGGTGGCCATTGGCACAAGCGCGAAAAACATCGTCCTGCTGGGCGACCAGATGCAGTTGAGCCAGCCGATCCAGGGCGTGCATCCGGGGCGCTCGGGCGAGTCTTCGCTCGAATACCTGCTGGATGGCGCGGCGACGATCGCGCCGGACGCCGGCATATTCCTGGGCACGACATGGCGCATGCATCCGGACGTCTGCCGCTTCATCTCGGAGGCGGTCTACGACGGCCGCCTGCAACCCGAGCCGCGCAACGCAACGCAGACCCTGCTGCTGGGCGCCGACGCACATCCGGCGCTCAAGCCGACCGGCGTCGAGTTCCTGCCGGCCGATCACGACGGCTGCGCCCAGAGCAGCGAGGAAGAGGCGGCCGTGGTCAGCGACCTGGTAGAAAGCCTGCTGCGTCAACGCTACCGAGACAAATTCGGCAAGACCCACGCGCTCGATCTTGACAATATCCTGGTGGTCGCGCCCTACAACCTGCAGGTGAAGCTGCTCAAGAAAACGCTTCCTGCTGGTGCGCGAGTCGGCACCGTCGACAAGTTCCAGGGGCAGGAGGCGGAAGTGGTCCTCATCTCGATGTCCACTTCCAGTGGTGAATACCTGCCGCGCAACATCGAGTTCCTGTTCAGCAAGAACCGGCTCAACGTCGCGATTTCAAGGGCGAAGTGCCTGGCGATTTTCATCGCCAATCCGGCGCTCATGTCGATCCGCTGCGCGACGCCGGAGCAGATGGCGTTGGTGAATTTGATGTGTTGGGTGCGGGAAGCTAACTAACGCGTTTCACGTTTTCTTGCCATATGCAAGCCAAATCACTGTATCTAATTCTGCGAGAGTTTTCGCAGGGTGGTCGGGGTTTTGAATCAGCGCTTGTCGCATTGTATTGGCAATGTCGATATAGCGCGCACCCTCGCTCGCACCACGTACCGCCCTATACTTAACCGTCTTTAGATACATTCTCGTGAGTGCCGAGTTTACCCCGCATTTTAAGGTCACGAAGACAATCGAAATAGCTCGTATCTCTCAGCATTCTGGCGCTCGACGATGAATTTCGCCAGGATACTGGTTTTGGAGCAATGCAAGAGAAATGCGGGGAGGCATTGGCGCATCGCGGTGGCAACAACCAGTTCGGACGGTGGAATGCCGGGACGAATGGTGCGAAGCCAGGAGCCAAACGAGCTCCACACAAGCGCAGGAAAGACCACCGACAGGTAGTGAAGCAAGCCCTGACAGATGACACCGGCTTGAATGAATACGTGATACGCATGGGTCTTGCGTTTGATGGCGTCGCGGTAGCCCTGTGACTCACGATGCAGATATTGGTTACCATTTCGGCGGCGAAGCGGCTTCATGTCCTGCATCCAGAAATGGTACGCGAAAGAGCCGATCAGACGCACCGCTTCCTTAAAGCTGTGCTCGATCTTGAAGCGCAAGCCATACAGGCCAATGATCTCAATAGCGCTCAAGGAGATGTCCGTGCACATCAACAGGCACGAGCATCGCGTGGGGTGCGTGACCGCTACGAAGCGCACCAGTCGCCCCAGCGGACGCCACAGCAAATCGCAGGTCCGATACTCGATGGTGACATCGTGCTCCCCATACACGGGACTCGGCGCCGACTGTTTGAGCTTGGGGTCGCTCAGCAATGACTTGAGCTTGACCTTGGCGCCGTGCGCCGTGGCGCCGGCGATGAGCGAGTGACGCAGAGTGAGCTGGAGCGGGTTTTGCGCGACGCCGCGCAAGAGCGCTACGACGCTGCGGCACTGGCGGATATTCCGATTGAAAGCTGCTTCGACGAAGCAACGGTCAAGTGGTATCAGACGCAGTTTGTACGGCGCAATCCTGAGCATGCCGAGATCACCGATTCGATCGAATTTTTGCTGAACTGGAATTTTGTCGTTGAGCAGGGTGGCAAAACTCTGCCCACGCGCGCAGGTGTGTTGTTGTTTGGCATTGGCCGTTATGTGCGGCAAGTGTTGCCGCGCCCCGTGCTGGACTACCAGCGCATCGATGCCCGCTTCGATCAATGGTCGGCTGAGCAGCGCTGGCACGATCGTTTTGTGTTTGAAGAGAACATTTTTCAGACTTGGCAGGGTTTGGTGTCGCGCTATATGCGTGTGGCCGAGCATCCGTTTTCCTTGGACCCAGCCACCTTGTGTCGCAACGATGATCCACCGGATTACGTGGCTTTTCGGGAAGCTGCCATCAACTTGCTAATTCACCAGGATTACGGCGACCACGGACGCAAAGCGTCGATCAAGCTGTTCGCTGAACGCACGGTGTTCTGGAACCCCGGCGATGCCTTTGCGACCGAAGCCGAGCTGCTTGACCCGACCGAGAAGGAAGTGCGCAACCCGGCCATCGTGAAGGCTTTTCGC
>CAYYFR010000241.1:3726-8267 GCA_964470865.1 uncultured Burkholderiales bacterium | reverse complement strand
GCGTTGAATCGAAACGACTCTTCGTTCGCGGATCCGAATTCCAGGGACTTGTTCAGCGGTTTCTTGGGCTTCAGCGCGCGGGCGCCGCTGCGCCGGCCCGCTGCAGGCGCCGCGCCAGGCCGCCGCGACGCAGCAGGCGCCAGGGGTCCGGCCTGAACAGGTCGACGCCGGCACGGGTGGTGCCCAGTAGCAGCGTAAGTCGGCACGCGCCGCGCTGCAAGATCGCGCGCTGCCGCAGGGGCTCGATCCAATGCGCTTCGAGCCAGGGCAGGAAGGATTGCGCATCGAACAAGCGTGCATCCAGATCGAAAGCCAGCGCTCCGGCAGAGGCCCGGTTTTCGAGTAGCTGCGCCGATTCGGGCAGGGCCATTGCCGTAGCACCCGCGGCACGCGCCAGTGCGCGCACATGCGCGGCGCTGGAATACAGGGTCAAGGATCGTGGCGTCCGACTGTTGCCTTTGACGCTGGTAGTCGCGTCGCCGTTTGCAGGCGTGACCATGCTTTCGTTTGATTGCATAGCCTGCGCGCTCGCACCCCACAGCCACACAGCGTTGATCGGTGCCTGCCCACGCGCCTGCCGTGCCAGATTGACCGGCGTGTCGTGCAGCAGCATCTGCGCTTCGTTGCCGATGCGCTTGAGCAGCCGCGCCTGTGGTCCCTGCGGCAGAAAATTCTCGATCGAGAAGCCATGTGCCCGCGCCGGCGGTGTCGTAGTGGCATCGATCGCGACCGCACCTTCCAGCAGCCATTCCTGCGCGCTCACCTCGGTTACGCGCAGGCCATCGACGGCGAAATGCCGGTTGAGGATGGCCATCAGGGTGCGAGCGTCGTCTGGCGTCAAATCACCGGCGGCGCGCGCATCGAGCGTGACGGCGTCGCCGCTGACGCCCAGATACACCGGGTCGGCGCAAATGGTGTAGGCGGCGGGTGTGGCCGCCCGCAGCCGTGCGACCGGCCAATCACCGCGCCGCCTGACGCTGAAATAGTCGAACCAATAGGCATCTGCATCGCCTTGTGCGATATGCACCGGGCCGCGGGCATACGCCCGGCGCAGCGTCGCCTGCTGGTCGATGGCCTCGGGCGCCAAGCCGGCAGGAACGGCGACTACTAGTTCGATCGAGTTTTTCATTCGCAGCACGGATTGTCCCGCGAATTGCTTGCGCGCACGCAAACCGCGGCGCCGATTCCGCCATGCGAAACACGTAGAATCCTTCTCCTTGCAATGCGCACAGGTGCGAAAGGGCAAATGATGATGCAGGCGTATGTGATCTGGTTCATCGGCGCTTTCGTGCTGGTGGTGGCCGAGCTGATGAGCGGCACGCTGTACCTGCTGATCATTGGTGCGGGTGCCGCCGCCGCCGGTGTACTGGCATTGGCCGGCGCCGGCTTTGCCGCACAGCTGGCCACCGCTGCGGTGGTCAGCGTGGCCGGCATCGGCGTGATGCGCTGGCTCAAGATCGGCGGCGGGCGGCGTGGCGCGCATGCCAAGTCCCTGGCCTTCGATATCGGGCAGGTGGTGGAAGTCATCGAAGAGCGGCCCGATGGCAGCCTGCGCGTCAACTATCGCGGCACGCAGTGGGATGCCACGCTCGAAGGCGCAGGTGGCGCGCGACTGGTGATCAAGGAAACTCGTGGCAACACGCTGATCCTGGTTGCCCAGCACTGATTCCCCAACAGGAGAGGCAAGAACATCATGGAATTCGCGTCCGTAGGGATTTTCCTGTTGATCGCCGCAGTCGTGTTTGTGGTCAAGTCGGTCTACCAGGTGCCGCAGCAGAACGCCTATGTGGTGGAGCGGCTGGGCAAGTACGACCGCACGCTCGAACCGGGGCTGGCATTTGTGATGCCTTTCATCGATCGCGTTGCCTACAAGCATTCGTTGAAGGAGATACCGCTGGATATACCGAGCCAGATCTGCATCACGCGCGACAACACCCAATTGCAGGTCGACGGCGTGTTGTACTTCCAGGTGACCGATCCGGTTGCCGCCTCCTACGGTTCGTCCAACTATGTGGCGGCGATCAGCCAGCTGGCGCAGACCGCATTGCGCTCGGTGATCGGCAAGCTTGAGCTCGACAAGACCTTCGAGGGGCGCGAAAACATCAATCACAGCGTGATATCCGCGCTCGACCTGGCAGCGCTCAACTGGGGCGTCAAGGTGTTGCGCTACGAGATCAAGGATTTGACGCCGCCCAAGGAGATTTTGCATGCGATGCAGGCGCAAATCACCGCCGAGCGCGAAAAGCGCGCCCTGATCGCCGCGTCCGAAGGGCGCAAGCAGGAGCAGATCAATATCGCCACCGGCGAACGCGAGGCGGCGATCCAGAAGTCCGAAGGCGACAAGCAGGCGGCGATCAACCGCGCACAGGGCCAGGCGGCCGCGATCCTGTCGATCGCCGAAGCCAGCGCCGAGGCGATTCGCAAGACCGCCGCGGCGATCCAGTCGCCGGGCGGCGAGGCGGCAGTCAACCTGAAGGTGGCCGAGCAGTATGTAGGCGCCTTCAGCGGGCTGGCGCGCACCACCAACACCCTGATCCTGCCGGCCAACCTGGCCGATCTGTCGGGTCTGATCGCCACCGCGATGGCGGTGGTCAAGCAGAGCGAGGTCAAGAAAGGATAGGGGCGTGACGGTCGGCCTCGCCGTTGCCGCGCTCGTCTTGTTGCTGGCGGCAGTACTGAGCTGGCGGGTAGTCACGTAGTACCGCCGCGTGGATTTCATTCGCACCTACCAGTTTCCCAAGGGCCTTGTCGACAAGCTGGCGGCGCGCCGACCGGAACTGGCGCGCCAGGACATCGCCTTGGTTGCACGCGGCGGCTGGTGCGGCGCAAGCGACACATGCCTGGTATTTGACCAGCGCGCCAGCTATCGATTGGCGCTTTTCATCAGGCGCTGTTTCTCGCGCGTCCATTCGCGCTTTTTCTCGGTATCGCGCTTGTCGGCTTTTTGCTTGCCGCGCCCCAGACCGAAGGCCAGCTTGATGCGCCCGCCCTTGTAGTGCAGGTCCAGCGGCACCAGTGTGAACCCGCGTTGCTCGACCTTGCCGATCAGGCGCTTGATTTCTTCCATCCTGAGCAGCAGCTTGCGAGTGCGTAGCGCGTCGGGCTTGATGTGGGTCGAGGCCTCGGGCAAAGGGCTGATGTGCGCACCGATCAGATAGAGGGCGCCATCGCGCACGATGACATAGCCTTCCTTGATTTCGGCACGGCCGGCGCGAATCGCCTTGACTTCCCAGCCTTCGAGCACCAGCCCGGCCTCGAAGCGCTCCTCGATGAAGTAATCGAAGGTCGCCTTTTTGTTCTGTGCGATGCTCATGGTGCCGGGCGCGCTTGCGGCTCCGCTAAAATGGCGATTGTAACAACCGCAGAACACGTGGCTTCACAAGCCGCACGCCAACCTGCCACCGTGCCCCAGATCCGCAAATCCGTTCTCGTATCGTATAGCGCCACGCGCATGTTCGGCTTGGTGGCGACGGTTGAGCACTATCCGCAGTTCATGCCCTGGTGTGGCGGTGCGCGCCAGGCCGCGGAAGCCGACGGCAGGATGCGTGCGACCATCGATATCGACTATCGCGGCGTGCGTTCCAGCTTCACCACGCTGAACACGATTGACGAGCCGCGCTTGATCGCGCTGCAGTTCGCCGACGGTCCGTTCGCCGAATTCAAGGGCGCATGGCGCTTCAGCGTGCTCGACAGCGATGCCTGCAAGGTCGAATTCGACCTTGACTACGAATTCGCCAGTTCGATGCTGGGCCGCTTGGTAGCGCCGGTGTTCGACGTTATCGCCAACTCGTTCATCGACGCTTTCGCCCGGCGTGCCGACGTGCTGTATGGCTGAAGTGCGCAGGGCCAGCGTGGTTTATCTCGCTTCGGGTCGAGAGCATGTGCTCGAGGTCGAGGTGCCTGCCGGCAGCACTTTGGCCGATGCGGTGGCCGCCAGTGGCTTGGCCAGACTTGTACCGGAGTTTGACCCGGCGGCCCATAGCCTGGGCGTGTGGGGCAAGCAGAAAGCCGCGGGCACTCTGCTGTGCAATGGCGACAGGGTCGAGGTTTATCGACCGCTCACGGCCGATCCGAACATCGCACGTCAGCGTCGAGTGGCCAAGAAGCGCGCAGCCGAACGCAAATGATGCAACGCCCGCTGCGCCCGAGCGTGCGCGGCATGCTCAAGAGCATTTGGCGGCGGCTATGTCCCGGCGCACTCGTTCGGTGTCCTTGGCACGCTCGGCATCCTCGACAAAATAGGGTTCGCCCTTGTCGTTGAAGCGCCGAATGCGTTGCCCGCCTTCCAGCGCGGCCAGGCTCTGGCGCAGGCCGCGGCACTGGTCTTCGCGGCGGCTATCGTTGGCCGCGGTTTCGCTATCCTTTTGGCTCTTTTCGGCAGCTTCGGCCTGACGCTTCTTGAAGTCGGCTTCGCGCTCGGCGACAGATTTCTGTGCGCCGGCTTTCGCGGTAGCCGAAGCCCCGGGTGCGGACGCTGTTCCCGCCGCAGGTGTCGTGCCGGCTGCGGCTGGTGTCGCGCCACTGGCGGCAGGTGCGGCGGC
>CAYYFR010000241.1:0-3626 GCA_964470865.1 uncultured Burkholderiales bacterium | reverse complement strand
GGCGGCAGGTGCGGCGGCTGGCGCTGGCGCACTGCGGGCCTTGGGCGACTTGATGATGTTGCCCGGCGGAATGCCTGGCGGCGGCGGCGTATCGGAAAACACCACGCGGCCGTTGGTGTCGCGCCACTGATAGAGCTGGGCCGAGGCGATGCCTGGCAGCATGAGGCTCGATGCCAGCAGCCCGAAAACCAAAAACATTGCGCGATGCATTCCTGAACTCCCCAAAAAACGTTTTCTATTACAAGACCTTAGCCGCTTTTTCTCAAGGCGTCAATCGGCCTCTATGTCAGTGGCATAATAGCGCCGCCTGCCGCTGTCACGTACAATCGCGCTTTGTGACTCCCAAGGAATCACCCGATGCGGCTGATCGGCAAAGCACTTACTTTCGACGATGTCCTGCTGGTACCTGCACATTCGGCCATTTTGCCGCGTGATACCAGCCTGACCACCCTTCTCACCCGCAAGATCCGGCTCAACATTCCGCTGGTATCCGCAGCCATGGATACGGTAACCGAGGCGCGCCTGGCGATTGCGATCGCGCAGGAAGGTGGCATCGGCATTGTTCACAAGAACCTCACGCCCAAACTGCAGGCGGCCGAGGTTGCCAAGGTCAAACGCTTCGAGTCCGGCATTTTGCGCGATCCGATGACGGTGTCACCTGCTATAACGGTTCGCGAGCTGCTTGCGCTGACACACCAGCACAAAGTTTCCGGTTTTCCGGTGGTTGACCGCGGTACCGTCGTTGGCATGGTCACCAACCGCGACTATCGCTTCGAGACCAATCTCGACCAGCCGGTGGCCGCCATCATGACGCCGCGCGAGCGCCTGATTTATCTGCAGGAAGGCGCCACGCCGGAGGAGGCCAAGGCGCTGCTGCACAAACATCGGCTTGAGCGCATCCTGCTGGTCAACAGTGCTTTTCAGTTGCGCGGCCTGATCACGGTCAAGGATATTCTCAAGTCAACCGAGAATCCGCATGCCTGCAAGGACGAACAGGGCAAGTTGCGCGTCGGTGCCGCTGTGGGTGTCGGCGAAGGCACCGAGACCCGGGTCGAGCTGCTGGTGGCAGCCGGGGTGGACGTGATCATCGTCGATACCGCGCACGGCCACGCCCAGGGCGTGCTCGACCGGGTACGCTGGGTCAAGCGCAGTTTTCCGCAGGTTGAAGTAGTCGGCGGCAACATCGCCACCACCGCGGCTGCGAAAGCCCTGGTCGATCATGGTGCAGATGCTGTGAAAGTGGGGATCGGTCCGGGCTCGATCTGCACCACGCGCATAGTCTCCGGTGTGGGCGTGCCGCAGATCACGGCCATTTCCAACGTGTTCGAGGCACTCAAGGATACGGACGTGCCGATCATCGCCGACGGCGGCATTCGCTATTCGGGCGATATTTCCAAGGCCCTGGCCGCCGGCGCGCACTGTGTGATGATGGGCTCGGTGTTCGCCGGTACCGAGGAGGCGCCGGGCGAGACCATTCTCTACCAGGGGCGTTCCTACAAGCTGTATCGCGGCATGGGTTCGGTGGCGGCGATGAAGGAAGGCGCCGCCGATCGCTATTTCCAGGACCCCGAGAACAACGCCGACAAGCTGGTGCCCGAAGGCATCGAAGGGCGCGTGCCCTACAAGGGTAGCGTACTGTCGATCATCTACCAGCTGGTGGGGGGCGTGCGCTCCTCGATGGGCTATTGCGGCTGCGCCACCATCGACCAGATGCGCAGCCAGCCGCAGTTTGTGGAGATCACCTCGGCCGGCATGCGCGAGTCGCACGTGCACGACGTTTCCATGGTCAAGGAACCGCCGAATTACCACGTCGATTGAAGCTTCAACAAGCACGGCGCTGCCGTGCTTTTTTCTTGGTTTTTTTGAAGCCACATGCACAACAAGATCCTGATTCTCGATTTCGGTTCACAAGTCACGCAACTCATCGCCCGCCGGGTGCGCGATGCCGGTGTGTACTCGGAAGTTCACCCGTGTGATGTGTCAGATGAATTCGTGCACAACTTCGGCGCCAAGGGCATCATTCTGGGCGGCAGCCACATGTCGGCTTATGAAGAGGCCACCGATCGCGCGCCGGCCGCGGTGTTCGACATCGGCGTGCCGGTGCTGGGCATCTGCTACGGCATGCAGACCATGGCACAGCAGTTAGGCGGCCGGGTGGAGGCGGGCGCCAAGCGCGAATTCGGCTATGCGGAGGTGCGCGCGCGCGGCCACGCACGGCTGCTCAAGGACATTGCCGACTTCACCACGCCCGAGGATCACGGCATGTTGCGGGTGTGGATGAGCCATGGCGACAAGGTGACCGCGATGCCGTCGGGCTTCAAGCTGATGGCCTCCACCGAGAGCTGCCCGATCGCCGGCATGGCCGACGAGGCGCGCCGCTTCTACGGCGTGCAGTTTCATCCGGAAGTGACCCACACGCCGCGCGGTGCCGACATCCTGACGCGCTTCGTGATCGACATCTGCGGCGCGGTACCGGACTGGAACATGCCTGATTACGTGGGCGAAGCGGTGGCGAAAATCCGCGCCCAGGTGGGCGACGAGGAAGTGATCCTGGGGCTTTCAGGCGGGGTGGACTCCAGCGTGGCCGCCGCCCTGATCCACAAGGCGATCGGCGCCAAGCTCACCTGCGTGTTCGTCGATCACGGGCTGTTGCGCCTGAACGAAGGTGCGCAGGTGATGCAGACCTTCGCGCGCAACATGGGGGTGAAGATCATTCATGTGGACGCGAGCGTCGAATTCATGGGGCAACTGGCAGGCGTGACCGACCCCGAGGCCAAGCGCAAGATCATCGGCCGCGAATTCGTCCACGTGTTTCAGCGCGAATCCGCGAAGATAGCCAATGCAAAGTGGTTGGCGCAGGGCACCATCTACCCCGATGTGATCGAGTCGGCCGGCGCCAAGACCAAGAAAGCCACCACCATCAAGAGCCACCACAACGTGGGAGGCCTGCCCGATACTCTGCACCTGAAGCTCCTCGAGCCCTTGCGCGAACTGTTCAAGGACGAGGTCAGGAAGCTCGGCATTGCGCTCGGCCTGCCGCCGGAGATGGTGTATCGCCACCCATTCCCCGGGCCGGGGCTGGGGGTGCGTATCCTGGGCGAGGTCAAGGCCGAATATGCCGACCTGCTGCGCCGCGCCGATGGCATTTTCATCGAGGAGCTGCGCGCGACTAAAGACGCTTCGGGCAAGAGCTGGTATGACCTCACCTCCCAGGCCTTCACGGTGTTCCTGCCGGTGAAATCGGTGGGCGTGATGGGCGACGGCCGCACCTACGAATACGTAGTGGCCTTGCGCGCGGTGCAGACCCAGGATTTCATGACGGCGGATTGGGCACATCTGCCGCATGAATTGTTAGGAAGGGTGTCGAACCGCATCATCAACGAGGTGCGCGGAATCAATCGGGTGGTGTACGATATTTCGGGGAAGCCGCCGGCGACGATCGAGTGGGAGTGAGGGGGCTTTCCTGGGGGCGGTTCTCACGAGATAGCTCGGAAAAGTCGGCTGCCAATACGGTCTGTCTTCTGGGATACGGAAATCCGCAGAAAAGTGTCGGGTCGCATGCAGGGCCAGCCTTAGAGTGGACCCGAGAAACCGCGCGGGCCTCAACCCCCTGTTTGATGCCTGGG
>CAYYFR010000240.1:0-8268 GCA_964470865.1 uncultured Burkholderiales bacterium | reverse complement strand
CGATGTCGGCGGTGAAGGTCACCACTTCGCAGTGATAGACGTCCTGCAGCCATTTCAGGATGACCGAGGTATCGAGGCCGCCCGAATAGGCCAGGACCACCTTGTCTACCTTGCTAGCCTCCATTTTCTTGATTTTGTCGCTCATGTCGCTTCCACTTTTCCCAGTAACAGGTATTCCAGCAAGGCTTTTTGCACATGCAGGCGATTCTCTGCCTCGTCCCACACCACGCTTTGCGGGCCGTCGATCACCGGCGCTTCCACCTCCTCGCCGCGATGCGCCGGCAGGCAGTGCATGAACAGGGCGTCAGGCTGTGCGGCGCGCATCATGTCGGCATCCACGCGCCAGTCAGCGAAGGCCAGTCTGCGGGCCTCGTTCTCGGCCTCGAAGCCCATGCTGGTCCACACGTCGGTGGTCACCAGGTGGGCACCGCGCGCCGCATCCATCGGGTCGGCGAACTCTTCAAAGTGATCCTCGCCGAACAGGCCTGCGCGCTCGGGCTCGACCTCGTAGCCGGGCGGGGTAGACACATGCACGTTGAAGTCCAGCACCTCGGCGGCCTGCAGCCAGGTGTTGCACATGTTGTTGGAGTCGCCGATCCACGCCACCGTCTTGCCCTGGATCGAACCGCGATGCTCGATGAAAGTGTAGATGTCGGCCAGCACCTGGCAGGGGTGGTACTCGTTGGTCAGGCCGTTGATCACCGGCACCCGCGAGTGGGCGGCGAAGCGTTCGATGATGTCCTGCTCGAAAGTGCGGATCATCACGATGTCGACCATGCGGCTGATCACCTGGGCTGCGTCTTCCACCGGCTCCCCGCGCCCGAGCTGGGTATCGCGGGTGGACAAAAAGATCGACGAGCCGCCCAGTTGCTGCATGCCGGCTTCGAACGAAAGGCGGGTGCGCGTCGAGTTCTTTTCGAAAATCATCGCCAGATGGCGGTCGAACAGGGGGTGATGGGTCTCGAAGGCCTTGAACTTGGCCTTCAACCAGGTCGTGCGTGCGAAAAGGTACTCATGCTCGGCGCGCGAGAAGTCCCGGAACTGCAAAAAATGCCTGATCGCCATGGGGCGTGAAGCGCCGTGCGCGGCCAAATTTCGCGCCTGGCGGATAATTCGGAATAATGCAAAATTATAGCCGACGGCAGCGAGTCGAGAGCGACGCCCCAGTCTACGTAAAGCATGGCTGACCCTATTGATCCAGCGCCTGGGCCGGAGCCCGGCGACCACACGAAACCTGCTGCAGACCCGCGGCGCTGGCTGGTATTCAATGGCGACGCCGACGGCATTTGCGCCGCGCACCAGTTGCGCCTGGCCGGCTATGCGCCGCACAACGTGGTGACCGGGGTGAAGCGCGACATCGGCCTGCTCGCGCGGGTGCGGGCGCGCGCCGGTGATCAGGTCAAGGTGGCCGACATTTCGCTCGACGCCAACCGCGCCGCGCTGGAGCGACTGCTGGCCGCGGGGGTGCGCGTAACCTGGTTCGACCATCATTTTGCCGGCACGATTCCGCCGTCGCCTGGCCTCAAGGCGCATATCGATACCGCCAGCGATACCTGCTCCAGCATGATTGTCGATGCGCTCCTGGGTGGCAGGTTTCGCAGGTGGGCGGTGGCGGCGGCATTTGGTGACAACCTGCATGCGGTCGCCGGCACGCTGGCTGCGACGGCCGGCGTCGATACGGCTGAGCTTCAGGCCTTGCGCGAACTGGGTGAACTGATGAATTACAACGCCTACGGCGAAACCGTGGACGACCTGCACGTGGCACCTGCGGATCTGTTTGCGCGCATCGCTGACTTCGAAGACCCTTTGCGATTCGCCGCCGCCGATGCGTTCGTGCCGTGTTTGCGCGCCGGCATGGCCGCCGACATGCTGCTTGCCCAAGGCATTGCGCCGCTTGTCGCCGATGCTGCCACGGCGCTGGCGGTGCTGCCGGCACTGCCCTGGGCGCGCCGCGTCAACGGGGTGCTTGCCAATGAATTGGCGCGTGCGCATCCACAGCGCGCGCATGCGATTCTGGTGCAAACAGAACGTGGCTTCGTGGTGAGCGTCAGGGCGCCGCTTGCCCGCCCCAGCGGCGCCGATACCCTGTGCCGCGGATTTGCCGGCGGTGGCGGGCGTGCCCGGGCGGCCGGCATCAACGATTTGCCGCATGCGGATCTCGGGCGCTTCTGCGATGCTTTTCAGCAACACTTCGGCGGATCGACCGGCAGTTGAAAGTTTGCCGGAATTAACGGTTATTAAAGGTGGTTTCACTGAACTTAAGGCAAAATGGCGATATTGTTCGCTGGCCGCCGCGCTTAATCCATGTCTACTCCGGTCTTGCATACCTTGTCTGATTCAGCACCCGTCGGGCGCAATGCCTTGTCGCGGATTTCCAGCTGGTTCAAGCATCGGGTTGCCAGTGGGCCGGTGGAAGGCGTGGCCGGCGGCGTGGTGCGTGCCTGGTGCCGTGAACTTGAAGCCTGCGCGCGCGAGCAGGGCGGGCCGGTGGCATCGCGCAGCCGGGCCCTGGCACTGATTGACCTGTATGAGGCGATGAACGAGGCCACGCGGCTCGAAGCCTTGCGTGCCTTCGCCACCACCCTCAAGCCGGACGGCGCCGCCGTGACGCAGGCGTTTGCGGCTTACAGCGAAGCGCTCGGCAGCCCGGCGGAGTGGCGTGCCGAAAGCGCGCTGCGCGGCGCGCTTGCCTCGCCGCGCGCGCGCGTCATCCGCCAGTTTGGTGCGGCCGAAAAGGGCGTGCGCTTCCTGGTCGACGTGCGGGTCGAAGTACTTGCGCGCCTGCGCCAGGCGCCGGAACTGCAGGCGCTGGAGGCGGAACTGGCCGAGCAACTGGCGGTCTGGTTCGATGTCGGTTTTCTTGAACTGCGGCGCATCGGCTGGGATTCGCCGGCGCACATCCTTGAAAAACTGATGGTCTACGAGGCAGTGCACGAAATCAGCTCGTGGGCCGACATGAAAAACCGGCTCGATCGTGATCGCCGGGTCTACGCGTTTTTTCATCCGCGCTTGAAGGATGAGCCGCTGGTGTTTGTCGAGGTTGCCCTGACCGAGGATATCGCAGGCAATGTGCAGGTGCTGCTCGACCAGGCGGCACCGGTATTCGACACCCGGCGCGCCAGGGCGGCGATGTTCTATTCGATCTCCAGCACCCAGGCCGGCTTGCGCGGCATTTCGTTCGGCAATTTCCTGTTGAAGCGGGTGGTCGAGGATTTGCAGCGCGACTTTCCGAAGCTGCAGCATTTTTCGACCCTGTCGCCGATGCCGGGCTTTGCCGCCTGGCTCAAGGCGGCCCCGAATGTGCCGCTGCCCTTGAGCGAGGCGCTGGCCAATCCGCTTTGGCATCAGGACAGCGCGTTGGCGGGTGCCCTGCGAGCGCCCTTGATGAGTTTGGCTGCTTTGTATCTCACCGAAGCCAGGCAGGCGCCGTCGGGCCGGCCCGACGCCGGTCCGGCAGCGCCGCTGGACTCGGTGGCGCGCTTTCACCTGGGCAATGGCGCGCGCGCAGAACGCCTGCAATGGCTGGCCGACGGTTCGGCGCGCGGACTTCTGCAATCCTTTGGAATGATGGTGAATTACTACTACGATCTTGAAGAAATCGAGGGCAATATCAACCGCTTCGACGCCGAAGGGTTCGTGGCCGCCGGGTCGCGCCTGGCGCGCCTGGCGCGGATTGCCACTCGCATGCGCGAGGAAGCGGCAGCGAAGCGTTAAAATCGATAGCTCTTTGCGCACTGCGACGGCATGCGCCCGTCTTTTTTGTTGCATCACCAGAATAATTTCCGGAGACAGTTTTCATGCTTTCACGTCGTGATTTCGTCAAGGGCGCCGCTGCGGCAGGCGCGCTGTCAGCCACAGGCACTGCACTTGGCCAGGGCGCATGGCCCACCAAGCCGGTGCGGGTGATCAATCCGTTCCCGGCCGGTGGCGGCACCGACGCATTCCTGCGGCCGGTGGCGGCGCGGCTTACGCAATTCATGGGGCAGCAATTCACCGTCGAGAACCTGGGCGGCGCCGGCGGCACGGTGGGCGCAGCGGCGGCCGCCAAGGCGGCGCCGGATGGCTACACGCTATTTTGCGGCGCGGTGCACCACACCATCGCCGAGTCGCTCTACACCCGCTTGCCCTACAGCATCGAGCGCGATTTCGTGCCGATCACGGTATTGGCCTATGTTCCCAATGTGGTCGTGGTGCACCCGAAATACACCGAGATCAACACGCTGGCCGACTTTCTGGCATTCGCCCGCAAAAACCCGGGCAAACTCAACTTCGGTTCCGCCGGCAACGGCACTTCGCATCACCTGACGGTGGAACTGTTCAAGCAGATGACCAAAACCTTCATGACGCACATTCCGTATCGCGGCGCCGGACCGATGATGCAGGATCTGCTGGCAGGCTCGGTCGATTTTGCGTTCGACGGCATGGGTACCTCGGCGCCGCAGATCAAGGGCGGAAAATTGAAGGCGCTGGCGGTAACCTCGACCCAGCGGGTGCCGGCGTTTCCAAACGTGCCGACCATGGACGAGTCGGGCATCAAGGGCTACCAGGCCACCACCTGGTATGCCTTGTGGGCGGTCAAGGGTACGCCGGCGGAGGTCATCACGCGCACCCAGCAGGAAGTGGCCAAAGTGATGCAGGAGGCGCCGATCAAGGAATTCTGGTTCAACCAGGGTGCTGAGCCCGGCGGCAATACGCCTGCCGACTTCAGCAAATTCATCCGCAGCGAGATCGAAAAATGGGCGCTGGTGGTCAAGGCCTCAGGCGCCAAGATCGATCTTTGATGAGCACGACCGCGCCGGTGGTGACCCGCATCGATGGGCGCATCGCCACGCTTGTCCTCACCACATCGGGCAAACTCAACGCACTCTCGGTGGCCGCCTGGGAGGCCTTGCAGGCGGCATTCGTCGAACTGGGCTCGAGCAAGTCGGTGCGCGCCATCGTGCTGCGCGGTTCCGGCGGCAACTTCGCCGCCGGTGCCGACATCTCCGAATTCACCACGGTGCGCTCGAATATCGAACAAGGCACGCGTTATCACGAAGAGTCGGTCAAGGGCGCGATCACGGCAATCGCCGATTGCCCGATTCCAAGCGTAGCGCTGATCGAAGGCGCTTGCGTCGGTGGCGGACTGGAGATCGCCTGTTCCTGCGACCTGCGCATCGCCGCCGCTTCATCGCGCTTTGGCGTGCCGATCAACAAACTGGGGTTTCCGCTGGCGCATAGCGAACTGCAAGCCATGCTGGGCCTGGTAGGGCGCGCTGTCGCCGCCGAGATCCTGCTCGAAGGCCGTGTATTCGGCTCCGACGAGGCCTATGCCAAGGGTCTCCTGACCCGCGTCGTGCCCGATGAGAACGTGGTCGACGAAGCCTATGCGGCCGCCGAGCGCATCGCCGCCGGCAGCCCGATGGCCGCGCGTGCCAACAAGCGCTGGATCAGCCGCTTGTCGCCGCTGCAGCAGCCGCTGACCGAAGACGAGATCCGCCAGCACTTCGCTTTCTTCGACAGTGCCGATTACCGTGAAGGCGTGCGCGCCTTCCTGGGCAAGACCCGACCAGACTTCCCCGATTCCTGAAAGATCCCATGCCCGGCCCGCTCTCGCATATTCGCGTTCTCGATCTCTCCCGTGTGTTGGCCGGCCCCTGGGCCGGGCAGAATCTTGCCGACATGGGCGCCGAAGTGATCAAGGTGGAACGCCCGGGCAAGGGCGACGATTCGCGCGCCTTCGGCCCGCCTTGGCTGAAAGATGCAAACGGCAAGCCCACCAGCGAATCCTCCTACTACCTGGCCGCCAATCGCGGCAAGAAGTCGATTACCGCCAACCTCTCGCACCCAGAGGCCCAAGCCATGCTGCGCGAACTGGCAAAGAGTTGCGATGTGGTGATCGAGAACTACAAGGTGGGCGACCTGGCGCGCTACGGCCTGGGTTACGCAGACCTCAAGGCGGTGAACCCGAAGATCATCTATTGCTCGGTCACAGGTTTCGGCCAGAGCGGCCCGTGGGCCGAGCGGCCCGGCTACGATTTCATGGCCCAGGGCTTAAGCGGCCTGATGAGCGTGACCGGCGAACCCGACGGTGCCCCGGGAGCCGGCCCGATGCGGGTAGGCATCCCGATCATCGATATCCTCACCGGCATGTATGCCTCGGTGGCGGTGTGCGCTGCGCTGGCGCACCGCGCCGAAACCGGCTTGGGCCAGCACCTCGACCTGGCGTTGCTCGACACCTCGATGGCCTTCCTGTCGATCCAGGGCATGACCTACCTGACCACCGGTGAGGCGCCGGGACGCATCGGCAACACCCATCCGAGCATCGTGCCCTACCAGGTGTTTCCAACCCAGGACGGCAGCGTCATCCTGGCTTGCGGCAACGACAACCTGTTTTCCAAATTTTGCGAAGCGGCCGGCTGCAAGCACCTGGTCAGCGACGAGCGCTTTGCCAAAAACGCCGGTCGTGTGCAGAACCGCGGCGTGTTGGTGCCGCTGTTGAATGAAGTGTTCGCGCAAAAAACCACCAAGCAGTGGGTGGCGATCCTCGAACAGGCCGGCGTGCCCAACGGCCCGATCAACTCGATCGCCGAAGCCTTCGAGGAAGAACAGGTCAAGGCGCGTGGCACGAAGTTCGACTTGCCGCATCCAAGCGGCGGCAGTGTGCCGATGATTTCGAGCCCGATGAAGTTCCTCGGCACGCCGCTTCTGCTGAACACGGCGCCGCCGCTACTAGGCCAGCACACCGATGCGGTGCTGGCGCAGATTCTTGGGCATGACGCAGACGCGATCAAGCGCCTGCGGGAGGCCGGCGCGATCTGAACCTGGCGCGCGACGAAGCCAGTCGGGCGCGCCACGCCAGCCAGCGGGTTTCAAGCCGTCAGCACTTGGCAACGAGGTGAAGCTCGGTCCGTTGAAGCTCGCTTCAGGAGACTTGGCGCAAGCAGCCCTCAACGACTTGTTTCCGAGACCCACCTCCGTTCACAGAGCCTGGGCAGCAGTGCTTTCGCCAAAGATGCGCTTATCGCGGATTTATTCAGAGGTAGAGGCAGGGTGAAGGTAATGAGCGCCCTGCGCCCCTAATTCCCGTCCGTCCGCGACCCGCGCCCGGCCTGCGCCGCCTCGCGCTCGCGCCGCAACGCCGCATCACGCCCCCACATCCTCTCGATGGCCGCGACCTTCTCTTCCCAGGTGAGCCCAGCCGCATGCTTACGCCACGCCGCCTTCATGCGCACCACCTCTTGTTCCGCCGAAAGCGTAGGCTCCGCCGGTTCAGGAATAGCGTCGTTCATAAGTAAGCCACCGTTCCGAGAGAGAAAAGCGCACGATCAAGCGGTGCAATGCCAAAGTATTCACCACCCCGGCCGCCACGAACGCCTGCACCCGCGCATAGTCCTTGGCGCGGCCGGTTTGCAGTGCGATGGCACACAAGTGCTCTGCCGAAACAACCGGCACCCGAATGTCTTCAAAAGAGCGCTCCGGCGCCTGCAACACGGCCTCTTCAACCAACGGCGTATACGCAGGCAGAATCTGTACCGGCCAGGTGCCGATGATCACATGCTCGTTTCGCACGGTAGCGCCCAGCTGGCGCAAGCGCTCATACAACGGCCCGAGTAGCAGCGGCCCCGAAGGTGCCGGCGTGAGAAACGCGAACACATCCACATCCTCGGTAGCAACCGCCTCGACATAAAAGCTGGCCGCTATTGCCCCGCCAATCGCGAAGCGCGCAAGCAAGCCTTCGTCCCGAAGCTTGAGCAAGGTCTGCAAGGCCTGTTTCATGTCGACAATGTTACCAGCCAACCAAATCGATTAGACGCAACACTCTTTGCGCCAACACACAGCGTGCACTGCCAGCAGAACAAATCATGAACGCCGCCGCCTCGGCCCACCGCTACGCCCAAGTGCTCTGCGCCAGCTGACACGCTCGCGCCGCGCTGACGCCGGCCACACGCGAACCGTTGGAACGCCAAGACCTCCACGCCGCCCTCGAAATCGTCGAGACCGCGGCCCCTGGTACTCGCCAACGGCCCCCACTGGGCCATCGTCGCCAGCGTCGGCAACCAGGTTCGCCTCGATCGAAAATCGGCGCGACGGCATGTTGGCTATGCGCTGCATCTGCATGCGCATGGCGGTTCAATGACACTGGCATGCGCACACGCGCCGATGCGACTGCGTACGTATCGAACCGCTTGCATTTCCATCCAAAGCTGGCATGATGACCTGCGCGAAACGCCCGAAAAACACGCCAGGAGGGGTCTTGGAGCCGTCAGCACAGGTGCACGTGGGGGG
>CAYYFR010000239.1:0-8348 GCA_964470865.1 uncultured Burkholderiales bacterium | reverse complement strand
CCAGCAGCACCCGGCGGTTCATGCTCATGACACCCGCGTCGGGTTGGGTTTCAGAACTGGCCGTGACCAAGGCGTGCGCCGCCCCATCATCCTAGCCCTTGAGCTTGTAGACCCGCAAGGCGTTGTCGCGAAACAGCTTGCGGCGCACCTCTGGTTTGAAGTTCAGTGCCTCGATTTCACTGCGCGTGCGCTCGAAATCAAGGATCGGGAAATCGGTGCCGAACAGCACCTTGTCCTGGCCGAAGCTGTTGATGTAGTGCTTGAACGAATCCGGCCAATACTTCGGGCTGTGGGCATCGCATCCGATGTAGATGTTCTTGTGCTTCCACGCCATCGCGATCATTTCGTCGGTCCAGGGAATGCCGACATGGATGCCGATCAACTTGAGCTCGGGGAAATCGCAGGCCACCGCGTCGAGCGTGATCGGCCGGCCGACGCTGCGTACCGGATAGCTCGGGTCGTACACCATCGACTGCCCGACCTGGAACTGCACCGGGATGTCGAGCTCGCAGCATTTGGCATAAAACGGATACCACTTGGCATGGTCGGGGGCGAGTTCGAACCAGTGCGGATAAAAGTGGGCGCCGATGAAACCCAGTTCCTTCACCGCATGCTCGAGCTCGCGCACACCCTTCATCCCCTCCCAGGGGTCGAGCCCCGCCAGGCCGTGAAAGCGGTCGGGGTGCTGCCTGACCGCCTTGGCCACCATCGCGTATGGCAGGTGGTAGCAGGCCGGGTGGCCCAGGCGCCCGACCCTGGTGGCCGCCAGGAACGCGCGCTCGATGCCGGCAGCGTCCATGCGGCGCAGCATTTCGGCAATCGAGATCCCTTCCACGGTCTCGCGCCTGACCTTCATCTTGCCTTGGTAAAAGGCATCGCGCCTGGGTCTCACACGGTTGGCTTCGGGTGTCCAGAGATTGACGATGATGTCGATCGCTGCCACATCATGGTTTTCGCTCCAGCCCTTTTTCGTCCCCGCTTTGGTTTTCATGCCGATTGCTCGCTTTCAAAGGATTGCCTGCCGTCCTGCCCCGTCACCGTCCTGCCGGCGTCGAGCCTGATCACACGCCCGGTTGCGTCAGTTGGCGGTGATCTTCGCGTCCTTGACCGCCTTGTTCCACTTCACCAGTTCGGCACGGATGTAGGCGCCATATTCTTCCGGAGTCGAGCCGACCGGCTCCAGCCCGTTTTGCTTCATCCAGTCCAGTACGTCCGGCTTGCGCAGGACGGCCACGGTTTCTTCGTACAGGCGCTGGATGATCGGCCGCGGCGTGCCTTTCGGAGCCAGCAGCCCGTACCAGGAATTGAGCTCGAAGCCCGGTACCGTTTCGGCCACCGCGGCAATGTCCGGAAAGTTCGGCGAACGCTTGAGCGTGCTGATGGCGATCGCCCGCATCTGGCCCTGGCGCGCCTGCTGGATCGAGCCCGAAATGCCGATGAAGGCAAAATCGACCCGCTCGCCCATCATGTCGACCAACACCGGCGTCGAGCCCTTGTAGGGAATATGCACGGTGTTGATGCCGGCCATGATGTTGAGGTTCTCGGCGGCCAGATGGGTGGTGCTGGCGATGCCCACCGAGCCATAGCTGAGCTTGCCGGGATTGGCCTTGGCATAGGCGATCAGCTCTTTCACGCTGTGCACCGGCAAGCCGTTGCGTACCAGCAGCAGAGTCGGGCCGGCGATCACCTGGGTGATGGGCTCGAAGTCCTTGAGGGTGTCGTACAGCGGCTCCTTGCTCAAGGCCGGCGCGATCGCGGTCGGCCCCAGGTTGGCCAACAGCAGCGTGTAGCCATCCGGCGGCGCCTTGGCCACGAAGCCGGTGCCGATGGTGCCGTTGGCGCCGGGCTTTGATTCGATCACGAAGGGCTGGCCCAGCACCTCGCTCATCTTGGTGGTGATCACCCGGCCCAGGGCTTCGGCCGGACCACCCGGCGGCCACGGGCTGACCATGCGAATCGGCTTGTTCGGGTAGGCCTGGGCCAGCAGCATGGATGAAAACAGCAGCGAAGAAAAAAATGTCACGAGCTTGATCATGAGGTTCACCTCAGAGGGATGGTAGAGATGCGCCCAGATCGGCCTTGATCACCTTGCCGAGCGCATTGCGGGGAAAATCCTTTACCACGAACACTTCGCGTGGCAGCTTGTAGGGCGCCATTTTGCCCTTGCACGACTCGCGCAGTTCAAGCGCGGTGACTGCGTCCTTGAGAATCACGAAGGCGGCCACCTCCTCGTTGAACTCCCGCGACGGCCAGCCTACCACCGCGCAGTCGGCCACCGCCGGGTGCGCCTGCAACACCGCCTCGATCTCGCCCGGGTAGATATTGACCCCGCCGCGGATGATCATGTCCTTGGCGCGCCCCTTCAGATACAGGTAGCCATGGGCATCGAGCATGCCGAGGTCGCCGGGATACCACCAGCCGTCGCGAAACGCTTCACGGCTCGCTTCCTCATCGTTCCAGAAGCCGTCGGCCACTGCCGGGCCGCGGTAGCGGATGCGCCCGACGCTGCCGGGCGGCTGCGGTCGGTTTTCCTCGTCAACGCACTGCACTTCGACGCCGAATACCGGCCGCCCCACCGAGTCGCTGAACGATTGCGGATCGGCAGCCGAAAGAAAGCTCACCCCGCCGCCCTCGGTGGAGCTGTAGTACTCAACGAAGCCCGGGCACAGCGCGCGCAGGGTGCGGCGCTCTTCGCCATGCAGCGCCGAGCCGGATGAAAGCAGCAGGCGCAGAGTGCTCAGCGGCGCTAGTTGTGCGCCCGGAAGCGTGAGCAGGCGCCGAATCAGAGTCGGTACCAGAAACAATGCGGTGATGCGGTGCGCAAGCAGTGCCGCACACAGCTCATCGGGTTCATGGGGCGGCGGCAGCATCACCACGGTGGCGCCGGAGTACAGCATCATCAGCGGAAAGGTACGACCGCCGCCGTAGTAGAGCGGTGTGGCTGACAAAAAGCGGTCCTGGCTGTTGAAGCCGAGGTTGATCCAGAATACCCGGTAGCGTGCCAGGAACTGGCTGTGGCGAATGCGCGGCCCCTTGGGACGGCCGGTGGTGCCGGAGGATAGTGACATCAGCAAGGGCAGATCGTCGTCGCTGAAATGCTGCCCGGCGCTCTCGCGGGCAGCGGCGGCCATCCACGCCGCATCGATCACGCTGCAGGGCACACCGTCCGGCTGCGGCCGGCCGGCTTCCACCAGTACCCGGCTGGCGCCAAAGTGCGTCACCACCCGCTCCTGCTCGGCCGGCGTCCAGCGCCAGTCAAGCGGCAGGATGACGATACCGGCGCGCGCCAGGGCTGCCAGGATCAGCAGGTGTTCGACGCTGTCCTTGAGGGCGACGCCGGCGACCTCGCCCTGGGCCAGCCCCTGTGCGCGCAGATGTGCGGCGATACGGCTTACCAGAGGATCGAGATCGCGGTACAGCAGCACCTTGTCACCATGCACGATTGCCGGCCGATCCGGCACCGCGCGGGCGTGGTGGGCGAAGGTTTCGGTGATGTTCATGCGTCAGGCAGCGGCTACTGCGCCGAGCGGCGCAAGCTTGTCGATGATTTCGCGCGAGGTGCCCACATCGGCGTATTTGGACGCCATGTCGAAGAGGTTTACCGCATGCGAGGTGGCGCTGCGGTCATAGACACAGTCCGAGGGCACCAGCACACGGAAGTTGTAGGCGAAGGCGTCGACCACGCTGCCGCGCACGCAGCCGCTGGTGGTGCAGCCTGTCACCACCAGGGTATCGACGGCCAGGTCGATCAGGTGGCTCACCAGCGGCGTTGCAAAGAACGCGCTCGGATGCTTTTTCGGGATCAGCACATCGCCCGGGCGCGGCGCGATCTGCGGCGGAAACTCGTAGCCACGCTCGGCGATATTCATGATGGCCGGCACCTTTTGCGCCAGCCGCCCGCCGTCGGTGGCGACGTTCTTGTGTGCCACATGGGGATACAGCACCGGCCAGTTGTTGCGACGAAACTCGGCCAACAGGACCGTGATGTTGTGCATCGCGTTCCAGCCGATCTCGCCGCATGAAGTGGGAAATTCCTCGATCGACTCCCAGAACGGTTTCGGGGTGGTGCCGATGGTGCGGTACTGCACGTCGATGATCAACAACGCGGGCCGGCTGCCGATCCCGGAAGGCCGGCCGAAACCGGCGGCGTTGTAGGCCTTTTGTTCTTCTTCACTGATGATGCCGTCCCAGGGTTTCATGCGGGTCTCCGTGCTTGCGGTCGGGCGCCGCAGCGGCGCCCACAGGGTTTGCAACAGGCAGCATAGGCAGCCACGTACTATTCGTCAAATTGAGCTTTTTCATTCATGCCATCAAGCGCATGGATGCGGCGCTTGCGAAAGCGCCGCGGCCGATCGCACATTCACTTCAGCAGATCCCTGGCGATCAGCATGCGCTGGACCTCCGACGAGCCTTCGCCGATGCGGTAGTGACGGATATCGCGATAAAAGCGCTCGACCGGAAAGCCACGGATCACGCCGCTGCCGCCATGGATCTGCACGGCGCGGTCGGCGACCCGCCCGACCATTTCCGAGCAATACAGCTTGCACATCGAGGCGCCGCTGCCGCGATCGTCGCCCGCCTGGGTGCGGCGCAGCACCTCATAGGCGAACGAACGCGCCAGCGCGATCTCGGTGGCCGAATCGGCGATCATCCACTGGATCGCCTGGCGCTCTGCCAGGGCCTTGCCGAAGGTGTGGCGCTCTTTTGCCTGAGCGATCGACATCTCCAACAGGCGATCGGCCGCGCCGATGCATGACACCGAGACGCCCAGGCGCCCACTGGTGAGCGAGCCCATGGCGATCTTGAAGCCCTCGCCGACTTCGCCGATGACGGCAGCATCGGGCACAAAGCAATCGTCGAAGGCCAGGTCGCCGAGTTTCACCACGTCCGACCCGATGGTCGAATCGACACGCGTGACGCTGAAACCGGGCGTGCCACGGTCGACCAGAAACGCGGTGATGCCGCCGCGGGCGCGCTTTTTCGCGTCCGTCACCGCGATCACCATCAGCACGTCCGCGCTATGACCGCCGCTGATGTAATACTTGCGGCCGTTGAGGATCCAGCCGCCGTCGCCGCGTTCGGCACGGGTGGTCATCGCGGCGGAATCCGATCCGGCGCCCGGTTCGGTCAGCGCGAAGGCGGCGCGGAAGCTGCCGCTGGCGAGCTTGGCCACGTATTTGCGCTTTTGCGCCTCGGTGCCATTGCGCGCAATCGCGATCGGCGTAAGCCCGCTGGTGTAGTCGAGCATCAGGGTGAAGGCGCGATGCGAGCGGCTGAACTCCTCTAACGCCAGGCAGTAAGTGGCGAGGTCGAAGCCGCCGCCGCCAAACTCCTGCGGCAGGCGCATGCCCAGGTAGCCCTGTTCACGCAGCAAGGTCCAGGCGCGTTCCGGAATCTCGCCGCTGCGGTCGATTTCGCCTGCGATCGGTTCGAGTTTCTCGCTGGTGAAGCGGCGCAGGGCCACGCGCACTTCGGCCAACTCGGGGGTGATTTCAAATTGCATCGCTGCTCTCCTGCGGGTTATGGCTTGCCTGCGGCCGCCAGGCGCGCCGATTCGTCCAGTGCGCGCGAAATCTCCGCGCACAAGCCGGCGTTGATCCAGCGTTTGTTGTGCGCATAGGCCGGCCTGCCCCATTGCGCCAGTGCGCGCGCGCGCGCCAGGCCGGCCTGATTCAACTCTGCGCTTGCGTGCAGCGCGTCGACCAAGCCGAAGTCGCGCGCGCTGCGGGCGTCAACCGCTGCACCGGACAAGGTCATGTGCAGTGCCGCGCGCCGGCCGCCGCGCGCCGCCACGATCGCCGCTCCCACCGGGGTGGCACTGCCAAGGCGGATTTCCGGCAGGGAAAACGATGCCTCGGTGGCCGCATGAACCTCGTCGGCCAAAAGCGCAAGCATGCAGCCGGCACCGATGGCCTTGCCGCGCACCACGGCCACCAGCGGCTTGTCGAAAGCGGCCAGCGCCAAAAGGCTCGCGCGCAGAAGTTCGCGCCGCAAGGTGCGGGCTTCGCCGCCATCACGTTCCGAAAACTCCTTCAAATCGGCGCCGGCCGAAAAAACCCGGTCACCGGCTGCCGCAAGCAACACCGCGCCAACCTCGCAGGCGGCGCTGGCGTCGGCCAGTGCCTGCACCAGTGCTCCCTGCAGCATCGAATCCAGCGCGTTCGCCGCGTGCGCGCGATCCAGGGTCAGGCACAGCACCTCACCGTGTAGCGCACTCGACAAGCCCGTGCTCGCGCTCATGCCGCCACCTCGCGCGATGCAGGAATAGCCAATGCATCCACCACCCGTACCCCCTGCCCGCGCGGCAACACGCGCAGCGGGTTGATGTCCAGTTCGGCCAGAACGCCGTGCATGTCGGCCGCCAGCCAGGACACCCGCACAATGCAATCGGCGAGCGCTTCAATGTCAAGCAGTGCCCGACCGCGCGCACCATTGAGCAGCGGATAGCTGCGCAGGGAAGCGAGCATGGCATGCGCATCTGCATGCGCGAGCGGCGCCAGGTGCAGGGCCACATCCTTCATCACTTCAACATAAATGCCGCCCAGGCCCACGGTGACGACCGGGCCGAACACCGGGTCGGTCGAAATGCCCAGCAGCACTTCTTCGCCGCCATTGATCATTTCCTGCACCAGCACGCCTTCGATGCGTGCATCCGGCCGCCATGTACGCGCCGCTGTCATTACCTCTTCGAAGGCGGCGGCAACAGCGTCGTCACCCTGCACGCCCAGCCGTATCGCGCCCGCCTCGGTCTTGTGCAGGATATCGGGCGAGAGGATTTTCAACGCCACCGGCGCGCCCATCGCGCGCGCGATGCGCAGCGCATCGTTCGCATTGCGTGCAAGCTGCTCGCCGGTGAGCGGCAAGCCGTAAAGGCCGAGCAATTGCTTCGACGCCTGTTCGTCGAGCGGGCCATCGGCTGCCGCCAGCATGCGACGCGCGGCGTCGGCATCGACACCTTGCGGGCGTCGTGGCGGTGGCGCAGACGCGTGCTTCTGCCAGGCCTCGTGGTGCCGCATCGCCACCCACAAGGCCTTCATCGCTGCTTGCGCATCGCGAAACACCGCATGCCCCTCACTTACCAGGCGTTCTGGCGTCAGGGTCGGGTCATCCAGGCATTTGCCGGTCCACAGCAGCGCCAGCGGTTTCGCAGCCGAGGCGGCGAATGCGCTCAATGAACGGATATCGGCCGCCGGCGCGAATGTCAATACCGGCAACACCACGTCGATATTCGGGTCGTCGTGCAGCACACGGCAGACCTGGGTGAACACATCCGCGCGGCCGACGGCTGCGGCGGTCAGGTCGGTCGGGTTGGCGGCGGCACTGAAACCCGGCAACAGCGCCCCCAGGGTTTGTTGTGTCGATGCAGCATAGGGCGGCCATTCGATTCCGATTCTCGCACCGAGATCGGTGACCATCACCAGATTGCCACCCGAGATCGAGGTGGCGGCGGCGCGCCGCCCGCGTATCCGTTGACGGCGGCGCAGCAGCATCGCAGCTTCATACAGTTCATGGCAGTCGTCGACCCGCACGATGCCCAGTTGCTCAAGCGCAGCGCTGCAAACATCATCGGCCCCGGTCACCGCGCCGGTATGCGAGGCAGCCGCCCGGCTGCCGGCCGCCGAGCGCCCCACCTTGACCATGACAATCGCCTTGTCCAACGCAGCAGCGCGTGCCGCAAGGGCACGCAGCTTGGCACCATTCGAGATGGTCTCGGCCAGCGCCAGCACCACCCGCGTGCGCTGGTCTTCCAGCATGAAGGCCATGTAGTCGAGCAGGTCGAGGTCGGCGTCGTTGCCGCAACTGACCTGGTAGCTGATCTCAAGCCCTGCCTGCTGCGCACGCCACATCACGTTGACCTGGCCGGCACCGCCGGAATGGCTGGCCACCGCCACGTCACCGGCTGCTCGCCTTGCACCGCGAATCACCGCCGTGGAAGTCATCGCCACGCGGTCGACAAAATTGACCATGCCGTTGCAATTGGGGCCCATCATGCGTATGCCCCATTCGCGGGCGGTGGCCGCGATGCGCGCCTGCAGCGCGCGCCCCTCCTGCGTACCGGTTTCGGCGAAGCCGGCGGAGAACACCGTCGCAAAGGGCACGCCGGCCCGGCCGCATTGCGCCAGCGCCTCCGGTATCGCCGACGCAGGCAGGACGATGCCCACATGGTCGGGAATGTTGGGCAAGTCACCGATGGCCGCATAACAAGGCAAACCGAAGATTTCCTGGCGCTTCGGATTGACCGGATAGATCTCGCCTGCGAAACCGAAGTCGATCAGTTCGCGCACGCAGCGGCCGCCGAACTTGGCAAGATCTTCGGTGGCACCGATGTAGGCGACGCTCTGCGGCGC
>CAYYFR010000238.1:1891-8361 GCA_964470865.1 uncultured Burkholderiales bacterium | reverse complement strand
TGTCGCCCGCACCATGAGCATCGATGTCACGCCAGTCAACGACGCGCCCACCGGCACCGCCACGACGGTGACGACACTCGAAGACGCGGCCTACACCTTCAGCGTCGCGGACTTCGGCTTCACCGATCCGGCCGATGCGCCGGCCAATGCGCTCGCCGCAGTGAAGTTCACCACCCTGCCGGGCACGGGGTCGCTCACCAACAACGGCGCAGCGGTGGCTGCCGGCCAGTTCGTCTCGGCCGCCGATATCGCGCTGGGCAGATTGGTCTTCGCCCCTGCGGCCAATGCCAACGGCGCCGCCTACGCCGCCTTCACCTTCCAGGTCAAAGACGACGGCGGCACCGGCAACGGCGGCGTCGATGTCGACGCCATTGCCCGCACCTTGACCATCGACGTCACCGCGGTCAACGATGCGCCCGTCGGCGCCGACAGCAACGTAAGCACGCAAACCGGCGCCACCTTCACGTTCGCGACCACCAGTTTCAGTTTCACCGACCCGCTCGACGCACCGGCAAACATGCTCGCCGCAGTCGATATCGTAAGCCTGCCGGCAAGCGGCAGCCTTTCCCTCGACGGTGCACCGGTGGCGCCCGGCCAGATTGTGACGACGGCGGACATCGGCGCCGGCAAACTCAGGTTAACGGTAGCCGGCGCGGGAAGTGCGGCCTTTTTGTTCCTGGTGCGGGACAGCGGCGGCACCGCCAACGGTGGTGCCGATACCGACCCGGCGCAACACACGATGACTGTGACGGTAGCACCGGCAGTTGCGCCGGTGGTTGCGCCGGCGGCGCCGATGTCCACCGGCGCCCAGGCAGGCGGCGCGTCGCCAGCGGACTCGGCGCCGGTAGCCGCGCTCATCGCGCCGGCCGCGCCGGCGCCGGCCGCCACGAGCACGGCAGCGACCCCTGCGGCCGCGCCCGCCGCCGCCTCCAGACCTGCAGGCACGTCCGCGCCGGCAAACGTTGCGGGCTCCGACTCCGGTGCCCCCGAGACCGTCTTCACACGGCCCACGCAGGTCGCGGCGCCGGTCGGCAACAGCAGCGGACCCGAGGTGGAAGCCCGCACCGTGCGCGTGTCGTTCGGCGAGCCGCGCGGCGCGACACTCGACCCGCAGGCCGTTCTGTTCGACGCCGGCGGCCTCGGCTTCGCAAGCAGGGTGGCAGCCGGCAATGCGCAGATCGAACAATTCCTGACCTCGATGCGCGCACCGGGCTTTATCGATGAACTGGACCGGCTGCGCGAGCAATCGCGCCATGAATTCGACCTCGAGCACACCATTGCCTTGAGCGCCACCGGCGTGACCTTCGGTTTGTCCGTCGCATACGTGTTCTGGATGATCCGCAGCGGCGTGCTGATGGGCAGCCTCCTGTCGGCGCTGCCGGCCTGGCGCGTGCTCGACCCCTTGCCGGTGTTGTCGCGCCCCGGCGGCACTGCCGGGGACGACGATGGCGAAGCGGACGACGACAGCGCAGCGGCGCCCGAAAACGATGTCGCTGACCCGGTGCGCATACTGAGGGGATATTGATGAACCGGATATGCGCATTTTCAGGAGAAGCGGTTCGCGAAACTGCGCGATCGCGCACGCAGAGCAGCATGCATGGCGGGAGCGCAGGGCAATGAGATTTTTCAGCACCAAGACCTACATCGCACTGGGACTGGTCTCGATTGTCAGCAGCAGCCTCCTGGCTGCTTCCTTCTTCGGACTGATTCCGGATCGCGTCGCCGCCGCGCGCGAAGGCCGGGTGGCGCTGGCCGAGGCGGTCGCGGCCAGCAGCACGGCGCTCCTTTCGGGCGACGATCCGCGTCGGCTCGACACCGTGCTGCGCTTCGTGATGAAGCGCAACGCGGAAATCGAATCCATCGGCGTACGCAAACTCGACGGCACGCTGATGATGGGGATAGCCGACCATGCACGCACCTGGACTACGATGGAGGCGGTGCAGGTGGCCGATGCGCAGGTGCAGGTGCCGGTATGGGCCGGGCAGGAGCGCTGGGGGCAGGTTGAATTCCGCTTTCGCCCGCTCACCGCGAGCGGGCTGGCCGGTGTGCTGGAACTGCCGTGGCTGCGCCTGGCGCTGGCGTGCGCGCTGCTTTGCTTCGTCGGTTTTCATCTTTATCTGGGGCGTGTGCTCAAAAGCCTCGACCCTTCACAGGCGATTCCCGGCCGCGTACGCGCGGCGTTCGACAGCCTGACCGAAGGTTTGCTTGTGATCGACCAGGAGCGCAATATCGTGCTGGCCAATGAAGCGCTGACCCGGCTTCTGGGCAAGAGCCATGAGCAGTTGATGGGCAGCCCGGCGGCGCAGATCGCCTGGCGCGACCAGGCGGGAGCACCTGTGGCAGCGCAAACCCTGCCCTGGAACCACGCGCTTGAGACCGGCCTGGTACAGCGCGACGGCCGCGTCGTTCTGACCGACACCATGGGTCTTGATCGCAGCTTCGTTGTCAACTGCTCGCCGGTGCTGGGAACCCAGGGCAAACCCGGCGGTGTCCTGATCAGTCTGGAGGACGTCACGCTGTTCGAAGCCAACAAGGTGGAACTCAAGTCCGCCCGCGACGAGGCCGACGCCGCCAACCGCGCCAAGAGCGAGTTCCTGGCCAACATGAGCCACGAGATCCGCACCCCGATGAATGCGATCCTGGGCTTCACCGAACTGCTAAAGCGCGGCTACAGCAAGGGGGAGCGCGAGTCCGCGCGCTATCTCGACACCATCCATGCCAGCGGCCGCCACCTGCTCGATCTGATCAACGACATCCTCGACCTCTCCAAGGTGGAGGCGGGGCGACTGGAAGTCGAAGCGGTGGCGTGCGCGCCGCACGCGATCGTGCGCCAGGCGATGTATGCGCTGGAGGTCAAGGCCCAGGAAAAAGGCATCAGCCTGACTTTCGAGATGCGCCGGCCGGTCCCGGCTTGCGTGCAGTCGGATCCGGCGCGGCTGCGCCAGATTCTCCTCAACCTGCTGTCCAACGCCATCAAGTTCACCCAGCAAGGCGCGGTGCGCGTGGTGCTGGACCATGCAGGCGCGGGAACCGGCGCGCGCTACCTGATCGAGGTGCATGACAGCGGTATCGGCGTGGCGGCGGACCAGCTCGAAAGCCTGTTCGACCCCTTCACCCAGGCCGACTCGTCGATCACCCGGCGCTTCGGCGGCACCGGCCTGGGGCTCACCATCAGTCGCAAGTTCGCGCGTGCGCTGGGCGGCGATATCGTCGCCACAAGCCGCCTGGGTGAAGGCAGCGTATTCACCCTGAGCTTCGACGCAGGTCAGATCGGCAACACCCGCCTGTTGACGCCGGCGGACCTCGATGCGGTCGACCAGGAGCAGACAGCGTCCGGCCGGCAGCGCTGGCGCATACCGCCCTCGCGCGTGCTGGTGGTCGACGACGGTCCCGAGAACCGCGAACTGGTGGCGCTGGTCCTGGGTGAACACGGACTGTGGGTCGACGAAGCCGAGAACGGCCAGGTCGCACTCGACAAGCTGGCCGGCGGCGGCTTCGACCTGGTGCTGATGGACATGCAGATGCCGGTGCTGGATGGCTACGGCGCCACCCGTGAACTGCGCAAGCGCGGTTTCGACCGGCCGATCATCGCGCTCACCGCCAACGCCATGGCCGGCTACGAAAAAGAAGTCCTGGCCGCCGGCTGCAGCGCCTACATCACCAAGCCGGTGGATATCGACCTGCTGCTGGCAACCATCGCCGGCTACCTGGGCGGTGAGCAGATTGCTGAAGCCAGCGCCGGTGCTGCGGGCGTATTGCCTGATGCGCCGGCCGCGCTTCACGCATCCGCCGCTGTGCCCGCTACCACCGCAGCGGCCGCGCCCGCGGCGGTCGCCGACCCCGCACCGCCGGCTGCGGGCGCGCTGCCGCACCCCAAACCGATCGCCTCGCGCCTGGCCGCCAAGCCGCGCCTGGTGCCGGTGATTCAACGCTTCGCGCTGCGCCTGCAACAGCAGGCCGGCGTCGCTCGCGAAGCGCAGCAATGCGGCGACTATGCGACGCTGGCGCGTTTCGCGCACTGGCTGGCGGGCTCGGCAGGTACGGTCGGCTACGACGCCTTTACCGAACCCGCACGCCGGCTCGAGCATTGCGCCTTGCAAAGCGATGCCCCCGGCAGCGCCGCAGCGTGCGCAGAAGTACTCGCCATGGCGGCGCGCGTGGTGGCGCCGCAAGCGCAGGAAGACGCTGTCGCCGCCTGAATTCGCAGATCAACCACTTGCCGCAACCGACCTACCCGAAGGTGAAATCATGAACGACCTGTCATTAGCTCCACCAGCCCGCGCCGCGCGCGCCGCGGCAGATTTGGCAGGCTGCGACGCCCGCCGCGAACAGCCGCTGGTGCTGATAGTCGACGACGAACCCCTGATGCTCGAAATGCTCGAGATCACTCTCGAGGACGAAGGCTTCGCCGTCGAGTGCTCCGCCGACGGTGTCCAGGGTTTGGCCGCGTTCGAGCGGCTGCGCCCCGACCTGGTGCTGACCGACGCCAACATGCCGCTGATGAACGGTTTCGAGCTGTGCGCGGCGTTGCGCGCGCACCCGCACGGCAGGCATATACCGATATTGATGCTTACCGCGGCGGGCGACGCGCAGTCGATCCGGCGTGCATTCACCAGCGGGGCCACCGACTTCGCCACCAAGCCGCTGCAGGAAGACCTGATCGGCTATCGCCTGCGTTACCTGCTCGAAGCCAGTCGCAACATGCGCGAACTGGCGCGCAGCGAAGGCCGGCTGGCCAATGCGCAGCGCATCGGACGCATCGGCCACTGGGACCTGGAGCTCGGCAGCGACCTGATGACGGTGTCAGACGAGGTGTGCAGCATCATCGGTACCACGCGTTCGAAAAGCCCGCGCACCGGCAAGACCTTCATGCGGTTCGTGCATCCCGAGGACCGCGCGGCCGCGCTGCAGTGTTTGCTGGGTGTGGTCACCGGTGCCGCCCCCGCCCGCTTCGAATGCCGCATCATGCGAGCGGATGGCGACGTGCGGCACGCGGTCATCCAGACCGAGGTAGCGAGCGCTGAAAATGGACGTGCGGTGCGTCTGGAAGGCATCCTGCAGGACATCAGCGACCGCCGGCAAGCCGAGGAGCGTATCCGCTACCTGGCGATGTACGACGGCTTGACCGGTCTGCCGAACCGCCGCCTGTGCGCCGAAAAGCTCGACGGCGCGCTGGCGCGCGCGGCGCGCCACAGCACCCCGCTTGCGGTGATGATCGTCGGCCTCGACGGCTTCAAGCAGATCAACGAAGCGCGCGGCCACGCCGCCGGCGACAAGCTGCTGTTGAAGGTCGGCGAGCGGCTGCTGCGCTGCATGCGCGACAGCGATCAGGTGGCGCGGGTTGCCGGGCCGCAGTCGCAGGAGGAAGTGGCGCGCCTGGCCGGCGACACCTTTGCGCTGGCAATGGGCGAACTGGCGCGCGCCGCGGATGCCACCGCGGTCGCGGTGCGCGTGCAGGAATACCTGGCGCAACCCTATTTCATCGACGACCAGACGCTCTACATCACCGCCTGCGTGGGCATCGCGATCCACGGCATCGATGGCGACAGCGCGGAAGACCTGCTGAAAAACGCCGAGTCGGCGATGCACGTGGCCAAACAGGGCGGGCATAACGCCCTGCGCTTTTTCACCGCGACCATGAACGCCGACGCGGCCAGGAAGCTCGCGCTGGCCAACGACCTGCGCCGCGCCGTCGGCAAACAGCAGTTCAACCTGCATTTCCAGCCGCAGGTGGATTTGGCAAGCGGCCGCATCATCGGCGCCGAGGCGCTGATTCGCTGGGACCATCCGCAGCTGGGGCGGATTGCGCCTTTCGACTTCATTCCGCTGGCCGAGGAACTGGGCCTGATCGTGGAGATCGGCGAGTGGGTCACCAAAACCGCCTGCATCGCCGCACAGGCCTGGCAGCGACCGGGAATGCCGGCGGTCAGCGTGGCGGTCAATGTGTCTCCCAAGCAGTTCCGCGATCCGGGCCTCTTGCGCATGGTCGAACGCGCTCTCAAGGAGAGCGGGCTGCCGGCGGGCTGCCTGGAACTGGAAGTCACCGAGGGGGTGATGATCGGCGACCCCGAGGCCACCATCGCCAACATGCGGGCGCTGCGCGATCTTGGCGTGCAACTGGCGATCGACGATTTCGGCACCGGCTACTCGAGCCTGAGTTATCTCAAGGAGTTGCCGATCCAGCACCTGAAAATCGACCAGTCATTCGTGCGCGGGCTCGACGTCGACCTGCAGAGTGCTTCGATCGCCCATGCGGTGATCGTGCTGGGACATGCCTTGAACCTGAAGGTGGTCGCCGAGGGTGTCGAAACCGCGTTCCACCTGGCACGCCTGGCCGAGCTTGGTTGCGACGAGATCCAGGGGTACCTGGTGGCCAAGCCCATGCCCGAGGCGCAATTCGTGCAGATGCTGCACTCGGACTGGTGCTTGTCGGCGTAAGCCGGTTCACTTGTCGGCGTAAGCCGGTTCAC
>CAYYFR010000238.1:0-1791 GCA_964470865.1 uncultured Burkholderiales bacterium | reverse complement strand
CGCTGCGCCGCCCGGCCGAAACTCATGCGGGCGCGCCAGCCGCGGGCGCCGCGGGCGCCGCCGGATCAATGATCTGCTTGACCGTAAGCGCCATGTCGGCGGCGCGCGCCGGATCGATCACCTGGCGCCCGGCCACCCACTGGCGGGCGGCGACGAATTCGGGCGCGGCGTTGACCGCCTCGACCGCCTGCAGTGCGCCCGTGGCATCCAGGTGATAGACCGCGAAACGGCCGGCCGCAGGATCGCCGCGCACCACGCGCTTTGCCACATCGATCGGCAGCCCGGCGATCTGCAGGCGCACGTCGTACTGATCCGACCAGAACCACGGTACCTCGGGTTTGGGCGCGGGCTTGCCGCAGATCGCCGCAGCCGCCTGCTTGGCCTGCTCCAGCGCATTGGGCACGCTTTCCAGGCGCAGGCTTAGCGCATAGCGCGGCACCGGCCGCACGGTGCAATCGCCGATGGCGTAAATCGCCGGGTCGGAGGTCAGCGCATTTTGATCAACCACCACGCCGTTGCGGCATGTAAGCCCGGCCGCGGCCGCGAGCGCGTCTTCGGCCAGCGCGCCGATGCCGACCACGGCCACGTCACAGCCGAATACGCGGCCATCGGCCAGGCGCACAGCACAGAGTTCGCCCGCGACTTCGTCAAACCCGGCGACGCTCGCCCCAAGTACAAGCGCAACGCCGTGCCCGGCATGGCAGCGCGCGAAAAAATCCGACAAGGTTTCACTGGCCACGCGCGCCAGCAGGCGCGCTTCGCGCTCGATCACCGTGACTTCGCAGCCCAGCGCGCGCGCCGAGGCCGCGACTTCCAGCCCGATGTAGCCGCCGCCGACCACCGCCAGGCGCTTGCCCGGCGCCAGCGCGGCCTTGATGCGTTCGGCGTCCGCCACACTGCGCACTTCGAAGATGCCGCCGCTGCGAACCCCCGGCACCTCGAGGGCGCGCAAACGCGAGCCGGTGGCCAGCACCAGCTTGTCGTAGTCGAGCGTCGCACCATTGTCGAGCGTCACGCGGCGGGCCCCACGGTCGATCGAAAGTGCGCGCGTGGCGAGGCGCAATTCGATCGCCTTTTCGGCGTAAAACGCAAGCGGGCGCAGCAACAGGTCGTCTTGCGTAGCCTCGCCCCTGAGCCATGCCTTGGACAAGGGCGGGCGCTGGTAGGGCGCGATCGGTTCGGCGCCAACCAGGGTGAGCGGATCGGCGTAGCCGCCCTGGCGCAGGGCGGCGGCAAACGCGCCGGCGGCATGGCCGGCGCCGATGACTACGACTGCGTTGCTCATTTCCTGTGTGCTCCGTTACAGACCCGCCGCAATCCGGCCAGGTTTGTGGTTGGCATGCATGTGGCGCCTCGCAGTGCAAGGCCAGGCATCGCCATCACGGGTAGCGCGCCGGAATCACCACCGGCATGCTGAGAAAGCCGCGCACCAGATTGGATTTGGTGCGCACCGGTTCGCCTACCACCTCGATGCGCGGAAAGCGCTTGAGGATCTCCTGCCAGAGCACGGTCAACTGCAGTTCGGCCAGGCGGTTGCCGACACAGCGGTGAATGCCGAAGCCGAACGACATGTGCTGGCGCGGTCGCGCCCGATCGATGATGAAGCGATCGGCATTCTCGATCGCCTCGCTGTCGCGATTGGCCGACAGGTACCACATCACCACCTTGTCGCCGCGGGCGATTTTCTTGCCGGCCAGTTCGGTATCGGCAAGTGCGGTGCGCCGCATGTGCGCCAGCGGCGTCTGCCAGCGGATGATCTCCGGCACCATGGAGGCCACCAGCGCGGGATTG
>CAYYFR010000237.1:0-8450 GCA_964470865.1 uncultured Burkholderiales bacterium | reverse complement strand
TCGCCAGGGCCGAGGTGGTGAAATGGGCTGCCATCGCAAAGCAGTCGAAGATACAAGTCGAATGAACGGGCAGACTTGCTCGAAATCGGCATGAGCAAGGCCCCGGCGCCAGCCGCCGCGCGCGGCGCGCTCGACGGCGTGCGCGTACTCGACATGACCGGCGTCGGCATGGGGCCCTGGGCCACGCAGATGCTGGCCGACATGGGTGCCGACGTGATCAAGGTCGAGTCGCCCGGCGGCGGCGACATCTTTCGCCATGTGCACCCGCAACGTCACGCCGGCATGAGCCATGCGTATCTGAACCTCAACCGCAACAAGCGCAGCATCGTGCTCGACGCCAAGCTCGAATCCGGGCGCGCCGCGCTGCTCGCCCTGATCGATCGCGCCGACGTGTTTGTCTCCAACGTACGGCCACAGGCCCTTGCACGTCTCGGCCTTGACTACCCGCAGTTGAGCCAACGCAACCCGCGCCTGATCTATTGCGGCTGCTACGGCTATTCCGAGGCCGGCCCCTATGCCGGGCGCCCTGCGGTGGACGACACCATCCAGGCTGCCTCGAGCCTGGCCTGGTTCCAGGGCGGCGATGCGGGGCCGCCGCGCTACGCCAAGAGCATCATCGCCGACAAGGTTGCCGCACTGTGGGTGGCGCAATCGATCGCCATGGCGCTCTACGCGCGCGAGCGTTGCGGAGTCGGCCAGGCGATCGAGGTGCCGATGTTCGAAAGCCTGGTCGCTTTCATGATGATCGAGCATCTGGCCGGCCGCACCTTCGTGCCGCCGGCCGGACCGGCCGGCTACAACCGCATCACCACCGACAGCCGCAAGCCTTTCCGCACGCGCGACGGCTATCTGGCGGTGGTGCCCTATACCGATCCGCAGTGGCAGCGCTTTTTCACCTTGGCCGAGCGACCCGATCTCGGCGCCGACCCGCGCTTTGCCAAACTCAACGAGCGCAGCCAGAACATCGGTCTGCTATATGCATTGCTTGAACCGATCGTGGCGGCGCGCACCACCGCGCAATGGATCGCCCTGCTCGAATCAGCCGACCTGCCGTTCGCACCGGTCAATTCCGTCGATGACCTGCTGGTGGACCCGCATCTGCAGGCGGTCGGCTTCTGGCATTCGATGCAACACCCTACCGAAGGCCAGCTCACCCTGCCGGGAATCCCGGTGCATTTCTCGGCCACGCCCGGCAGCATTCGCCGTCCGCCGCCAACCTATGGACAGCACACCGCGGAAGTGCTGGCGGAACTCGGCATTTCCCTGCCTGCAAAGGAATGAACATGGCGACAGCCGCTTGCACCCGCGGCGCGCACGCCTCGGCGAAGCACGTTGAACGCCTGCATGGCCGGCCCGCCCCCGATACTTCGATGATGGAAGTGATCACGCTTGCCGGCCAACGTCGCCGCGTACGCGAAGCGCCATGCGGTCATCCGCGCCCTCGCCGCGGCCAGCGCCAATCTGGGCGCCTTCGACAATGACCGCTATGATGCGGTGACCATCACCGGCATTCTTGGCGACGAAGAAACCCTGCGCGTGCTGCTCGCCGCCGGCGCCAGCGCCCGACTCGTCACCAGCATCCACTACGGCACCGCACTGATCGCCTCGTCGCATCACGGACACCCGGGGGTGGTGCGCCAACTCATCGCCGCCGGTGCACCACTCGACCATGTGAACATCCTGCACTGGAACGCCTTGATCGAAGCCGTGGTGCTGGGTGACGGCGGCGCGCGGCATCAGGCTGTGTTGCGCGCGCTGTTGGACGCCGGCGCCGATACGCGCCTGACTGATCGTGGCGGGAATACCCCGCTTGACTTGGCGAAGACGCGCGGCTTTGGTGAAATGGTGAAAATGCTGGAAAGTGCCGGCGCCTGCTGATGCGAGTTCGCTTTGCACGCAGCGAGCATGCGCTCGCCGAGGCGCCCGATGGCTTGCGGACGTTGAGGGCAGCCATGACCGCGCCTCCTGCATAATGACGGCCGGACCATTGACCATTTCGCGGAGAGCTCTTGTGGGCAGCGCCGAATTCGAAACCGACTTCTGGAAAGACGAGCAGTTGCGCCGCGTATGGGACGACATCATTCCCGGCCAGCCGCGCAAGACCCTGCCCTATACCTTGACGCTTGACGCAATCCAGAAGTACTGCCGCGCCGTAGGTGACCTGCATCCGCTGTATTTCGACGCAGCCTATGCCGAGGCCAGCCCCTACAAGGGCCTGATCGCGCCACCGGCGATCCACATCCTCCTGATGTTCGCCTGCACCCCGGCGGACGACTGGATGCGCAGCCCCGGCACCATCAATGCCGGGCAATCATGGAGCTACAACATGCCGGCACGGCCGGGCGACGTGATTCGCCTTGAGGCACGTGCGCTCGACAAGTTCATCCGCAAAGACCGCCTGTTCGTGATTCACGACAACGTGTTCTTCAACCAGAACGACGAAGTGATCTGCAGCGGTCGCGGTCAGACCATACGTCCGGCCTAACAGCGCAGGAAATCCCATATCCATGAGCAGCGCATACGACAACATCGAACCAGGCTTGCGAATCGAAGGCACGCCCTTCGCGCCGACGCGCGAGTCGATTCGCGAATTCTGCGAAGCCTCGCTCGATTTCAATCCGCTGCACCTGGACGACGAATACATGAAGGGCAGCTTCGGCAAGACCCGGTTCGGCGGCATCATCATGCACGGCATGAACAATTTCGGCGTGATCAACAAGATGCTGACCGACTGGCTGTATCCGCAAGGCGGCATTCACCGGCGCCTGGAAACGCGCTGGAAAGCACCGGTCAGGCCGGGTGACACGATCACGCCAACTGCGGTGGTGACCGCGCGCAAGGTCACCAAACGCAGCCGCTTCGCCACGCTCGACGTGGCGGTGCGCAACCAGCGCGGTGAGCTGGTTGCATCGGGCGAAGCGATGGTCGAATTCCCCTTGAGCGCCTGAAGACGCGCCGGAGATACGCATGAATCCTGCCTTTCTCTTCCTGCCACAACGCATGCAACGGACCCTGGCCCTGGCCGCGCTGGTGTGCTGCGCGTGCGTCGGCGCCGACGCCGCGCTCGCCCAGGCCTTCCCGGCGCGCACCGTGCGCGTCATCGTGCCCTTCCCGCCCGGCGGCACCACCGACATCCTGGCGCGCCAGCTCGCCGCCGAGCTGGGCCCGAAATGGGGCGTGACTGTAGTGGTCGACAACAAGGCTGGGGCCAGCGGCATGATCGGCTCGGAGCAACTGGTGGCGTCCGCCGCGGATGGACACACCCTGATGCTGACCGCCACCCACCATGTGATCAATCCCGGGCTCTACAAGAAGCTCAAGTACGACACGCGCAGCGATTTCACGCCGATCTCCCTGATCGCATCAGTCCCCAACGTGCTGCTGGTCAACCCGTCGCTGCCGGTCAAATCGGTGCAGGAGCTGATCAGGTACGCGAAGGACAAGCCGGGCTCGCTCAGCTTCGGCTCGTCCGGAACCGGCGGCGCCAATCACCTGTCGGGCGAACTGTTCAAGTCACTCACCGGCATCGAGGCGCAGCACATTCCCTACAAGGGTGCCGCGCCGGCCTTGAATGACCTCCTGGGCGGGCAGATCCCGATGATGTTCGACTCGCTGCCCGGTGTGATTGCGCAGATTCGCGCCGGCAAGTTGCGCGCGCTCGGCGTCACCACCATGAAGCGCGCCGCCGCCGCGCCGGAGATTCCCACCATCGACGAATCCGGCGTCAAGGGCTTCGAGGCCACCGCCTGGTTCGGCCTGTATGCACCGGGCAACCTGCCGCCGGAGCTGGCGCGCCGCCTCAATGCCGACGTGGTCGATACCCTCAAGTCGCAAAAAATCCGCAGCCTGTTCGCCGACCAGGGCGCCGACCCGGGCGCGCTCTCGCAAACCGACTTCACGCGCTTTGTCGGCGACGAGATCGTCAAATGGGGCAAGGTCATCAGCGCAGCCAACGTCAAGGCGGAATGAGCGGACCAAGTCGATGCAGATAGTCGTAGCCGGTGCCGGCATCGGCGGCCTGGCCACCGCCTTGAGCCTGGCGGCCGCCGGCTTTGCGAACGTGCAGGTGCTGGAGGCCGCCGCGCTGCTTCGCCAGGTCGGCGTCGGCGTCAACCTGCCGCCGCATGCGGTGCGCGAACTCACCGAATTGGGCCTGGGCGAGGCCCTCGAGGCTGCGGGCGTCGCCACTTCCGAGCTGGCCTACTACGACCGCCAGGGACGCCTGATCTGGGCCGAGACGCGCGGCCTGGCGGCAGGCTATCGCTGGCCACAATATTCGATTCATCGCGGCCGGCTGCAAGATCTGTTGTACGAGGCGCTGCGTAGCCGGCTGGGCGCGCACGCGGTGCGCTGCGGGCAACGCGTGGGCTGCGTTGCAGAGCGCGCCGACAAGCTAGCGGTGCGCACCAACGAGGGCACTGCCGCTGCCACCGGGTTTGAAGCCGACCTGCTGGTGGCCGCCGATGGCATCCGCTCGGCCCTGCGCGCGCAGCACTATCCGCAGCAGGCGCTGGCTACCAATGGCTGGATGATGTATCGCGGTGTTAGCCACGGCGCGCCGTTCTTGTCCGGCAGTTCGATGGTGATCATCGGCGACGAGCATTTGCGCGTGGTGGTCTATCCGATCGAACCCGGCGTGAACAACTGGCTGCTGGTGCGGCCCGCGGATGCCGGCGCAGGCGAACTGGGCAACTGGAACCGCCAGGTTGACCCGCAGGCGCTGGCCGCAGGCGTCGCCGACTGGCGCTTCGACTGGCTGGATGTCGCCGCCCTGGTGGCCGGCTCGGACATCGCCTGGGAATATCCAATGGCCGATTTCGACCCCTTGCCGCGCTGGGTATTCGGCCGCACGGCATTGTTGGGCGATGCGGCACATGCGATGTATCCGTTTGGATCGAATGGCGCCTCGCAGGCGATTCTCGACGCCCGTGTGCTGGCCTTTCACCTGGCCGCGCATGCCGGCCAGCCTGGGCAAAACGCCGGCATCGATGCCGCGCTCGCCGCCTATGAAGCCGAACGCCTGCCGATAGCAAGCGCGGTGCAGCTGGCCAATCGGCGCCAGGCCGGCGATGTAATGGCCAGGGTGGGAGCACTGGTCAGGCAAAATGCGCATGCCGGCGCACAAGCGGCATTGCAGGAAGTCGAGGCGCGCTACAAGCGCCTGGCCGGCTTCGATGCCGAAACCCTCAACACACGCGCCTCCTGGAGCGTGCACGCCGACGCGCCGTCGCTCACTTGACCCCAGCTCGATCAATGCAAAAACAATCCCTTGCGCATATCCGCGTGCTCGACATGTCGCGCGTGCTCGCCGGCCCCTGGTGCACGCAGAATCTTGCCGACCTCGGCGCCGAAGTCATCAAGATCGAACGTCCGCTCCATGGTGACGATACCCGCAGCTGGGGCCCGCCATGGATCAAGGACGAAGGCGGCGCCGATACCCGCGATTCGACCTATTTTGCCGCCGCCAACCGCGGCAAGAAATCGATCGCCGTCGATATCTCCCGTCCCGCAGGCCAGGCACTCATCCGCGAACTGGCGACCAGGAGCGACGTGCTCATCGAGAACTACAAGGTCGGCGACCTGCAGCGCTACGGCCTCGACTATGCCAGTCTGTCGGCGCTCAATCCGCGCCTGGTGTACTGCTCGGTCACAGGTTACGGCCAGGACGGCCCGTCGGCGCACAAGCCGGGTTACGACTTCGTGTTCCAGGCCATGGGCGGCCTGATGAGCGTCACCGGCGAAGCCGAAGGCAGCCCCGGCGCCAGCCCGCAGAAGGTGGGCATCGCGATCGCCGACGTGACCACCGGCATGTACGCCACCGTGGCGATCCTGGCGGCACTGAACTACCGCGGCGAATCGGGGGTCGGCCAGTACATCGACATGGCGCTGCTCGACTGCATCGTGGCCCTGGGCGGCAACCAGATCACCGGCCACTTCGCCAGCGGCAAGATCCCCAGGCGCTACGGCAATGCGCACGCCAGCCTGGTGCCGTACCAGGTATTCGACACCGCCAACGGCCAGCTGGTGGTGGCAGTGGGCAATGATGTGCAGTGGCAGCGCTACTGTGAAGCCATCGGCCGGCCCGACCTGGCAGCCAGCCAACGCTGGCGCCGGGTCAGCCAGCGCATCGTCGGGCGCGACGAACTGGTGCCCGACCTGTGCAACACCATGGCCACCCGCACCACTCAGGAATGGATCGGCAGGCTCGAGGCGGCCGATGTGCCGTGCGGGCCGATCAACAATTACGCGCAGGTGTTCGCGGATCCGCAGGTGATGCACCGCGGCCTCAAGGTCGATGTGCCGCGTGCCGCCGGCGGCATGGTCTCGACCATCGCCAGCCCGCTACGCCTGTCGGCAACGCCGGTCAGCTATGACAAGGCGCCGCCACTGCTGGGCGAGCACACCGACGAGGTGCTGGCGCAGGTGCTCGGTCGAGACGCCGCGCAAATCGCCGCACTGCGCGCCGACGGCATTGTCTAGACACACTGCACAAGTCCGCAGGTGGAGAAAGTCGCTCTTGCAAAACGTTGAATCGAAACGACTCTTCGTTCGCGGATCCGAATTTCAGGGACTTGTTCAGCGTTTTCCCAGGGCGGGTTCACACAGAACGCGCAGCCGCAGCGACGCCGCTCACTTGCGGTTGTGCGACACCACGTAGGCGGTCCCGGTTTCGTTCGGCGCCGGCTCCATGCGCACCGGCTGACCGCAAGCGGGGCAGTCGGCGTAGTGCTCGGCGCCGCTCTGCACCACCTGCGGATCGCCGCTGTCGCCGCCGAAAGCGTGTTGGTCCAGCCGTTTGGTCTTGAAGATGACCGCGTTGCAATGCGGGCAATGCTGATCCATGAGCACCCTCCCTTGGTCGCGCCGGCGCGGCGACGACCTCACCAAGCCGTGGCGCCGCCCGATAGACGCTGGCGCCTCAGTGGCGCGGAATCACCACCTGGACGTGCTCGCGGCTGACGTTCAGGAACGGTTCATTGAGGATCAGGCGACCGCCCAGATCGGCTACTTCGGCGTCGATCACGGCGATGAATTCCTTGGCCTCGATCATGAAGTCGGTCAGGCGCGCGCCGGGAAGGAGTTCGACGAAACCCTTGATCCGGTAGGTGCCGGTCAGAATCGTCACTTTGGTCCTGCTGTTGTCATCCGTCTTCATCGCACAGCCCCCGACACGCAATATCCCGATGGCCAGAAGAGTGTGGCAAAAACACACACGGCACCTTGACCCAAATCAACATGCCTTGCCGCGCACGGAGCCATGCTTGCGACTCCGGCTCACACCATCAATCCGCAACGCAGACGCCATGAGCTATCGCAATATCCTTCTGCATCTTGATTCCCTTGCCGCTTGCCGCAAGCGTATCGCCGTCGCGCTCGATCTGGGCGAGCGCTTTGGCGCCCGCATCACCGGCATGGCGGCCACCGGCAATCTGGTCTTGCCGTATGGAATGGACATGGCGCCGCCCGGCGACCTGCTTACCGAATGGCAGGAAACCCTGCAAAGGCAGGCACGCACAGCCGCCGACGCGTTCGAGGCCGCAGCGCGGCAAGCCGGCTTTGTGCGGGTCGAAACGCGGGTTGCGGAAGGCAGTGATATTGCGGCCATCACGCAGGGCGCACGCTATACCGACCTGGTGGTGATCGGCCAGGTCGATCCCGCCGACAGTGGCGCCGGCCAGGAAGAAATGTCCGCCGGCGAGGTGGTGCTCGGCTGTGCGCGCCCGGTCCTGGTGGTGCCATACATCGGTGCACCGGCCGGCTTCGGCAAACATATCCTGATCGCCTGGAACGGCAGCCGCGAAGCCAGCCGCGCCGTAGCCGACGCCCTGCCGCTGTTGAAGAAGGCGCAGCGGGTGACGGTGATGGCGGTCAATCCCGAGATCGACGAACGCGGCCATGGCGAATTGCCGGGGGCGGACCTGGCGGCGTTCCTGGCCCAGCATGACCTCAAGATCGAGGTGCAGGCCGATCGCGGCGCGCAAGACGATGTCGGCGAAGAACTCCTGTCGCGCATTGCCGATCTCGGTTGCGACCTGCTGGTGATGGGTGCCTATGGCCACAGCCGGGCGCGCGAATGGGCTTTCGGCGGCGTTACCCGCACCATCCTGCAAAGCATGACCGTGCCGGTGCTGATGTCACACTGATCCTTGCGCCACCGGTGGCGCGGCCTGGCAACACGCGCACCGCCTTGACATTGATCAAACACGCGCGGCCCGCAGCGCCTAGGCTACACATGGTGCCACGCGAACGTGGCGGGGTCGGCATTCCAGGCAGCGGCGATCAAACCAGTCACATGGGAGACAGCATGCAGGCGAAAAGCGGGTGGGATATCGACGAAGCCGAGTTTCCACGCAAGGGCCCGCCGGAGACACGCGCCTGGTTTTCGCAACGCTCGATGCATCAGGTGCCGCGGCCCCAGAGCCCGCAATAGCGACGTGCCACAAACTGCA
>CAYYFR010000236.1:0-8569 GCA_964470865.1 uncultured Burkholderiales bacterium | reverse complement strand
AGTTGATCCGGCGCCACCGGCAACTTGATGTCAAACGCCGAGCCGATGGCGCCGGCGATCACCGCCCAGATCATCGGATTTTTCACTACGCGCAGAATCGCACCGAGCGCGATGCTCTTGAAGCTGTTGTCGCCGGCCCCGCTACCGGCCAGCGCGAGCCCGACTGACAGCACCACGAACAGGTCCGCCATGCCGCCGGCGACGATGATCGGCAGCGCTTCGCGGCCCAGTAGCGCCGGTATCAGCGCGAAGCCCATGTAGCCCCAGTTGGACCACGACACCGCCATCGCCGGGTAGGCGCCCAGGTACAGCGCCTCCATCCTGGCTAAGCTGTAGGAGAAGGTGAAAATCGCAAACGTCAGCAGGCCCGCAACCATGTACGCCAGAAAAACGTGGGCGCTGAAGATCTGCTCGAAAGGCGTTTCCAGCGTGAAGCGGAACATCATGCACGGCAGGGCGAAATACAGCACGAAGGTGTTGAGCGCGGCCACCGCGTTTTCCGGCAGCAGGCGAAAGCGCGCTGCGCCGCAGCCGCAGGCGATCAGCGCGAAAAAAGGCGCGGTGACAGTGAAGATCGCCAGCATCAGGCCGCTCGGCGCCGCCCGGGGCTGAACTGGCGCTGGTCGAAGTAATAGGCTTCGAGCTCGTTGGCGGCGTTCCAGCCCGGTATGCCGTTGATCGGTAGCGGCTGCAATGCGGTGGTCGCCGCCAGTCGTGCCGGATCGTCGAGCAGCGCCGCGACTTGCGCATCCAGCCAGCGCAGACGCGCCGCGATGCCGGCGGCGAAATAGGTCTCGTCGCCCGCAAACAGCAGCGCGCGCCCGGTGGCGCCGTACTCCATGGTCAGCGTGCGTTCATGCAGCGCGTGGCCCAGGATCGTGAAATCCATCGACTCCCGAACCGCAGCGCGGCGCTCCCAGAACAGGGCATGCCAGCGGAACCCGCGCACCAGATCCAGCAACTGCGGGTGGCGGCTAACCACCAGCAGCCCCCCCTCGTCGAGCAGCGTCAACACATTGCGCACCACGCCGCGCAGGTTCGGTGAAGCGTCGGCACCGTGCGCTACGTGCAGCGCATTGATGCGTGCCTTGGCCAACGGGAAGGCAAGCCAGGCGCAGGCATGAAAGGCATCGTGCCAGCACGCCGAGCGGGTTTCGACTTCAGCTCGATCATGAATGCGCTGCTCGAAATCAAGTGCCGATGGCGGCGGATGCGACGGCGCCACGAACGAGAGCGCCTGACCGCGCAGGTTGCGGGTGCCGCGCGCCCTTGCCGCAAGTGTCCAGTCTGCATGGGTCGGCCAGCGGTCGGCCGGCAATTCGTGCAGGGTTTCCTGCAACGCCATCACCGCTGGCCTGGTCGCCAGCGCCCGCCATGCCTGCCACGAAACCTGCAGCGTTTCGTGCGAGCTCATGCGCTGCGCGGCGCGAACATGATGACGGCCATGCCGGCCAGGCACAGGCAGGCACCGGCTACGTCCCATCGGTCCGGGCGCACGCCATCGACCACCCACAGCCAGAAAATGGCCGTGGCGATGTACACCCCGCCATAGGCCGCATAGACGCGACCGCTGGCTAGCGGATGCAGGCTTAGCAGCCACACGAAGAGTCCCAGCGAGAGCGCGGCCGGCAGCAGCAGCCAGGGCGACGCTGCACGCGTCAACCACAACAAGGGCAGATAACAGCCGACGATTTCCGCCAGCGCGGTGGCGACGAACAGCATCAAGGTTTTTGCTTCGAACACTTGGCCGTGCTCACGCCATGCCGGTGAAGCGCCAGTTCAGCGTTTCACCGGCGCGCAAGGGCACGATGCCGGAATCGTCGATATAGGGCAGCCGCTTCGCCACCTGCCAGGGCAGGCGCTCGAGCGTGACCTTGCCGGTATTGCGTGGCAGTGCGTAGAAATCGGGGCCGTGAAATGCGGCGAAGGCCTCGAACTTGTCGAGTGCGCCGGCAGCCTCGAAGGCTTCGGCATACAACTCCAGCGCATGCGGCGCTGTGTAGCAACCGGCGCAGCCGCAAGAAACTTCCTTGGTGTTGGTCGCGTGCGGGGCAGAATCGGAGCCGAGGAAGAACTTCGGGCTGCCCGAAGTTGCCGCCTTGACCAGGGCTATGCGATGTTCCTCGCGTTTCAGTACAGGCAGGCAATAAAAGTGCGGGCGGATGCCGCCCTTGAAAATCTCGTTGCGGTTGTACAGCAGATGCTGCGGCGTGATGGTGGCGGCAACGTTCGCAGCCGCGCCGGTTACATACTCGGCCGCCTGCCGGGTGGTGATGTGCTCGAACACCACCTTCAAATGCGGCAGGCGCCGCATCAATGGCACGAGCACGCGCTCGATGAATACCGCCTCGCGGTCGAACACATCGACCGCCGGATCGGTGACTTCGCCGTGCATCAAGAGCGGAATGCCGAGGTCGGCCATTGTTTCAAGCGCCTTGATCGGCCGCAGGATGTCGGTCACGCCAGCGTCCGAATTGGTGGTGGCTCCAGCGGGGTAGTACTTGAGCGCCTTGACGAAACCGGAGTCGGCAACCCGGCGAATCTCGTCGGCCGGCGTGTTGTCGGTGAGATAGAGCGTCATCAACGGTTCGAACTGTGCCCCCGGCGGCAGCGCGGCAAGGATGCGCTCGCGATAGGCGGCGGCCTCGGCCACGGTACGCACTGGCGGCTTGAGGTTGGGCATGATGATGGCGCGGCGGAATTGCCGTGCCGTGGCCGGCAGGACCGCCGCGGTGGCGGCGCCGTCGCGCACGTGCAGGTGCCAGTCGTCGGGGGTGGTGATTGAGAGAATCTGGCTATCGGTCATGAATTGACGCGCATGGACTCGATGCGCTTCTCAAGAGCGGGAAAGTCGTTGCGAATGGAGCACCAGGCGATTTCCCGATCAACCGCGAAATAGCCGTGCGCCAGGCGATTGTGCGTGGCGATTCGGCGAATTGCGTCGCGATGTCGGGTCAGGGTTTCGGAAGGGCGCATGTGATGTAGCGGAAAAATGGTTGGGCCAAGCGGAGGTTCACGCATCTATTTCAGTAAGCGCAGCCGGAGCGTCTTGGCCGCCTATGCTGCCATCAAGCGCGCGTGCGCGATTTCCCCTTCGACGAAAGCGCACACCTTCGCGGCAGGCAGAGTCGCTACGCCAACGGTCTGCCCGACCAGGGAGATGAACTCAACCTCATAGGCTTTACCCTCTTCATAGACATGGACTACCGTGCCGATATCGCCTGCACATACTGGCAGGTCGGTCAAGTCTTCGACCACCACAACTTGGGCATGTTCGCTGATCATGATTTACCTCCATCAAAGTGGGTATGCCGTTACCAGCCTTGGTGCGGGATATTTTGGGGCAACGATCCAGATTGTGCGGATTGCCCGGCGTGACCCGGATGGCGCTTCAAGCGGGCCGTCGACAGTGTACTTGACAGCGAAAGGCGTTTTTTTCGAGCTGCGCGACTGGGTACGAGCGCGCATGCGTTTGCAGAGCGGTCGCCAAAAGCTTCAAATCATCGCGAGTAAAGCCCATTTAGGTGAAATAGCGGGCTGTTGATTTTCCGCTTGGGTGGGTCGACGAAAGGAGGTAATCCACAAGCCTGCGCATATCAACCGTCGCAAGGCTGAAATCCGGCTTGCTCATGCCAATAGCACCACCCGGAAGTCATTCACGTTGGTTCGCGTCGGACCAATCTCGATCAAGCTCGCCGTTGCCGCGAAAAATCCATAGGCATCATTGGCCGCTAGCAGCTTGTCGGCACGCAGGCCAAGCGCGGCGGCCGCAGCCAAGGACTGCGGCGAAAACCACGCCCCCGCATTTGCCTCCGAGCCGTCGATACCATCCGTATCCGCCGCCAGCCCGTAAACGCCGGCCACACCGTTCATCTCGATGGCCAGCGACAGCAGGTATTCGCTGCAACGCCCGCCACGCCCATTCGGGTTTTTGAGCGTTACGGTGCATTCGCCGCCCGAGATCAGCGCCACCGGGCGCCTGAACGGCTGCTCGTGATCGATGATTTCGCGCGCGATCGCAGCATGCGCCTTGGCGACTTCGCGTGCTTCGCCAGTGACGGTGTCGCCGAGGATCACCGGGGTCACGCCGTTTACGCGAAATACTTCTGCGGCGGCTTCCAGGCTCTGGTGCGCGGTGGCGATCACCTGGGTCGAGGCTTGTGCGAACACCGGCGAGCCCGGCTTCGGCGTTTCTTCGATCGCGCCGGAGGCGCCCGCCCTGAGATGTGCAGCGACGCTTGGCGGCACCACGCACTCGAAGCGCGCCAGGATCTCCAGCGCATCCTGGTAAGTGCTGGGGTCGGGCACGGTCGGGCCGCTGGCGATGTGGGTGGGCGCGTCGCCGGTCACATCCGAGATCACCAGCGAGACGATCGGCGCCCGGCACATCGCCGCCAGCTTGCCGCCCTGGATCAGCGACAGGTGCTTGCGCACCACGTTCATGTCCTGAATCGGTGCGCCGCAACGCAACAGCTCACGGGTGGTCGCTTTCAGATCGGCCATCGTGATGCCATCGACCGGCAGTGCGAGCAGGCTGGAACCGCCGCCCGATACCAGGGCCAGCAGCAAGTCGTGCGGGCCGAGCATGCGCACTCGTGCGGCGATTTCACGCGCCGCTGCTGCGCCGGATTCGTCGGGTACCGGATGGCCTGCCTCCACCACCTTGATGCGCGTCCAGCCGGCGTCGCCGCTGTAGCCATGCGCATAGCGCGTGATGACCAGGCCTTCGAGCGCGGCAGCGGCGGGCCAGTGCAACTCAATGGCCTTGGCCATGGACGCAGCGGCCTTGCCTGCGCCGATCGCCAGGGTGCGCCCGCGCGGGGCCGCCGGCAGGTATCGCGGCACGATTTCCAGTGGGTCGGCGGCTGCCACCGCGGCGGCGAAACCGGCCTTGATCAAGTCAGGCGGATTCATCGGACCGATTTTACCCGCGCCCGACATGCGAATCGTCGCCAGGGCCGCTTGGCGACGGCCTGTTACCCGCATTAACCGGACAGTTACAATGAAACGATGACGGTCGAAAAGCCCAAGCCCAGCAGAAAGCCCGGCAAGGCGGCACCCAGGGTGGTGCGCGATCCGCAACGCACGCGCGGGCGCATCCTCGAAGCCGCGCGCGAGGAGTTTGCCGCGCATGGCCTGGGCGGCGCCCGCGTCGATCGTATCGCGGCTAACGCCGGCGCCAACAAGCGCATGCTGTATTACTACTTTGGCAACAAGGACGAGCTGTTCCTGGCGGTGCTGGAAGGCGCCTACGCGCACATTCGTGCCGCCGAGAAGGAGTTGCACCTGACCGAGATCGATCCGCCCGAGGCGATCCGCCGGCTGGTCGCCTTTACCTGGGATTACTATCTCCTGCATCCGGAATTCATGACGCTGCTCAACAGTGCCAACCTGCACCGCGCGCGCCATCTGGAAAAATCGACCACGGTACGCAGCATGCATTCGCCGTTTGTCGCCATGATCGAAGAGGTGCTGGAGCGCGGCCGCAAGGCCGGAGTGTTTCGCGCCGGGGTCGACCCCGTGCAGTTGTATATTTCGATCGCCGGCCTGACCTATTTCTATCTCGGCAACAAGTTCACGCTGTCGGCGATTTTCGGCCGCGATCTGCTGTCGCCGCGCGCCAGGGCCGAGCGCCTGGCGCACATGACCGATCTGCTGCTTGGCTTTCTGTTCAAGACATGACCTACCCCGAGCGCTTTTCCGACGCGGAACACCTGGAAGACGTGATGACCACGCCCTCGGCGGCGCTGTTGCGCGATCTGGCCGCTGTGCCCGGTGACATCATGGTGCTGGGGGTCGGCGGCAAGATGGGGCCGACGCTGGCGCGCATGGCCAGGCGCGCCGCGGCATCCAGGCGGGTGATCGGCGTGGCGCGCTTCACCGAGCCGGGCTTGCGTGAGCGCCTCGAAGCGCAGGGCATCGAATGCATCAGTGCTGATCTGCTGTCGCCTGAGGCAATCGCCGCCTTGCCCGAGGTGCCCAACATCATCTTCATGGCCGGGCGCAAATTCGGCTCGCAGGGCAGCCAATGGCTGACCTGGGCCATGAACGCGCATGTGCCGGCGCTGGTGGCCGAACGTTTCAAGGCCGCGCGCATCGTGGCGTTCTCCACCGCTTGTGTCTACCCTTTTGTCAATGTTGCAAGTGGCGGCGCGAAGGAAGGAGTGCCGCCGACGCCGCCCGGCGAATATGCCAATTCCTGCGTCGCGCGCGAGCGCATGTTCGAGTATTTTTCGCATCAGCACGCTACTCCGGGCCGGCTGATCCGCCTCTCGTACGCGATCGACATGCGCTACGGCGTGCTGCATGACCTCGCCGCCAAAGTGATGGCGAAGGAGACCATCGATCTCGCCATGGGCCACGCCAATCTCATCTGGCAGGGCGACGCCAACGAGTGGGCGTTGCGCGCGTTGGCGCATTGCACCGCGCCTACCTCCGCCCTCAACGTCAGCGGTCCGATTGTCAGCATCCGTGCCGCCGCCGAAGGCCTGGGTGATCGGCTGGGCATGGCGCCGATCTTCTCCGGCGGCGAAGCCGAGACCGCCTGGCTCATCAACTGCGCGCGCGCCGAGGCACTGTTCGGCCGGCCGCAGGTGTCGCTCGAAACGCTGCTCGACTGGACTGCCGACTGGACCTCGCGCGGCATGGACTCGCTGGGCAAGCCGACCCACTACGAAGTACGCGACGGCAACTACTGAGCACGGGTTCCTGCATGCGCATCGCCGACATCCCCGCCGACTCGCTCGCAGTTCTGCGCCGTGGCGCAGTGATCCCCGCGCACCTGCTGGCGCTTGACTCCGAGCACAAGTTCGACCCCCGCCGCCAGCGCGCGCTGACGCGCTACTACCTCGATGCCGGCGCGGGCGGCCTGGCAGTAGGCGTGCATTCGACCCAGTTCGCGATCCGCGAGGTCGGGCTGTACGAACCGGTGCTGGCGCTGGCGATGCAGGCCGCGCGCGACTGGACGCCGCTCGGCGGCCGCCGGCCGCTCTTCATGATCGCCGGTATCGCCGGGCGCACCGCGCAGGCCCTTGCGGAGGCCGCCATTGCCGGGCGCCTGGGCTACCACGCGGTGCTCATGAGCCTGGCGGCAATGAAGGGCTCTTCGGAAGACGAGCTCATCGCCCATTGCCGCACTGTGGCCGAAGCAATGCCGCTGGTGGGCTTTTACCTGCAGCCGGCGGTGGGCGGCATCGAGTTGTCCGCGCGCTTCTGGGAACGCTTCGCCGCAATCGACAACGTGGTGGCCATCAAGATGGCGCCGTTCAACCGCTACCGCACCCTGGATGTGCTGCGCGGCGTGGTTGCAGCAGGCGCGGAAGAGCGCATAGCGCTCTACACCGGCAACGACGACCACATCGTCCTCGATCTCGCGTTGCCGTTCGCGATTCCACGCGACGGCGCTACGGTGACCCTGCGCATCAAGGGCGGCCTGCTCGGCCACTGGAGCGTGTGGACCGAACGCGCGGTGGAACTTCTCGAACGAATCCACGCGGCGGTGGCGGCAGGAGGGATCGACAACGACCTGCTGGCCCTGGACAGCCAGGTGACCGACTGCAACAGCGCTTTTTTCGACGTTGCGCACAACTTCCACGGCTGCATCGCCGGCTGCCATGAGGTGCTGCGCCGCCAGGGCTTGCTCGAAGGCAACTGGTGCCTCGACCCGGCCGAGGGCCTGAGCCCGGGCCAGGCGGAGGAAATCAGCCGCGTGCACGCGGCCTACCCGCACCTCAACGACGATGCGTTCGTCGCAGCGAATCGGGAGCGCTGGCTGGCGTAGTCGTAGTTTTGGAAACTCGAAATAGATGCGCGGATGCGAAAATGATGCCTTGACGTCAACCGCCTTCGAACCCCGACATGCGCACCACGCTCACCATTGATGACGATGTCTTTCTGCACGCGCGCCGCATCGCGAAGGTGCGTCGCATCTCGATCGGCGCGGCGGTTTCCAATCTGTTGCGCGACGGGATCTTCGCGCAACAGCATCCTCAACCTCATGCGGCTCTGTGCAAGAGCCGCAACGGCTTGTTGCCTGCCCGGTCGGAGACGATCACGACGGAGCACGTGCGCCGGCTGATGGATCAGGAAGGCATCTGACGGCCGTGCGCATCCTGCCGGATGCTGATTCGCAACTTGCCGGGTTGTTCGTCGTTCGCGCCGCCCGGATTCCAGGCGGTGCGTGACAAGTTAGACGAGATCTGCAAGAGCCACGACCATGAATTCTGGCCGGACGATGTGTCGCTTCGCACCGACGGCTGGGTGGACTGGAGCCGCGTGCCGGGTCACAACCAGATCACGGACGTTTATTTCCTCGCCTTGGCGACCGCGCACGACGGTTGTCTGGCAACCCTTGGTCATCGCGTCGCGCTTTGGACAGTGCCGCGCGCCAAGTAGGCGAACTTGCAGTTTCTCTGGATCGGATCGCCGGGCATTCGGTCAAGCCGCCGTCACCCTTGCTCACGCTGCCGCCCACATTGCCGAGAGCAACTCTGCCTGCATCAGGACTGTCTTCACCGCTTCGTCCTGCATGTCCGGCGGGTAGCCATATTTGTTCAGGATGCGCTTGACC
>CAYYFR010000235.1:5598-8588 GCA_964470865.1 uncultured Burkholderiales bacterium | reverse complement strand
TGGCGGGCAAGACCGTTTTCGTCTGGTGCGACTGGGGCGGGCTGGGCGATCACCTGCTGTTCTCCCGCTATGTACGCCGCCTGCGTGCCGGCGCACGACCGGCACGCCTGGTGTTGGGCGCGCGCCCCGAGTGCACGCGCCTGTTCGCCGGCATGGAAGGTGTCGATCAGGTGTCAGCCCCCGGCGTGGTACCGCCAGCCGACGTGCATGCACCACTTCTCGACCTGCCGCAACGCCTGGGTCTGGCACAGGACGGCGTGCCCTATCTGCAAGGCGATGCCGCGCTGGTGGCACTGTGGGCGCAGCGCATGCGTGCCGCGGGACTGGGCGGCAGCGGCAGACTGGCCGGACTGGTATGGCGCACCGATCAGCGCAGCAGCGCCGGCGCCCACGATCGCTCGCGCCTCGCCAAGAGCATCGCGCCAGGCGCGCTGGCCCCTTTGGGCAAGCCCGGAATGCGCTTTGTAAGCCTGCAGCCGGACGCGGATGCCGACGAACTCGCCGCCATGCCGCTCGACCTCTACTCGCCGGGCGGCCCGATCGACGACTTCGCCGACACCGCCGCCATCATCACGCATCTCGACCTTGTGATCAGCATCGACAGTGCGGTCGCCCATCTGGCCGCAGCAATGGGCAAGCCGGTGCTGCTGTTGCTGCGCCACGCCGGCGGCATGTTCTGGCCGCGCAGTGGCGCAGCAAGCGCCTGGTATCCGACCTTGCGCATCCTGCGCCAGCAAAGCGAAGGCGACTGGGGCGTGCCGGTAAGCGCCGCAGCCGGCAAGATTCACGCGCCGGAGTAAGCACGATACAGCGGGTGCTGCGTGCGCTGGGCGTGATGCGCCACGCTGTTGGCCAGGGCCCAGAAGCAGCCGTGAAGTGGCTCCGCCGCATCGGCGGCGGCACCCGGCATCTCGCCACTGTCGAGCAATGCGGTCGGCAACAACGCCAGCCGCGTGGCAGCGCTGGCGCGCCCGTGCGCATACGCCGCCAGCAGCGCGATCTGGTCGATGAACCATTCGGCGTGACCTGCGGCAATGGCGTCCGCGATGTAATTCGCAGCCAGCGTGGCAAGCGCCTGGCCGGCAGGCGTAGGCGCGAACCAGACCAGTGATGCCCACAACAGTTCCGCGGGCTCGCGATGGCCGGCGCCGCCCAAGGGAATCGCGAAATCCGCCGTCGCGAGAGTTTCGAACAAGGGAACCAGCGGGCGCAGCACCAGCAGGTCCGCATCCAGCACCAGCACCGGCAAGCCGTCACGCGCAAGCAGGGCCGGCACCAGGAGGAAACGGGTGCAGGCATACGCCAGGCGCCGGTTGGCGACCGAGTAGTCATCCGGCCCGATGCTGATTTCGATTTCAATATCGCTGCGCGCCAGCAGTTGCGCACGCAAGGCGTCGCACGACACATCGGCATCGAGCAGATGGATATGCAAACGCAGCGCCAGCCCGGCATTGCGCGTCAGTGAATTCACCAAGGCCGGAATGAAGGTTTTGAAATATGCGCCATCGCAGCCGACCAGCAGCGTCGCCCGCGCCGCGCCGCGATGGGCGCGCGGCGCCAGTGGCGCCTGGTAGTCACACCAGCGGTGGCCCGTCGCGCAGGCTTCAAGCCTGCTCGCGCGCAGGTCGACCATGTGATGCAGTGGCCAGCCGAGGTGCGCGGCCGCGCGCAGGGATTCATCGGCTTCGGTGAAGCGCTGCAGATTGCACAGTGCGACCCCGATGCGATCGAACCCCACCGCACTCCCCGGCGCCTGCAACTGCGCGCAGCGATACTCCTCGAGCGCGGCGTCGAAGCGGCCGCCATCGAGCAGGCGATTGCCGCGCGCGATCGCCGCCCAGAACGGGTCTTCCCCCGGCCCGCTCTGCAAACCGATATTGACGGTGATGAAACGCAGACAGGCGGCATGATCCGCATTGCGTGGCCCGGATTCGAACACGCGCGCCGCAAGCGGCGCCGCCGCGTTCAAATCGCCGGCGGCTGCCAGCGCGCTTGCCAGATGGTAAATGCCCACGCTGTCGGCGGGGCGGGCGCCATGCACGGTGCGGAAGTGTTTAACGGCTGCAGCGTAGTGGCCGGCATGAAACGCGGCCAGTCCGGCGGCGAACGCGCCATGTGGGTCGAGCGCGGGCACGGCGTGCGGCGCCGGGCCTGGCGCGCTACCGGTACCGAACCAGCGTCTGAGCAATGCTCCCAGCAAGGCGATCGATCAAGACGGAACAGGCGAACGAGCTTAGCACGCAAGTTTTCCCCTAAACTTGAATTTCGGTCTGGTCGCGGGAGGTATCTTTCTAAAACTCAATATCAACGGCACCGAACGCTCAGTCGAGGCAGCGCCCGACACCCCGCTCCTGTGGGTGCTGCGCGATCACCTTAATCTGACCGGCACCAAGTTCGGCTGCGGCATAGCCGCCTGCGGCGCCTGCGCGGTGCCTGCGCGGTGCATGTCGACGGTGCGGCGGTGCGCTCCTGCGTGGTTCCGCTGGCAAGTGTGGCCGGCAAGAAGATACGCACCATCGAAGACCTCGGGCGCGATCAACTCACCAAGCTGCAACAGGCCTGGATCCGCCACCAGGTACCGCAGTGCGGCTACTGCCAGTCCGGCATGCTGATGGCGGCCAGAGCGCTGCTCGACAAAATCCCGACGCCAACCGATGCCGATATCGATCGCGAGATCACCAACATTTGCCGTTGCGGCACCTACCAGCGGATTCGCGCCGCCATCAAGGACGCATCGACTGCGGCACCCGGCCGCGCGCGCGGCATCGCCTTGCACCAGTCATTCGGCTCGATCGTAGCGCAGGTGGCCGAGGTGGCGCTGGTAAAAGGCGACAAGGGCCTTGCGCCCAAGGTACATCGGGTGATGTGCGCCATCGACTGCGGCACGGTGATCAACCCCGACATCGTGGCCGCACAAATGGAGTCCGGCATCGTCTTCGGCCTGACTGCGGCCTTGTATGGCGAGATCACCATCAAGGGCGGCGCGGTCG
>CAYYFR010000235.1:0-5498 GCA_964470865.1 uncultured Burkholderiales bacterium | reverse complement strand
ATGAATCCAGGCACGCCATATATGCCTATAATGACTGCCAAATGGCATATTCCGGAGAGTGGTCATGAACTCGACAATCGCGCTTTCCAATACGGCCCTGTCGATTGAAGCGCTGCTCGGTGGCAGAAAAGTGCTGCAAGTCAAGCAACGCAGCGCAATGGACTGGATCAGCGTTGTGCGCAAAGGCTTGTCAGCGGCGGCGATCGACGCGATGGCAAAAGCGATTCGCGTCACGCAGTCCGAATTGGCCACCACCCTGGCCATACCGGAGCGCACGCTGGCGCGACGCAAGAAGGAAGGCCGGCTCAACAGCGAGGAGTCGGCCAAGCTGGTGCGTCTGGCGCGAGTAATCGGCCGCGCGGCGGAGACTTTTGAAGATCTCGACGCCGCGCTCGATTGGTTGAAGTCACCCAATGCAGCGCTCTCCGGCGCAAGCCCGCTTTCGCTGCTGGACACCGAAATCGGTGCGCAAAGCGTCACCGACACGCTCGGGCGCATCGCGCATGGCGTCTTTGCCTGATGCCTACGGCATGGCGGCTTATCACTGCCCGCTTTGCCGATTCCGCGTTCTCGGGTGAAGGTGCACGCCTGTTTGGCGGGCGCTGGAATCGCAAAGGCACAGCAATGGTATACAGCGCCGGCAGCCAGTCACTGGCGATGCTGGAAATGCTTGTTCAGGACGAACCGCTGCGTGCCCGTTACGTGATGTTGTCGGCCACGTTGCCGAAGAATCTGAAGATCGAGAGTGTCACACCGGCGCAACTACCCACTGATTGGCGTGATCCGCAGGCGCGTGATCAACTTCAGGCGATCGGTACCGAGTGGGTAAAGCGTGGATCGAGCGCGGTGCTGGCGGTCCCGAGCGTGGTGATCCCGAACGAAATCAACTACCTGCTCAATCCGCGACACCCGTCAATGGCCAGAATAGTCATTGGCAAGCCGCAGGAGTTCATCACCGATTTGCGCTTGAGGCGTGAATATCGATCGTTGGCAAAAACATGACGGCCTCGTCAGAGAGATGTTTTTGTCATGAATAGTGTAGTGCTCAACAAGAAACGCTCTCGTACCGGTCTCGAAGTATGGTGCAGGACGAATGTCGGTCAGGCCGATTTTCTGGCTGGTCCATGTGGTTCGCCTTATTTCGGCGGCTTCGCCAGCGCCGGGCGGTTGAATATTTCGCCAAGCGCGGCATAGTAAGGCCCGCCCAGGCGCGCGATCGGGCGCATTTTCGCACTGTCGACCTGGCGCCCGTCGTAGATCTCGGGCGACAGATGAAAGGCCAGGATCTCACCGATATAGAGCGTGTTGAGCCCGCGCCCGAGCGCAATGGTGTGTTCGAGGCGGCATTCCATGTGGATCGGCGAGCAGGCGATGCGCGGTGCACGCACCTTCACCCCCGGCAGGAATTCGATGCCCAGCGCTTCCAGTTCGCTCACACCAGGCGGATATTCGGCGCTGGTCCGGTGCATGAGTTCCATGTTGGCTTCGGTCGACACATTGACCGTGAACTCGCCCGTGGCGATGATGTTGGCTGCGGTGTCCTTCAATTCATCTTCGCGCGAGCCGATGTTGACCCCCAGCATCGGCGGGCTGTGCGCAACATAGTTGAACGAAGAGAAGGGCGCGGCGTTCACACGACCTTCGCCATCCACGGTGGTGATCCATGCAACCGGCCGCGGCGTCACGCAACCAATCAGCAGGCGGTAGCCCTCGGCGGTGGCCAGGCCATGTGTATCGACAGTGATGAAATCGTTCATGTGGCGAAGGTTTCTCGAAATTCAGTCGAGGGTGATCCTGGCGGCTTCGATCACGCGCTTCCACTTGGCGGCGTCGGTCGCCATCAACTGGCCCATGCGCTCCGGCGGTCCGCCGGCCACCAGGGCGGCGTACCTGGTCAATTGGGCACGCCCTTCAGCAGATGCAAGCAGGCGATTGATCTCGGCGTTGAGGCGATCAACCACCGGCTTGGCCATGCCGGCCGGGCCGACCACGCCAAACCACACCGCGGCATCGAGCTCGATGCCTTGTTCGGCCGCGGTCGGCACATCCGGCAAGCCGGGCACGCGGGCTCGGGAGGTCACCGCCAGGGCGCGCATCTTGCCGGCCTGGATATTCGCAATGAAGGCTGCGACCGGTGCGGCGAAGCCCTGGATCGCGCCACCGATAAGGTCGGTCATGCCCGGCGTATCGCCCTTGTAGGGCACGGCCAGCACATCGATCTTCGCGGTGTTCTTGAGTAGTTCCAGTGCCAGGTGTCCAATGGTGCCGTTACCCGGATGACCGATGCTCTGCTTGCCCGGCTCCCTGCGTGCGAGTTCAACGAACTCCTTGAGGTTTTTCGCCGGCACCGCCGGGTTGACCACGATCACCAGCGGTATTTCGCCCACCAGCACCACCGGGGTGAATGCCTTCTCGGAGTCATACGGCATGGCCTTGTAGAGAAACTTGTTGTTGGCCAGCGGGCCCGAGGTGGATAGCCCCAGTGTATAGCCGTCCGGCGCGGCACGGGCCACGGCATCGGTGCCGAGGTTGCCGGCAGCGCCGGCGCGATTCTCCACCACGAACTGCTGACCCATTTTCTCCGACAGGCCCTGCGCGATGAAGCGCGCCACTACGTCGCTGCTGCCGCCGGCCGGAAAAGGCACGATCAGCCTGACCGGCTTGGTCGGGTAGTCCTGCGCGCCGGTGTGGCCCGCGCAAAGCGAGCCTGCCAGCAATGCCAGTACCAGATGGCGTCGATTCATGCTGTCTCCTTGGGAATGGTCAAGTGCGGTGCTTCAGGCTGCCGCATCACGCGCCTGTTTCAGTTGCTGCAGAATATCCGGCATGCGCGCATTGGCGCGATCTCTAAGTTGCTCGTAAACGCTGTTGCCATTGGCATCGATGGCAACAGTGGCCGGCGCCAGACCATCGACGTCCAGGGTGATCAGGCGAAATTGCGAAATGTATTCGTTCCAGTGTACCGAGGCGACGCCGCGAATCGCGTGCGACAACAGGGTGCATCCGCCGCCCAGGAAAGACAGGTACACACAGCCGGCATCCTTGAGCGCCTGCACGCACTGGGCTGACAAGCCGCCCTTGCCGCCCACTACCCGCACCCCGCTCTTGCGGATGATCGAGGGCATGCTCTCGTCATAGCGGGTGCTGGTGGAAGGGTTCAGGTACAAGGCCTCGAAGCCGCCCGCAGTTTCGCGGTTGAACGAACTCAGGTGCACGAACGCACCGCCGCGCAGGTCCTGCGGCAAGGCCTCGCCGCGCTCGAGCATGGCCGCCATGCGCTTGTGGGTGGGCAGGCCGATCGACATGGTCACCGGCCCGGTAAGCCTGACCTGGTCGCCTATGACCAGTGAACGCGCATCCGCCTCGGTGAGCGGCAGGCGCAATTCGCGCACACCGTCGCTGCCTGCGATCACACTCATTCGAGGCGCTCGACGCGACCGTCGTTGTAAATGCGGGCCCGGGTACGGCGATTGATCCAGCAATTGAAGCTCACCGCCACCGGCATGAAGCCGTGGCTGGCGGCGTAGTCGATGTGCACCGCCATCGCGCTGCTGTCGCCGCCGGTGCCCATCGGCCCGAAACCGGTGGCGTTGATCGCATCCAGGAGGCGCGTTTCCATCGCCGCCAGGATCGGCTCGGGATTGATCAGGCCGAACGGCCGCAGCACCTGCTCCTTGGCCATTTTCGCCGCATAATCGAAGGTGCCGCCGATACCCACGCCCACCACGATCGGCGGGCAGGGCTGGCTGCCGGCGGTGAGCACGGTGTCAAGCACGAATTTCTCGATGGTTTCGTGGGTCGGGTAGACGAAGGTCTCGATCGCCTCCCAGCGCCCGGTGCCCATGGCCTTGGGCGCGCAGGCGATCTCGACATGGTCGGCGTCGTCGATCAGGTCGAAACTCACGATCGGCATGTTGCGCCCGGCGTAGCTGCGCTCATGGGTCAAGGGGTTGGTCACCATCTTGAGGATCGGCGGGTCGATGCGCGCCACCAGGTCGGCAAAGCCGTCGACGATGGCCTGACGTACCGGCCCGTCGAATTGCACGCGGGTGCCGATCTTCACCGAGTAGGTCGGGATGCCGACATCGGTACATACCAGATGGCTTTCACGCGCGGCGGCGTCGGCGCTTTGCAGCATGATGGTGAGAGTCTTCTTGCCGACTGCGTCGCGCTCGCGCCCCTGGGCACGCCGCAGCGCCGCCAGAGTATCGTCCGGCACCTTCTTGAGCGACCATTCGTACAAGCTTGACGTCAGCTCGCGGATTTGTTGGCTGGTGATTGGCATCGACAGTGGCGGGGGGCGCGCGCAAAACGCGCAGCAGCTTGAGGTTACGCTACATTGCGTTGCAGGCTCCGCGGCGAAGCTGTGCGCAAACGGATTGTTGCAGCTTTTTGCCAAGCGGAAGAATTGCCCGCCGGCACCATGCCTGCTTCAGTCGCGCCATTCGCGCCATTCGCGCGCGCTTTAATCGGCAATAATCAAGCATTCCCGACGGCCCGCAGCAGCTTTGTGGGGCCCGCACAAGCATCGAAGGAACCTGCCGTGACGTCCACTCGCCCGCTGCTATTCGATTCACACGCCCATCTGGTGGCCGACGACCAGGTGCGCTATGCGCGCAACCCGATGCAGCGCGCCGCCGACGCCCCCTACCGCGCGCCCGGCGTGATCGGCAAGCCGGGCGGCCACCATGGTCCCAAGCCGATCAACGAGGTGCCGGACGCGCAGCGCATGCTGCAATGGATGAAGGAAGAGAATGTCGATGGCATCGTGGCGGTGCAAAAGCGCATGATCTATCGCTACGACAACAGCTACATCCTCGACTCGTCCGACAAGTACCCCGGGCTTTTCAGCGCGGTGGTGATCCTGGATGCCGAGGACGCCGGTACGCCGGCACTGGTGCGGCAGTACGCGCGCGAGAACGGCCTGGCGGGGGTGCGCCTGTTCGGCGGGCGCAAGCCCGACGGCAGCATGCCCTGGCTCAATTCGCCCAACGCCCTCAAGACCTGGGACGTGGCCCAGGAGCTGGGCCTGGTGATGGATCTGGAAGTGCTGTCTGAAGGCGGCGGCGGGCCGTCGATTCCGGCGATCATCGAACTGACGCGCAAGTATCCCGACATCCGACTCGTCCTGGATCACCTGCTGGAACCGGAAATGGAAGAAGGCGAGCATTTCGGACTGGATCATCGCTACGAGACGCTGGCGGGCCTGAAGAACATCTATTTCAAGTTCACCTCGATCAATCTGGACATCTGCCGCGAAGCCGGCATACCTGCCGACAAGGTGTTGCGCCGCGCCGCCGACATGTTCGGCGCCGACCATCTGATGTGGGGTTCCGACATCGGCACCTCGTCGGGCACCTACAAGGACATGGTGCAACGCTTTCTCGATGCGGCCGTGGTGTTGAGCCCGCTGGAACTGCGCGCGGTCGCCCATGACACTGGCAAGCGGGTGTTCGTCAAGGGCGGCGTCAAGGGCGGCGTCAAGGCCTGAAGCCAGG
>CAYYFR010000234.1:0-8589 GCA_964470865.1 uncultured Burkholderiales bacterium | reverse complement strand
CCGACTGCGCCGAAATATTCGCCGCGAAGGCAAGCTCACCGGCCGGGCGCATCGTGCCGTCAATCAGCGTCTGGAGAATGGTGGCGCGCGCCGGATCGGCAAGCAGGTTGGCAATCAGTGGAATGCCCTTTTCTTCATTCATATTTCATTTCATCATGAAACATGAACGATAACGCGTGTAGATAATCATGTCCAGCGACTCCTCGGCAATCCACAGGAAATCAGGACATGAAGCCAACACCGATGGGCGTCGAGCCGCTGCCTACATACCTGGAAAGACGCCGGAAGGGTCGGATTCAACCGTTGATGTTGTCTGAGACTTTGTCTTTGTGGCCGGCCTGCCGCCATTTGATCGAGACAGCAGTGAAGTAAGCCGCTTGCCCTTCCCCCGCCACGAATCTTCCTGTGCGTGTACGCCTTCCCCGGCCCGTTCGACGTAGAAGTTCATTGCATCGCCGTTGTATAACCGTATCAACTTTGCGAAGCGATAACTGAACATGAATGACGCCGTGAGCACAGAATCAGACACCAATGACTTGGCCGAACTGACCCGGCTCAATGATGAATACATCCGCTCAGTGAGGGAGTCGGATACCGAGTGGTTTGAAGCGTATCTGGCAGACGACTTTCTCAACAGCAACGCCGACGGCTCGTTGTCTGGCCGGGGAACGTTCATCAACCAGATTGCCCAGCCTTGCGCGGTGTATGCATTTGCTGCCGAAGATGTTCGGATCAGGCTGTTCGGCCCGATGGCGATCATTCACGGACGAACTACGTACGTCAAGTCCGACGGCACGGCTGGAACGGGGCGCTACACCGACATTTGGTCGCGCCATGTGAACGGATGGGCTTGTGTGTCGGCGCATGTCACACGCAGTTAGTCAGCTCTTGTGCATGTGCACCGCTGATTGCGGTCAAGCGTGCCGTGCACAATGCGCCGCAGTGTATGCGTTGCGGAATTCAATGCGCGTCACAGCGCGGGGCACTCGACATGACCAACTCATATGCAGGCGGCAATTCAATTCACGTAGTCGATGTGTCGCGTGGCGTGGTGGCGGCCGGCATGCGCGTCGAGGCGTTCGCCACCGCGCCCGCGCGCACGCTGCTTTGTACCGAAGGATAATCTGGCGGCCCGTGGCGTAGAGACACGAGCGCCAGTGAGCCGTTTAATCCGGTTTGCCAGTCAAGTGATGTCGCAAAGCGGATGCTTGCTCAGGGGATTCGGCAAGTAATCGAGATGCCTTCGCCACTGCCACCATCGTCGAAGCGGGTGGAAAAGCGCGGGTTGGCTTTGGCACGATCCAAAAACTGGGTCACCGCGCGCCCATCGGGCCGCAGCACGTTGTGTGCGGTGTAGCAGCCGCCTGGGGCGATTTTGGCTTCCAGGTCGAGCCAGTAGTTGAGGTACCAGTCCTTGTCGGCATCCTGAAACACGAAATCCCATGGCCCCGGCAGTTGCTTGACCAGATCGTGCGCATTGGCCAAGCGCGCGTCGACAAATTTTTCGACCCCGGCTTCGCGGATATTGCGCAACGCCTGCTGGTGCCGGCGCTGGTCGATTTCAATCGTCGTCACTCTGCCGCCGGTCTTGGCCGCCGCCCATGCCAGCCACACCGTGGAGTGTCCGGTCGAGGTGCCGATTTCAAGAATGTTCTTGAAGCCACCCTTGACGATCAGGTCGTGCAGGATCTGCCCGTCCTCATAGGGCACGTTCCAGTAGTTGATGCCCGAAGTCCAGTTGTTGCGGTTCTTGTCGAGGAAAGTCTTGGCCTGGACGCCGGTGTCGACGGTCTGCGCCGGCGTGGTGGCAGGCAGGGCAAGTGTCGCGGTCATGGCCATGCTGAGGAGAGTATTTTTCAATTTCATGATGGAAATTCCATGGTGGAAACGGGTGTGGTTGGATCAATGGCCGGCTATTTGAACTGGATCGCAATCAGTTCCATTGCTTGCCCAGCGGGCGCCGTCAGCGCACGCGCCGGGCCGGAGTCGAGCCAGTGCAGGGAACCTGGCAGCAGCGCCAGCGCGGTGTCGCCGGCAGTCGCAGCGCCGCTGGAAAGACTGACCAACAGAGTGCGCTGCGGCAATGCCGGCAGTTCAATGCGTGCGCCGGCCGCCGCCTTGATGCGCCCAACCTCGACGCGCTCGTTGTTGACAATGCGCTCGCTGTAGCTGAGGGCGGCCGTCGCCTTGGGTGTTGCGGGTGGCGTGCCAAGCAATTCCAGCGCGATGATGTGGGTTGCCACCTTGTCGATGTTCTTGATCTGGTGCGCGTACTGTTTTCCGTTGAGCGCCGAGTAGTAGGTCAGCCCCGGCTCGGACGCCGCGTGGGTCGATGCCCACCAGCCGCCCGGTTTGGTTTCGCTGATGCGCGCCCCTTGCACAGTGATGTGCACTCCGTCGTGCATATGGTTATGCATCAGCGATTCATCGCCGGCCGGGATGCGGATTTCGAGCACCCGCACCTGCGCATCTTCATGCACGGCGCGGTGGCGCGGCTCCTGTTCAACCGGAATGATGGCGGGTGTTTGTGCGACGGCGTTGACGGTGGCAAGCGCTGCAGCGGCCGTGACCAGTGCCATTACGAGGCTGCTGCGGGTGGCGCGGGTGAGGGAATTGAACATGGTGGACAATTCGTTCAAGCTTCCAGCGCCTGAATCACCAGTTCGGCGGTGCGCGCGCCGGACGAGCCCTGCTGGCCGCTGATCAGCAAGCCATCGCGCACGGCAAATGGACGATAAGGCGCACCTTGCACAAAGCGCGTGTTGGGGATCTTCTTCGCTTCGGCTTCGATGCGAAACGGCTGCACTTTCTGGTTGTAGGCCTTGTCGACGATATCCTCCTCGGCATCGCAGAACCCAGTCCACTGCTTGCCTTCGGCGAGAAGCTTGCCGTTCGACAGCCGCGTCTTGAGCAGAATCACCGAGCCGTGGCAAATCGTGGTGGAGATCTTGCCCGCTTCGTAGAACGCCGCGAACAGCTTGTGCAATTCGGCGTTGTCCGCGAAGGTGAGCATCGGCCCGAGGCCGCCGATGACGAAGATCGAATCGAAGTCATCGACCTTGATTTCGGAGAGCTTCTTCGTGCCTTCGAGCAAGGGTTGCACCCGGGGCGAACGCTTGAAGCCGACCGAGAGGAAGTCGGCCGGTGGGCCGAAGCGGCCGCCTTCCGGATCGCTCATGCTGTCATGTACCACCCGTCCGCCATTCGGCGACGCGAGCGTGATCTGGTAGCCGCGCTGCTGGAACGCCCAGAACGGATGCGCCAGTTCCGCCAGCCAGTAGCCGACCGGAAACCCTGCCGGGCCGGGATTGACTTCGTTGGAGATGACAAACACGATGCGTTTTGCGGCGGGTGCGGCCGCAGCGGGCGCAGTGGTTTGCGCGATCGCCGGGGCAGCAGCCAGAACGCTGCCAGCAGCGGCGATTTGGGTGGAAGTGGCGAGAAAGTGGCGGCGGTTCATGGTGGTTCTCCTTGGGGCCGAGTCTCGGGTCGGTCTGATGTGTTGAAGTATCAGGGGGCACGGGAGGCGATTGTGAGCTTGCCCTACAATGCGCGAAAGGCATTCAAGTGGATATTGGACATGCGCAAAGTGGATATGAATAAAAGCCTGCCAACGGTTGCCGCCTGGCCCGCCGCCGCTGCACTCGCTGCCGACTTCAATCTGCTGCCGGTGTTGCGTGCGCTGCTCGACAGCGCCAGCGTCACCCGCACCGGTGAACTGCTCGGCCTGTCGCAACCGGCCGCCAGCCGCGCGGTGGCGCGACTGCGCAAGCAGTTGGGCGATGCGCTGCTGGTGCGCACCAGCAAGGGCTACCGGCTGACGCCGTTTGCCGAGTCGCTGGGTGCGCGCGTCGATGCCGCACTTTCTGCCGCCGGGCAGGTGTTCATGCCGGCCGTATTCGACCCGGCGTGCGCGGTGCGCGAGTTCCGCATCGCCACCACCGACTATGGTGCGCTGGCGGTGGTGGTGGCGCTGGCGCCCGCGCTCGCGGCGGCTGCGCCTCATACCACGCTCACCATCGACCCATGGAACGAGAACACACTGACCGGGCTGGAGCGCGGCGATCTCGACCTCGCCCTGTATGCCGACGATGCGCTGCCGCCGGATTTTCATGCGCGTGATTTGTTTCAGGAAAGCTACGCGCTGATCGTGCGGCGCGGCCATCCGCTGGCGCGCAGCCCGCTGCGCGGCGCCGCGCTGATTGCGCGGGCAGCGGGCTATCCTCAAGTGGTGGCGCGCTATCCGTCGGGGCGCACCTTTGGGTCCGACGATGTGCTCGCCAAGCTGGGCGCACCGACCCATCACATCGCGCTGGCGCTACCCTACTTTTTGATCGCTCCGCTGATCGTGGCGGAATCCGACATGGTGATGGTGTTGCCGCGCCGCGTCGCCGAACGCTTCGCCGTGCTGGCCGGCGTGACCGTGCTGCCGCTCGGCGCGCGCGCGCCCGGTTTTGCCTATCGCATGGTGTGGCATGAACGCATGCATCGCGACGCGGCGCATCAGTGGCTGCGGCAAGCGGTGCTGGCGACGGGGCGCAGTTGAGTGGTAACAGCAACGTGCATACCTTCGTCCTGACGATACCCCGGTGCAGGGTCGCGGTACGCCAGGTAGCAGCCGGTGCGCCGCTGCGCGCCGCGCTGATCTTTGCCGTTGCATTCAACCGGGACGCACCCCGGCACTTCTCGCGTTTTGCGCTGATGCAGGGCGACTACATGCGGGCGACTACGGGATCACGCGCAAGATGCCCAAGGGCGACGAGAAAGCGAAACGCGTAGTGCGGTTCGCGCTTGATGCTCGGGACGTTGCCACTGTCTATGAGAAAGCACGCTATGGCGAATACCGCACGGCGGAGAATGGTGAGTCGGTGCTGGTGGCCATGCCGTCAACGCGCCGCTGAGGCAAGGCACATTTAACAGTGCGGTACGCAAGGGCATAGGCATGTTCGGGGCGATGAGATCATGGTGATGCGTCGTCCATGTCAGGCCTGGATTGCGGAGCGATGTGCGCGCCGGGCGCCACAAACTGGCGCGCGATCAATTCACGCAGCCACTTCACACCCGGGTCGCGGTGTGCGCGTTCATGCCAGATCACCCGGTACTCGAAACGCAGTGCCGCGATGTCGACAGGGATCGTCACGACCGCTGCCGCATCCGCCCAGAGGCGCGCCACGCGCCCGGGCAGCACGGCCACGAGGTCGCTGTTCTGCACCACACGCGCGCCTGCATAAAAATAGGGTGCCTCCACCGCCATCGGCGCGGGCACCATATTCAGACGGCGGTAGACGTCGTCTGTGACCTGTCCGCGTTGCCCAGGGTAGCGCGCCGCAAACTGCGGATAGGCCGCCGCTGCGGTGAGCAGTCCCCTGGCGGGAGAGCTTGAATGCGCCAGCAGCGGGTGGCCACGCCGGCAAATGAGCACATAGCCGTCTTCGAACAAGCGGCGGCTGTGAAAGTCCGGCGGCAGCGGGCCGTCAGCAAACAAGGCGCAGTCGAGTGCGCCGCGTTCCATTGCCGCCACGGTATCGTCGCCCCAAGGATCGACCTGCAGTCTGATGCCGGGCGCGGCTGTGCGCAACTTTGGCAGCAAATCCAGCAGCACGGTGGACATGCCGTAGTCGGTGGTGGCGATGCACAGGCGCCGTTGCGCTATTGCGGGATCGAAGATGGCGGCGGCCAGCACCTCGTCGGCTGCCGCAAGGGCTCGTCGCACGCCCGGTGCCAACTGCTCCGCCAGCGGCGTGAGCACATAGCCGCGGCCGGTACGCACGAGTAAGGGGTCGGCAAACTGCCGCCGCAGCCGCGCCACGGCCCGCGATGCTGCCGGCTGGCTCATACCCAGCGTCACGCCAGCGCGTGTGACGCTGGCCGAGTCGACCAGGGCACGCAGATAACGCAGCAGGTTTAGGTCGAAGCCCGCAGGGTCAAGATTAGAATCCGTTTTTAGCATGTTGGGTATTCTGCACGATGTATTCACAGAATGCACGCTGTCCGCCATGCTGCAGGTCTGTTACCACAAAAGGAAATTCAACCGTGTATGCCATCACCGGGGCTCTGGGGCAGACGGGTTCAGCAGTCGCCAAAGCCCTGCTCGCTGCTGGCGCATCAATACGTCTCATCGTGCGCAACGATGACGATAGGTCAGCCGAGTGGCGCGCCCGAGGCGCCGAAATCGTGGTCGCCGATCTGACGGACAAGGCCGGCCTGGCCCGTGCCCTTGTTGGCATCGAAGGCGCCTACCTGATGAACCCGGCGAACTACATGGCTGGCGATATGTTCGCCGAGGCCAGAAGGATTCACACTAGCCTCATCAATGCGGCGAACCACGCCGCCGTTACGCATGTCGTCGCGCTGTCGTCGGTTGGCGCGCACCAGCCCGCAGGCACCGGCAACATCGCAACGACTTGGGACTTCGAGCAGCAGTTGGACAAACTGCACGGCCGGCTGAACGTGCTGCGCGCCGCGAACTTCATGGAGAACTGGGCTTGGTCGTTGCATCCCGTGTTGGCGCAGGGCGTGCTGCCCACGATGTTTCTGCCGCCGGAACGGTCATTGCCGATGGTGGCGGCCCGAGACATCGGTTCAACGGCTGCGCAACTCTTGCTCGACACCTCCGACACTCGCCGACTGATTAATCTGCATGGTCCGCAAGACTATTCACCGCAAGACGCTGGGCGGACGCTTGGCGAGCTGCTGAACAAGGAAGTCGCCGTGGTGGCCGCAGACGAGGCCGACTGGCCCGGGGTCTTCCGGGGCCTTGGGCTTCCCCGAAACCACTGTGCGTGCATTCTGCGAAATGTTCCATGGCTTCAACGATGGCACCGTGGCCTTCGAGTCCACGCACGAGACCAGGCGCGGCTCCACCACACTGAAGCAGGCGTTGAAGGCCTGCTGGTCGAGCGCAGCAGTTTGACCGCCCGTGGCCGCAGCTGCCGCATGTTCACCGGCCCGCCTGATGAGAGGCACCCAAATACTGCATGGCGGCATGGTGCCGCCCGAGGAGTCTTACTGATGAAAAATCGAATCCAGGGCTTGCTGGCCGCCATGGCCATTGCGGTCTGCACCGTTGTCTCAGCCACCGGCCTGGCCACTTGCGACTCCGGCCCCAAGTCGAGCTGGCAGCCGATTGCAAAGCTCGAAAAACAACTCTCGGAGCGCGGGTGGATGGTACGGCGCGTCAAAGAAGATGGTGGCTGCTACGAGGTCTATGCGATCGACGACAAGGGCCAGCGTGTCGAGGCTTATTTCCATCCGGTAACGCTGGCGCCCGTCCCGACAAGGTCGCGCTGATTGCCGTGATGGCTTGGGTGCGGGTTTGGCCAAAGTGGCAGCGTCTGCTGCACGCGGGCCTGGCGTTGACCACGGTTGCGGCGCTTGTCACGTATGAGGGCGGACGCCTGCACGAATTGGCGGGTTACCTCGCTTTGGTCCTCGCACTCTTGCGGCTCGCGCTCGGCCTCGTCGGGCCGTTGCCAGCCCGTTTCTCGGCCTTTGTTCGCGCGCCGATGGTCACCTGGAACTACGCGCGAGCCCTGTGGCAAGGCCGGGAGGCTCGCCACCTCAACCACAACCCGCTGGGCGCATGGATGGTCGTGGTGGTGCTGTCGCTGGGCGCTGGCGCTGGCGCGACCGGCGCCCTCTACGTGACCGACCGGTTCTGGGGCGAGGCTTGGTTGATCGCCGCCCATGCGCTGCTCGCTTGGCCGCTGGGTCTGCTGATCCCGCTGCACATCGCCGGCGTGATCCACGCCAGCCGACGTCACCGCGAGAATTTGGTCGGTGCGATGTGGTGGCATGGCTGTAAGCGCGAGGAGTCTTCTGACACCCGAGGTAAACGTCGTGCGTGATCTTCCGCAGTTGCGCAGCAGACCGAGCCGAACGCGCAAGGAGCATGCAGCAGGTTCCGAAGCTCGCAGGGTCGTTGTCGGCATCCGCTTGTGACATGTTCAGCATCCTGATGCGTGTCTTCACAGGATGCTGACCGTCGGCGATGATTAAGCTTCGTAATCAACTTCAGGAGAATCGATATGATGCCCACTACACCAGCCAACGCGCACCTTGATTTCGAGGCCGACGCCAGCATCAGCAACCGACGACGGGAACAACGGCGCCGGTTTATGGCCAGCGCCAGCGCGATCGCCATGGTCGGGCCCGCCGCGGCTCAAAGCACTGCGCCCGCGACCCCAGCCCACCTGTCGGGCACATCCGGCGCAGCGTTCACCACCCAGCCGTGGGACGGCGGCGCGCGCGTCGATGCTGGGCCCTACACGGTCGAACGCGTAACTTTCAAGAGCGGTGGACTGGACGTGGTGGGCAACCTCTTCGTGCCTGCTGGCAAGGGCCCGTGGCCGGCCGTGGCCGTGATGGGACCGGTGGCATTCGTCAAGGAGCAGGTCCCGCTGCAATACGCCTCACGCCTGGTGCGCGAGGGCTTTGCGGCGCTGATCTTCGATCCGCGCTACCACGGCGAATCGGCCGGCGAGCCGCGGCGTTGGGAGAGCCGCCAGGCCAAAGTGGAAGACGTTCGCGCGGCAGTGTCATTTCTGGCAGGCCGAGCGCAAGTCGATGCGGGTCGACTCCACTTGCTCG
>CAYYFR010000233.1:0-8656 GCA_964470865.1 uncultured Burkholderiales bacterium | reverse complement strand
AGGCGCGCCAGCTGCTGGTGGACCTGCGTGCCAGCGCCATCGACAGCATCGTTGGCGAGGCGAAAAAGGAAAGGGGGGTACGCGTCAACAGCGAAAGGTTCCGCGAGCGCGTTGGCGCCATCGAGCGCCTTGCGCGGCAGCCTGCCCTTGTTCGACAACATCGCCATCTGCGCGGCGGACGTCAACAACGCCATGCATGCCGAATGGATCGATCACCTGCATCCGCGCAGCCGACTCTATGTCACCATCAACGAAGATGATGGCGCGTTGCGCGCGTAGCGCCTCAAGGGCGGCGACGAACAGCTGGCGCGCCTGGGCCACTGGACCAACCGCCTCGATTCAACCCAGGCCACCTATGTGGACTTCACCAACGTGAAACGGGTGGGGTCCTCGCATGCCTATTTCGAGGGCGAGCCACTGGAGAATTCGGCGGTGAAGAAGTTTTTCAAGGCGGTGTTGCGCGGGCTGCGGGCCGAAGAGGAAGTGGCGCTCACCTACGATGGCGCGAAGAATCTGCACCGGATTGCGTAGGTGTTACGGCACTGCCGGGCTGTGCCGCGCCACAAAATCGTCCAGCAACGCCGCAAAGCCGGCGGGGTTGTCCTGCGAAAGGCGATGATCCGCCGCCGGCAGCAGCGCACGCTCATGATTGGGCAGCAGGGCGCACACCCGATCGACAATCGAAGCCGGCAGCACGCTGGCCGCAGCGCCGCCGAATACCAGCACAGGTCGCGCGCTGCGGATCGCTTCGCTGTGGTCGTGCACCAGGTCGGCCTCGCATTCGGCCACCCCCGCCGCGTGGTAGCGCCAGCGAACCGTCGTGTCCGCCGCGCCGGCCTTGACCTCTTCGAGCGCATGGTCGAGATAGTGTTCAACGATCGCCGGTGTCCAGCGCGATGAAAAGGGCAGCGCGCTGCGCGCCGCCGCGCGGCTGGCAAGCACGGCATGGGCGCGCACCTGCGATTGCACCAGGTTGTTGATTGCCGGTGGAATCGCCAGCGCCGGGTTGGCGGCGACCACCGCGCGCACCAGATCCGGGCGGGTATGGGCGATCATCAGGGCCAGCATGGCGCCGGTGGCCTGGCCGACGACGAACATCGGGCCGGCGCCGATGGTCTCGATGAAATCGATCAGGTCGTCGCGGTGATCGGCGAGGCGATAGCCGGCAGGTGGATAGTCGGAGAGGCCGTGGCCACGCAGGCCGGGTGCGAGGAATCGATGCGGCAAGCGGCTGGCCGCGATCACATGATCCCAGACGCGATTGATGGTGCGGTTTGGGTGGATCAGCAGCACCGGTGGTTCGTGGCCCGGCCAGTCCTGCGTGTGCAGGGCTACGCCGCGCGACAGGGCGAGTTTGTATTCAGTAAATGTTCGCATCGGAAAAGTGTAACGCCAAGGCGACCATGCCGCGCGGCGGTGGCGCGCGCGGCGCGATGCACCCCGGCATCGTCTTCCCGGAATCGCCCCGCACCGCGAGTTTTCGACCAACCGCGGGCTGATGTCGTACGGCCCCAACCGAAGCTTGTTTTTCGAGCGATTGGCGGATTCCCACATCACGAACCGGTCGTCGTCGCTGACCGGCACGCGTGCATTCGGGTTGCGCGCGGCGAACCAGGGCTCCTTGCATTGCGCCTGATCGACGTTGACGCTCACGTCGACATGCTCATAGGCGATCCCGGATTCCTTGCACAGCCAAGCGACGCGAAACGCGCGTGATCGGTACAGGGCGTAAAGTTTGAGCATTTTTCCTCCCTTTGGTCGACGCCGGAAATCAGACGAAGGGAGTATTGCAACGCAATATCACTTTGTTGCAAAGCTAATTGACAAAGGCGAGTGGCACGTGTAGCTTCCCGGCATGCCCGCCCTCACGAAGCCACAACGGGAAATACCCACCATCTCGCGCCCCGAACTGCTCGTCGATGGATCGGACACGACCTTTCGCGGGCTGATTCACGACCTGATGGCCTATTCACACCATATCGAAGCCTGCCGCAACGGATTCGGCGCGATGATCGGCTTGACCGGCGTGCAGTTTGAAGTCCTCATGATCGTGCGCCGCTTCGGCGCCGTTGATGACACCTCGGGAGCCGGCATCAGCGTGGGACAGGTCGCTGCGCGCCTGCATCGCAGTGGGGCGTTCACCACCATCGAGGTGACCAAGCTCGCCGATCGCGGGGTGATCGAAAAGCGTGCGGACCCGACTGATCGCCGCAAGGTGCTGTTGAAGCTCACACCGGCCGGCGAGACCCTGTCACGCACGCTCGCGCCCTACCAGCAACAGGTCAATGACGTGCTGTTCGAATGCCTGGACCAGCGCTCGTTCGAAACCCTGGTGGCATTGGTGCGCGATCTGGTGGATTGCGGCGATCGCGGCGCGGCGCTTTCCGCATTTCTGGTCGGTCAGTCCACTGCCCGTGTCGCGTAGGGCGCATCCCTCAACGAAGGAGCGATTCATGCAACCCAAGCAACATCTGGAATTCGTCACCGTCGACATGAAGCCGGAGTCAGGGTGGGAGGTGCCGCCCGGCTATCCGCCCGGCTTCACGCAGAAGATCCTCGCCTCCGATATCGACGAAACCGCCAAGCGCGGCAGCCGCACGCGCCTTCTCAAACTCGAACCCGGCGCGTTCTCCACCGTGCCGTTCGTGCACGACCACTGGGAAGAGGTGTTCCTGGTCCAGGGCGATCTGATTGTCGGCAACGACGACAAGGGTCAGGGGGGGCAAGCCAGCCGCGCCTTCACCTATGCGTGCCGCCCGCCGGGCGCGCATCACGGCCCGTTCACTTCCAAAACAGGTTGCCTGTTGTACGAGATCCACTATTACGAAACCAGCGGCGTCAAGCGCCAGCCGGATCGCTGAAAGAACAGCCATGCTCAAGACCGGCGCCGAGCATCTGGAATCCCTGCGCGACGGGCGCGTGGTCTATATCGGTTCCGAGAAGGTGACCGACGTAACCACGCACCCGGCGTTTCGCAACGCCGCGCACAGCATGGCGGCGATATACGACATGAAGGCCGCGCCCGAGAATCGAGACGCGGCGAGTTTCGAGGAGGGCGGCGAACGCTTCAGCGCCTACTTTCTGCCAGCCCGCTCGCGCGAAGACCTCGAGAAGCGCACCGCGCTGCATCGCAAGATCGCGGCGCAAAGCCATGGCCTGCTCGGGCGCTCGCCCGATCATGTCGCAAGCTTCGTCACTGGCATGTCGACCGCCCCGGAGGTTTTCGGGCCCTATGCGGAAAACCTCATGCGCTACTACGCGCACATGAAGAAAGCAGATACCTTCGCCTGCTATGCGGTGATCCCGCCGCAAGCGGCGCGCAACCCCGAGTTCTATGTCAAGCAGAACCTGCCGACACCGACCTTGCGCGTGCTGCGCGAGGAGGACGACGGCCTGGTCATATCCGGCATGAAGATGCTCGCCACCGGCGCCGTTTTCGCCAACGAGATCTGGATCGGCAACCTGATCCCGTTAGCGCCAACCCAGCTCGCCGAATCGGTGACCTGCGCGGTGCCCTGCAATGCGAAGGGGCTGACCCTGTGGTCGCGCAAACCCTTCGAGCGCGACGCCAGCGTCGAGTTCGACAACCCGCTGGCGCACCGTTTCGACGAGACCGACAGCATGGTGATGTGCGACGAGGTCAAAGTGCCGTGGGAAAAAGTGTTCGTGCACAACGACGCTGTGCTGGCGCGCGAGATCTATATCAAGACGCCGGCCCACTGCTACGGCAACCACCAGTCGAACGTGCGTTTTCACGCCAAGATGCGCCTTCTTGTAGGGCTCGCTTCGCGCATTACCCAGGCTTCCGGCGCTGACCAGGTGCCGGCGGTGCGCGAAACCCTTGGCAGGCTGGCGGCGCTCGAAGCCACGCTCGGCGGACTGGTCGCCGGGCAGATCCAGGACGCCGAGGATTGGCCCGCCGGCCACAAGACCTACAACCGGCGCTACATGTACGCCGGCTTGAACTGGTGCACCGAAAACCACTCGCAGATCATCGATTCGATCCGCGAATTATGCGGTGGCGGGGTGTTCCAGATGCCCGCCGACATTTCCGTCATGCGCGATCAGGGCATGCGCGAGTTGTTCGAAAAGTACTGGCAGACCCCGCAGTTGGCCGCCGTGCAGCGGATGAAGCTGTTTCGTCTCGCGTGGGATCTGGTCGGCTCCGAATTTGCCGGGCGCCACCAGCAATATGAAAAGTTTTACGCCGGCGCGTCGTTCATCGTGCGCAACCACAGTTTCAGGGAAACGCCGTGGGACGAACTGCATGGCTTGGTCGACGGCCTGTTGGCCGGCTATGATGTGCCGGACGAGAATGCGTCCGCGCGGGCGAAAGCGGCTTGAGCGTGCCGCCGCAAGTAGGCCGACGGCGTCTGTGCCAGTATGGTCGATGACGTTCCCCCAACGCGGCCGCGCGCGGTTGCGCAAACGCGTTGTCCCATGGGGCGGATAGTGCAATGCTGGCCGCACGGATTGTTCCGATTCATTTCCAATCAACCCACTTGAAGGAAAACGACATGAGCAACGCCGCTTTCGACCGTCGCAAGTTTCTCGCAGCCAGCGGCGGGGCCGCTGGTGTGGCGGGGTTTCCGGCCATCGTGCGCGCCCAGGCGACGAAGATCAAGGTCGGGCTGATGTTGCCCTACACGGGCACCTTCGCCCCGCTCGGAGTGGCCATCGAGAACGGCTTCAGGCTCGCGCTGCAGGAGGCCGGTGGAAAGTTCGCCGGCCGTGATATCGAGTTTTTCAAGGTGGATGACGAATCCGACCCGGCCAAGGCGACCGACAACGTCAACCGCCTGGTCACGCGCGACAAGGTCGACATGCTGCTCGGCACGGTCCACTCGGGTGTCGCCGCCGGCATGATCCGTGTCACCCGCGAAGCGGGTGTGTTGCACATCATTCCAAACGCCGGCCTGGCGCCGGCGGCCGGCCCGCTCTGCGCGCCCAATATTTTCCGTGCCTCGTTCTCCAACTGGCAGTCCGGCTTTGCCATGGGTACGGTGCTGGCCAAGCGACCCGCAGTGAAAAACGTGGTGACGCTGGCCTGGCGCTATGCCGCCGGTGAGGAATTCGTCAAAGGCTTCAAGGACGCCTTTCTCAAGACTGGCGGCAAAACTATCGTCAAGGAATTGTGGATCCCGTTTCCGAACGTCGAATTCCAGGCGCTGCTCACCGAGATTGCCTCGCTAAAGCCGGATGCGACCTATGCGTTTTTCGCCGGTGCCGGCGCGGGCAAGTTTCTCAAGGACTACGCGCAGGCCGGCTTGATGAAGAGTATTCCACTGGTCGGGCCGGGCTTTCTGACCGACGGTGTGCTCGAAGGCCTGGGCGGCGTGGCAGAGGGCGTGGAGACGACGCTTCACTACGGCGACGGCATCGAGAGCGCGCGCAACAACGCCTTTCGGCTCGCCTACGCCAAGACCTACAAACTGCAACCGGATGTCTACGCCGTGGCGGGCTACGACTCGGGCCTGCTTTTCAACGCGGGGCTCGCGGCGGTCAAGGGCGACATCGCCAGGAAGTCCGACATGATCAAGGCCATGGAGCGCGCGAAAATCGACAGCCCGCGGGGCGCCTGGACCCTGTCGAAGGCCCACAATCCGATTCAGGACCACTACCTGCGCCGCGTCACGGGCAACCAGAACCGCGTTGTCGAAGTGGCGATCAAGGCGCTTGACGACGACCCGGCCATGATCGCGGCCTGCAAAATGCCGGCTTGAAGATTTGACCCGCGTGATTCCTGCCGGGAACATGCCTGCCGCGCGGCTATGATGTTCGCGGCAGGTGTCGACCAAGCCCCGGTGCGGCCGGTGCAGGCGGTGCCTCGGCAGGCAGCCGGCGGGCCGCTGCTGCGCTTTCGAGAGTAGCCCGCCACCAGCGCGTGTATGGACTTCAATATCTTTTTGATCCAGGTGCTAAACGGCGTGCAGTATGGGTTGCTGCTGTTTCTCGTCGCCAGCGGACTCACCCTTGTATTCGGCATCATGGGCATCATCAATGTGGCGCACGGCAGCTTCTACATGATCGGCGCCTATCTCGCCTGGTCGCTCGCCGCGCAGGCCGGCAGCTTCTGGCTGGCCTTGCCGCTGGCGATCGTGCTGTCCGTGCTGATCGGGCTCGCCCTTGAATGGCTGGTGATACGCTGGTTGTACAAGCGCGACCATCTCTACCAAGTGCTATGCACCTACGGCCTGATCCTGGTGTTCGAGGAACTGCGCAGCGTCCTGTGGGGTGACGATGTGCGCAGCCTGCCGATTCCGGCGCTGCTCAACCAATCGATCCCTCTCACCGACACGCTCACCTACCCGGTGTACCGGCTGTGGATTTCGCTGGTATGTCTTGTCGTGGCCTTGGGCCTTTACCTCGCGATCCAGAAAACGCGCCTTGGCATGAGCATTCGCGCCGGCGCGACCGACCGCGACATGGTGCAGTCTCTCGGTATCAACATACAACTGGTTTACCGCATCGTGTTCGCGGCGGGCATAGCGTTGGCGTCATTTGCGGGCATGATCGCGGCGCCCGTATCGGCGGTGGCGCCGGGCATGGGCAACCATGTGCTTATCATCTGCTTTGTCGTGGTGGTGATAGGCGGGCTGGGCTCGGTCAAGGGCGCGTTGATCGCGTCCTTGGCGATCGGCCTGGTCGATACTTTCGGCAAGGTGGTCCATCTCGAACTGGGTGGCGTGAAACTGCTGCCCGAACTCTCCAGCATGACGGTGTATGTGTTGATGGCGGGCGTTCTTCTATGGCGCCCGGAAGGCCTGTTCGGGAGAAAACTTTGAGTCTCATGCGCGGCAACCGCATCGCCGGCTTGCTCATGCTCGCGCTTTTGGTGCTGGCGTTGGCTTTCGTTCCCCTGTTCGCCGGGAAGTTCTACGTGCAATTCGCGGCCAAGATACTCATCATGGCCATATTCGCCATGAGCCTGGATCTGCTGCTCGGCACCACCGGGATGGTGTCGTTCGGCCATGCCGCGTTCTATGGTGCGGGCGCCTATGCGCTCGCTTTGCTCACGCCGCAGTATCAGGCCGCGAGTTTCTGGACTTCGTTTCCGCTGGCCGTCGCGGCCAGCGCGTTTCTGGCGTTCGTCATCGGGCTTTTCGTGGTGCGCATGCAGGGTATCTATTTCATCATGGTGACCCTGGCTTTCGCGCAGATGCTGTATTTCCTCTTCTATGACACCAAGATCGGTGGCGGCAACGACGGCATATTCATCGACATGCGGCCGGTGGCGAAAATAGGCGACTGGCAACCGATCAATCTGGACAACTACTCCCATGTCTACTATCTCGCGCTGGCCCTGTTCGCCCTGGTTTTCCTGTTGCTGCGCACGGTGCTCGCCTCGCCATTCGGCCGCGTCTTGGCCGGCATCAAGGCCAATGAACAGCGCATGCGCTCGCTCGGCTATGCCACTTTCCGCTACAAGCTCGCCTGCTTCGTGATCGCCGGCGCGACCGCCGGCGTGGCCGGCTATCTCGCGGCGCTGCAGTTCGGCGTGGTCAACCCGGAAATGCTTGGCTGGCATCTCTCGGGCGCGGTGATGATGATGGTGATTCTGGGCGGCATGGGAACGCTTGCCGGCCCGGTGCTGGGCGCCGCAGTGTGGATGCTGCTCGAACTCTGGTTCCAGGACCTCACCAAGCATTGGCATTTGTTGATGGGCGGCTTCATCGTGCTCACCGCCCTCTTCTTGCCGAACGGTCTCATCGGTCTCGTTGCCCGCGTGGCCGGCGGTTCGGTGCAGCGCGATGCCTGAAGCCGTTCGCGCACCGGAGCCCGCCTTGAGCACCGAGCGCCTGACGCGCCACTTCGGCGGACTCACCGCCGTGCGCGAAGTGAGCCTGGCCGCGTACATGGGACAAGTGCACGCGGTTATCGGCCCGAACGGCGCGGGCAAATCCACCCTGATCAACCTGCTTTCGGGCGACCTGCCGCCGAGCGCCGGGCGGGTCCGCCTGGGCGGTGTGGACATCACCAGTCTGCCGGCGCACCGCATCTCACAACTCGGGGTGGGGCGCAGTTACCAGAAGACCAATATCTTCCTGCCGTTTTCGGTATTCGAGAATTGCCGGCTGGCGGCGCAGTCGCGCCTGCCAAGCGCGATGCGCTTACTGAAACGCGCTTCCTCCTACCATGAGGTGAACGCGGCGGCGGAGGCGGCGCTGGCCGACGCCGGCTTGCAGGGCCGTGGCGGCGTCGCGGCAGCCGCGCTTTCGCACGGCGAACAGCGCCAACTCGAAATCGCGATGACCCTCGCGACCCGGCCCAGGGTGCTGCTGCTCGACGAACCGCTTGCCGGGATGGGGGCGGAGGAGTCGGCACGCATGGTGGAGTTGCTGCGCCGACTGCGCGACAAGCACGCGATCCTGTTGGTCGAGCACGACATGGACGCGGTGTTCAGTCTTGCCGATACGCTGACGGTGATGGTCGACGGTTCGGTGCTGGAATCGGGGACGCCCGACCAGATTCGCGCCAGCCACGCCGTGCAGATGGCCTACCTGGGTGGCGGAGAAGCAGCGCATGCCTAGCAACCTGTCGGACTTGAGAATCGTCGGCCGCAAATCGACCGCAGCGGTTCATTTTTCACCGCCTTCTTGTCCCATAGCCGGGCTATGGGGCGGCGAATGCGGCAAAAACTGTCCTCGCTGGGGCC
>CAYYFR010000232.1:0-8744 GCA_964470865.1 uncultured Burkholderiales bacterium | reverse complement strand
CCGCATCACCACCGCCTCGGTGATGAAAGCGATGATCTTCATCGCGCCGCCGCACTGCGGGCACGTAAGCGGCAGCACCTCGTAGATGCGCGCCAGCAGAAGCGCCCAGACGTAGCGCGCCGCTTGGCGATGCATTGGCTCTGCCGGGGCCGCATCCGGCGGGATCGGCGCAACCGGCGTCGGTGCGGCGGCAATCTCAGCGGGCTGCGCCAGCGCGGTGACCGCATAGCGCAGGCGCGTTGGGTGCCAGCACCCCGAAGTAGCGATGCCGATGTTTGCGCGGTGGCGGAATCAGCGCCGCCAGCCGGCCCTGCAATTGCATCGGTGTCAGTATCAGGCCCACGCTGCCGCCCGGGCCGGGCTTGCTGCTCTCGTAGACCAGATACGCGGGATCGATTTCACGCAAGCGTTCCAGCGCAAAGGCGGGACGGGCGCAATACCGCAGCAGACGTTCCAGACCATCGCGCTCGTGGGCCTCGATGCGTACCTTTGCATCGACCGAGACGCCGCCGCCGTGTTCCCACTTGGCCATCACCTGCGCGTCGGCCGCCGACAACAGCCCGCGCCGCAGGGCCGCGCGCAACAATCTTCGCCGCGCGGTGGCCTGAACCTCTTCGATCGCGGGCACATCCAGTGTGCTGGCTGGGTAAAAAAACCGCACCCCCGGTCGCATCGGCCTCGAACACGCCATCCACCACCACGCAGTGGAAGTGCAGATGGGTGCCCCGCAGCGCGCCAAAGCGGTGGATGAAGACCACGGCGCCTTAGCGGGACGCTGCACTGGCGCCGGGACTGTGTTGGCGCAGCACCCGCGCGATGGCGCTCAGGAAAACGAAGTTTCAGCGCAGGCTAACCTGCGCAGCAGGTTAAGCGGCATCGCCGCGGCCGCAGCTTAAATGTGCAGTGCGGCGTTCAGAACCGCCGGATCGCGCTCCAGGTGGTAGCGCAGGCGCCTGGGCACCGCGAGCACCCACTGGCGCACCGGCCAAGTGCGGGATGACATGGTCGGTGAGATGCGCGGCGGTCTCCACCATGCGGCGGGTGGTGCAGGAGGGGCACACGCCGCGACACTTGCAGGAGTAGGCGATCAGGAAGTCGTGCCCGCACGCAACGCAGCGGGCGCGAGCGAAGCCGTGGGCGAGGATGCCGCAGTCGAGGTAGCGGCGGAATTCCCGCTCGGTGGCTGCGGGCGCGCTCGCCCCGGCGCCATCATTCTAAAACGCCAGCCAGGTGGCAAGATGGGTCTGCACCGTGCGATAGAGCAGCGTGCGCTCGGGCTGGCGACGGCGGTAGACGGCCCTGCGCGGTGAGGCGCAGGCGGTGGCGGCAGGCATGGCAGTCCGGATCGAGTGACCGGGACACGGGACTGCGTGACCATCCAGTTATCAGCGCAATCTCGACTGCAGGTTGCAAAGGCCGGCTTGCGCTGCTGGCATGAGCACGGCGGCGTGATGATGAGCGCTCAGGTCGTAGTCGACGCGCCGGCGCGGCAGGTCCTTGGGCAGGCTGGGGCGGCCGTTGGACTTCTTGCGCTTGCAAATACGCGGCGGCTCGCTCTTGCTCCTGGCTGTAACCACCAAAGCGCGCGTGGAAGCCTTCCCCAATGTGCCCACCGTGATGGAACTCGGCTTCGACAATCGCGAGTATCTCGGTTGATTTGGCGTTCTGGCACACAGGGGCACGCCTGCGGCCATCGTCGAACGCCTCAACGGCTACCTTCGCTTTTGCGTCTTGCGGTCTCGCATGGTATGGCGCGCCGCGCGCGCGGGCAAGCGCGACCGGCAGTTGTTGTCGACCGGCAGTTATGTACCCGCGGCAAGCGCCGAGCGCAATGCCTTGTTGCCGGCCGGCCCGGCTGATACAGTCCGGTCGAACGGTGAATGGATGCGACAAAACTATATTCAAGGCTTCGTAACAAAGGGATCTTGCTTGCGTCCTTCCTGGTGTCTGGCAACAGAGGAGACATCAGCCTCCCAATCTCGATGGCGGTGCCTCCGCGATCATGATCTTGGTTTCGTCAAGTTACCGATATGACCCAAGCAAAGTTGGTACCTGCGCGCGCGGGACCCGCTGAACACATGTCAATATTTCGTGGCAAACACCTTTGACCCCATAGGACTTCGCGACGTCGTTCTGGATGCGGCTCCACAAGTGGCTGGCCATCTGGGCGTCGGCCATCGCCCGGTGGGCGCGCCCTGCCTTGGGTAGCTTAAGAAAATCAACGAGGGTTGCCAATTTGTGGTTCGGGGAATCGGGATATAGCCGTCGCGACAACAACATGGTGCACGCGAATGGCATGGTCGTGCTCAGTGAGAGTCGCTCAAGTTCGGCGTCCCAGAATTTACGATCAAACGACGCGTTGTGTGCAACAACCGGCTTGCTGCCAACGAAGCGAGACGCTTCGCGCATCACTTTCGAAGCCGGCGGCGCTCTGGCGACCATGTCGTTCGTGATGCCTGTCAGCTGGGTAACCTCTGCCGGAATTCGCCGCCCGGGGTTCATCAGGCTTTGATAACTATCGACGATACGGCCATCGCGGACCACCACAATCGCAATCTCGGTTGCACGATCGCCCCATCCCGGGTCCAACCCCGTAGTTTCAAAGTCAATCACGACTACCGTCTCCATACATCCCCCTATCGTGGCACTACTTTCTTGTCAAATTCTGAACTTATATAAGATTTGTGTGACATTAGCCGTCTGAAAGATTTCGCAGGCATCAGAGGCGGGTTTTCTGTATGGATCCCTTTGTTTGGGGGAACCACATGGAACTGCAGCCGATTCTTTTTCGCTACCGCGCCCGCGATCTGAGGGCACAGGACATCGCGCAGGTGCAGGCGGCGATTGCGTCGCATTATGCGCGAGGCCGCAGCTTTATCGCGCGAACGCTGTGCGAGTTGTGGGATTGGCGCCAGCCCAACGGGGGCTACAAGGAGTTTGCGGTGCGCGACCTGCTGCTGCGGCTTACGGAGTCGGGGCGCATCGAGCTGCCGCCGCGCCAGCGCGTCAAGAGCAATGTTTCGAAGAAGACCTACGCGCAGATTCCGCTCTACACGCATCAGGGTCTCAGTGGGACGGTGGGGGACTTTGCCGGGCCGGTGATCGAGTAGACGCAGGGAGGGCACAGCGAACTGTGGGACTACCTGTTGCAACATTACCACTACTTGGGCCGCCCCAAGCTGGTGGGACACGCACCTCAAGCAAGAGGTGTTCATCGATGGCCAGGTGGTGGCGTGCCTGGGGTGGGCGAGCGCGGCCTGGAAGATTGCTGCGCTGGACCGTCACATCGGGTGGAGCGAGCCGCTCAAGCGCGCTCGTCTGCACTTTATCGCCAATAACGTTCGCTTTCTCATCCTGCCCTGGGTGCGGGTGGCGCATCTGGCCTCCAAGGTGCTGGCCTTAATGGATCGTTGACCTCGGGGCTGGCAGAGGCCGCACGGCGAGGGTCAAGGCGCGCCCGATCATGCTGCCGATCCCACTGCGAGCGGCGCACACGGCAGGGCTGGCACCGGCGGCCGGCGCGCCTGAAGCCACGCTCGGAATCGCGCTGACCAACTGACCCGCATCCGCGCCATCGGCGCGGTCGCCAGCGAACTGACGCGCAGCATCGCGCGTGCCCTGCGATGCTGAACGGTTCGGGCGTGCGCGCCTACGCCCGCGCCGAAGCCGTCGACATGCGCAAGTCCGGGGTAGTCGGTGCCGACGACACCACCCTGCTGCTGGCCGCCCCCGGGCGTGGCAAGACGCGTTCCGCGCGCCTGTGGGCTTACCGGGGCGGCGAGTTCCGCCGCGACGCGGAAGGCGTCGGTTGGCAGGCGCACGCGCCTGCGGTGGTGTTCGAGTTCACTGAGTCGCGCGAGGGGCGGCATCCGATGCGCTTTCTGGCCGGCTACCGGGGCTATTTGCAGGCCGATGCATATGCCGGGTTCGATGCCTTGTACCGCGATGGCGGCATCGTCGAGGTCGCCTGCTGGGTCCATTATCTTGAGCGCCGTTTTATGTGGAGTGGCCGGCCTGCCACCGCCTCGTCAGCGCCGCGACGGCGTGGTCATCGGAGGGCGCATAAATCCACGCCGATCAGAGGGACTGCAAGTACGCAAGCAGGTCGGGCTTCGGTTTCCACGGCGAGGCGCGCGAGGCCATGCTCAAGTTGAGCCAGTTTCCCGACTTCAAGGGCCCGCAGGCGTTTGCGAAGCAGTGCAGGACGACCGCGACTTCTTCAAGGACCTGACCTGAAAGGCGGGCATCAAGACCAAGCAGGCGCACCGGCGGCGGTGTCCGCCGCGGACTCGGCGGTAGAATCCCTCGCATGTCAAATGCCGTCTACCGCGCGGATTGCCGCGACCGCCCGCGCCCGGCGGGTTTCCTCGACGAGATGCGCGCGCGCAACCCGGGTTATTTCTGCAAGCCGGTGCCGCCGTTTGGCAGCGGTGACGCGCCGCTACGAGAAAGTGGCGGCCGCACCGGCGCGCTACCAAGCCGCGCACCATGCACGTACCACGCGCATGGTCGAGGGCTCGGCCGCCAACGCCCAGCACTTTCACAGGCCGGAACTCGCGCATGCCAAGGGTGCGCGCGCCTATGTGGAGCGCGCATGGAACGAGGCGCGGGTCGAGGGAAGCTACGCGTTGCAGTTCACCTGCGACGTCGACGCTGCGCCATTGTGAAAAGTCGGGGCGTACCGTAGCCGTGAAGCCGGTCGGCCGCGGGACGGGGCGCGCAAGCGCCGGCGTCCGCTCCCTTATCCGTGGCCTTGATCTTCTGCAGGCCCTTAATCGCATCGGCGAATGCCCGGTAGCCACTTTGTGCGGCGACACCGGGTTGCCGCGCGCGACCGTGTACCGCCTGCTCGATACTCTGGAAGAAGAGGGCTATGTGCAGCGCGATCGTCGCAGCGGACGTGTACGTCTGCGCTATGCCGTCCGCTCCCTCGCGGACGGCTACGGCGACGAGGAATGGCTGACGCATGCTGCCATGCCGCACATGCAAGAGCTGGCCGATTCGCTGGTCTGGCCGATCGCGATCGCGACTTTGAATGGCGACACGATGCACGTCCGCGCGAGCACATCGCTATCGAGCCCGCTTGCGCTCGACCGGGTTCCTGCCGGTTACCGCGTGCCGATTCTTGAGTCGGCAATCGGCATGGCCTGTTTCGCGTTTTCGAATGCGCGCGTTCGCAAGGAAACGCTGCGCCTGCTTGCCCGCACAATCGGGCGGGACGCCGCGCTTGCGCGCACTTCGGCGGCGCTCGATGAGAGCGTTGAAAGGGTGCGCCGTGCTGGCTACGCCACTCGTATCCGGGGATTCAATCCGCGCACTTCCAGCCTGGCAGTACCGATACTGCGCGACGCCACCTCGATAGCCGGCCTCAACATCAGCTGGCACCACGCCGCATTGACGACGCGGGAAGCCTTGCGTGAGTTTCTGCCGCGCCTGAAAATCGCCGCCCGGCGCATCGAGGTCGCTGCGATGCCGATCGCGCCCGCTTCTCACCAGGCGGACAGACGCCCCGAATCTCTTTGACATCGGACTGGCCGGCTTCTACTCTGCGGCACATGATGTCCCAAACCATGATCGACAATCCGGATGCGGCGCATGGCCGCAAGTCGGCGCCTTTTCGCATGCGCACGGTCGAGCCCGGCCCCGACCCGGCCGACAGTTTCGGGCTCTTCACCTCCGCTGCGGTCTACGACCCCTACCCGTTCTACGCCCGCCTGCGCGAGCGCGACCCCGTGCATTGGTCGGAGCGCGCCGGTGCGTGGCTGGTCACGCGCTACCGCGAAGTATTCGACTTGCAGGCCAACTCGGAATTGAGCGTCGACCGAGTCGAAACCCTGTACTCCTATTTGCCGCAAGTCCGGCGCGAGCGCTTCAGTTTCGTCATCGAGCACTACACGCGCTGGCTCCTTTATCGCGACGACGCTTACCACGACAGGCTCAAGCTGCTGTTCATGAAGGCGATGACGCCGCGTGCGGTCGAACTGATGAAGCCGCGCATCGCCGCGCGTGTCGCCGAGGTGCTTGACACCTTGGCCGGTCGCGAGCACTTCGATGCCTATCTGGAGTTCGCCGCGCGCATACCGGTGCTGGTGATGCTGGACCTGCTGGGCCTGCCTTCGGCGGACGAGCAGCGCCTGCGCCACTGGAGCGACCGCTGCTCCAACTTCCTGTTCCAGCCGGTCAACCCCGACCGCGAGGCCATGGCGGAAGAGCAGCGCCGCATCCTCGACGAGCAGCAGGATTACTTCATGGCACACATCACCGCGCGCCGCGCGCGACCCGGCGCCGATATGATCAGCGCCATGGTGCACGCCGAGGTCAGCGGCGAGCGCCTCACCGACCTGGAGATCCTCGCCACCTGCAACATGATGGCCACCGCCGGTGGCGGCACCTCGCGCAGCGCGATCTCGCTCGCACTCATGAACCTGCAACGCTTTCCCGACCAGCTGGCACGGCTGGTGGCCGAACCTGAGCGCATCAACCTGGCCGCCGAGGAATTCCTGCGCTTCGACGCGCCGACCCAGCGTGGCATTCGCACCGCGCGTGCCGATTTCACGCTCGGCGGCAAGACCATCCGCCGCGGCGACATCCTGCACATCATGATCGGCGCGGCCAACCACGACCCCGCCGCGTTCGCCGACCCCGAGCGGCTCGATATTGCGCGCAACCCCAATCGCCACGCCACCCTGGGCCACGGCGTGCACTACTGTCTGGGCGCCAGTCTGGCGCGCATGGAGCTGCGCCTCGCGGTGGCCGAGTTTCTGCGCCGCTATCCTGACTACGCTATCGACGCACCCGATGTCGAGTTCATGGACCGCACCGCCAGCCGGCGCCTGACCGGACTGCCGGTCGTCGTGCGCCAGGCCTAGCCATGCGCGTGCGCATAGAACCCTTCGACGTGGAGATCGAAGTTCCGGCAGGCGCCACCGTGCTCGAGGCCGCGCTCGACGCCGGCATCGACTACCCCTTTGCTTGCCAGCAGGGGCAATGCGGTTCCTGTAAGTCGATCCTGATCCGCGGTCGCGTCGACATGGGAACCACCTACAACCCGCTGGTGTTGAGCGACGCCGAGCGCCGGCGCGGCGCGATCCTGGCCTGCCAGTCGCACCCGCTGGAAGACTGCGTGGTCGCGGTGGTCGAGATCGGCGGGGTCGTCGCGCATCCGCAGCGCCACCTGCGCTGCACCGTCGAGAGCACCGAGGCACGCGCGGACGGCATTGCCATCGTGCGCCTGGCGGTGCACAGCGGCGGGCCAATGACCTTTGCCGCCGGCCAGTCAGCCGAGCTCTCCGCGCCGGGGCGCGCGCCGCTGACGGCCTGGATGGCGAATCTGCCCGACGACGACACGCTGGAATTCCACCTGGGGCCGCAAGCAGGCCAGTGGTGCGCCGGCATGGACGTCGCGGTGACCGGCCCCGCAGGCGACGCTTACCTGCACGAGGAACACCTGGGCCCCATGATCGGTGTCGCCGAGGGCGTGGGCTTGAGCGGGCTGCTTGGCATCTTCGGGCAGGCGCTCGCCTGCGGCATGCGCCAGCCGATGTGGCTGATTGTCGCCGCCACTGCCTATTGCCCGGAGCGGCTGCAGGCGCTGGCAGCCGGCGCGGCCAACCTGCGCATCGTCGCAGTGCCTGAACCCGCGCATCTGGCCGAACAGATCGCGGCGACCGTGGGCGACGCCCGCGGCACCCGCGCCTACATCGCCGCCAGCACCGCTACCCGCGCCGCGGTGCGCCAAAGCCTCATCGAACGCGGCATGGCCAGCGACTGCATCCTCGAACACCTGCTACCCGGAGCCTGATCATGCGCCATGTCCTGCTGTGGATCGTATTTGCCTGTCTTGCCGGATCGGCCCAGGCCCAAACCTGGCCCGTGCGACCGGTGCGCCTGATCGTCCCCTATCCCGCCGGTGGGCCCTCGGACGCCATGGCGCGCATGATCGCCGAGCGCGTCAAGGATATCTGGGGCCAGCCGGTGGTGGTCGAGAACCGCCCGGGCGCCGGCGGCAATACCGGCACGCATTACGTCGCCCAGCAGGCCGGCGACGGCTATACCCTGCTTCTGTCCGGAGCGGCGTCGCTGGCCGTCAACGTGAGCCTCTTCGGCAACCTGCCCTACGACCCGCGCCGCGACTTCACGCCGATCACCAAGGTGGTCGACATTCCGACCGCGCTGGTGGTCGCGCAGTCCTCGCCGGTGCGTTCTCTCAATGAACTGGTCGCTGCCGCGCGCTCCCGACCTGGCGCGCTTAACTTCGGCTCGCCCGCCAACGGTACCGCCAATCACCTGCTGGGCGAGGTGTTCAAGCGCAAGTGGGGGCTGGACATACAGCACATCCCGTACAAGGGCAACCCGCAGGCCCTCGAGGGTCTGCTGCGCGGCGACACCAACTTCATGTTCGACAACCTGCAAAGCGCGCTACCGCAATTGCGCGCCGGCAAGCTGCGCGCTCTTGCTGTCACCGGGCCGGCGCGCGTCAGCCTGCTGCCGGAAGTCGCGACCATGACCGAGCAGGGCGCGAGCGGTTTCGAGATCATGGCCTGGTTTGCCATCGTCGCGCCGCGCGGCCTGCCGCGCGAATTGCAGGAGCGGCAAAACCGCGACATCGTCGCCGTCATGCGCGAGCCGGACTTCGCGCGGCGCGTCGAGAGCTTCGGCATGCAGGTCGCCGCGACGACGCCGGACGAGCTCGCGCGCATTTTGGAGCGCGAAATCGCGATGTGGGGCGAAGTGGTGCGGGCGTC
>CAYYFR010000231.1:1278-8772 GCA_964470865.1 uncultured Burkholderiales bacterium | reverse complement strand
ATGAAAACTCTCGACAAGACAAACGAAGCGCATACCAACCGTGACCCGATTACCAACGCACCCGGTGCGCATCCCGTGGGCACCGGCATCGGCGCTGCGCTCGGCGGCGCTGCCGCTGGCGCGGCTACCGGCACCGTCGCCGGTCCGGTGGGCACTGTGATCGGTGCAGCCGTCGGCGCGATCGTCGGTGGACTTGCAGGCAAGGGCGTTGCCGAATCGATCGACCCGACCCGCGAAGCCGCGCACTGGCGCGACAACTTTACGAGCCGCCCTTATGTGGCCGCCGGATCGACCTTCGATGACTACGGCCCGGCTTATGGCTATGGCGTCAGCGCCTATGGTCAACGCCCGGGTCTGCGCTTCGACGACGCCGAGCCCGACTTGGCACGTGGCTGGGGTGATGCACGCGGCACTTCGAGCTTGAGCTGGAGCCATGCAAAAGATGCCGCGCGCGACGCCTGGCAACGCGCCAGCGATACGGTGGAGCGAGCGACCCCGGGCGACTCGGACCGCGACGGCAAGTAGGCGTCAGCGGCGGTTCGACGCGGCCCGCGTGGGCCGCGTGGAAGTGCAGCACGACGTCGCATTGCTATCGGCGTAGGTGCCGCGTCGGCTGTCACCCGACGCGGCGCTGCTGCGCGCTCGTGGCCCTTGCATGCGGGCACGCGCCCCAGCAGCCTGTCGGACTTCGGGAATCGTCGGCTTTCGCTCTCGACGCCCCAAGTCCGACAGGTTTCTAGGCTGCGTCGCGCATGGCCGGGAGCAGGCCAAAATGGGCGCGGTAGCGCGCGAAGCAGCGGGCACCGCCCGACAAGCGCAACAAGGCGCCCTCGGCGATCCATCGACCCAGGTCGGGTCGGGTGGCCACCAGCGGAGCGATCACCTCCCGGTTCCATGATTTACTATGTTGGACGTCGAGTCCGGCATGCAGCTGAAAATATCTGCGCGCCCTCGAGGGTACTTTCAACCGCGAGAGACCCTGGTTGACCAGCGTGACCCGGCCCGGTGCAGTCATCTCGATGGCGCCCAGCGCGCCGATCGATTGATAGGCGTAGCGCCGGTTTGTCGCCAGGCCGACCATCATGTTGGCAAGCGCCAGAGATTCCCAAACCGTGGTGTGAGTGGAGGGCATGAGCGCCAATTCCTCGACCACGGCGTCCAGCATCGGGCCATGCATGCCCCGCTCGTGCCCGCGCCCCATCTCGTCCCAATAGTTGGCGGCCATCTCGAGCTTTGCGCGTACCGGCGCCTTGACCTGCGTCATCGCCACCAGGTCGTCGAATCCCGCTTCACCGGCTGCTTCCTGGGTCAGGAACCAGCGCATCTCCTCGAAAGTCGACATGTCCGCGAGCCAGGGGAACAGTTCGTCGTTCTGCCCCGGCCCGTTTTGCTCCAGGCCTTCGAACCATCTCATGAACCCCTCCACGTCGGTGGGCGCAAGCGCGGCGGCGTTGGAAATCGCGGCGCGCTCGGCCTCGATGAATTTGCCTTCGGCAATCCTCGCCAGGGCTTCAGCCCGAATGCCGTCAACCCAATGTGCATCCGGAGACTGGGGAGCTAATCGCTGTGAATTGAATCGCACCAGTCGCGCATGAAAAGTATGCGCGGCCGGGATTGCCGAAGCTGGGTCAAGCTTGACTAAGTGCATGAGAATCCCTTCGAATATCGTGATTAGAGTCCGCGAACGCTCGATTGCCACATCCCATTGAGGATGGCATCGAAGACTTCGCGTAGGAGAGCTTCGCGCGACGGCGCGCGATCAAATGGCACCGGCGCGAGTGTGTCGCTCGTCGATGTGTGCGATTCGAGACAGCCGGCGTCGCGTTCAATAAGAAACTTCCGGTTATCCGGAGCCCTTGCGTGTAGCGGCGCCATTTCGTTCATTCGTTCCATGAGTGCGGCCTTTCAGGAGTGCGTGTGGCGAATCGGGATAGAACGGTTCCGAAGAATGGGGCAGCACGAATCAGGTGTATGTGCGATCACACACCAAGACACGCGGGAGGCTTGCCGGGGGATCCGCCAGAAGAGCGCGGCGCCAATCCGGGATGCGAACCCGACGGGATGCATGAGAATGTTGGAGAACGTACAGACCGCCAGCCGCGAGCGGCGGAAAGTGCTTGTCACGGCTCTATATCGGAGCCTTACACGTCAGGCCTCGCACCATGTCGATCTGTTTAAAATCTTTTTTCGCAAGCGCGTTGATACCGCTACTGCTCTCAAATCCCGCGGTGGCGCAGGTCGCTGGCATCGCCGTGGCCGTCAGCGATCGCGAGCCGATAGTCGCGGTGGCCTCGGGCTATAGCGTCCAGCGCTCGATCCTCCGGCGGCCGGTGTACAACGAAACCGACGACCAGATCGGCACCATCGACGACATCATCATCGACCCGGGCGGCAACGTGACGTTCGTGATCATCGGCGCGGGCCGGTTTGTCGGCAGCGCGCGCCATGATGTCGCCGTGCAGGTGGGGCATCTGGCGAACGACAACGGCAGGTTCGTGCTGAGTGGCGCGACCGAACAGGCGATCCTGCGTCTACCGAAATTTGAATACGTGGAATAGCGGCACCGAAGCCTGGCGCGCGGCCGCCGCGCGACGCGGCTTCGCAATGGTGTGGCCCGCGCGCGTCCGAACTCAGTTAAGGTGGGGAACGCGGCGTCCGGAGAGGGTCGTCTGCGTGCTGATGGCGGCGGCGTCGACCGCGCTTTCGACCTTGCCGCTCCACACCGCGCCGCGCGTGAGCAGCGTCGGCCAGCGGCTCAGCAACGCCAGCAACGCCGCAGACCCGGCGGGGCGCATTGCCATCTGCGCAAATACGGCCGCGATCCGCAGGCGGGGTGTGAACATCTTGCGCCAGCGCGCCGCGTAGCGCTCATGAACGCCGGCCTGCCATGCCGCTCCGACGTCCGTGCCCTGTCGCTTGCGGGAATCCACCAGGTCGGTACACAACAGCCACGCCGACTGTAGCGCCATGCTGATGCCTTCACCGATGATCGGATGCGCCTCTCCCGCAGCGTTGCCGATACGAAACACTTGGTCGTCGTCGCGCAGGCGCACGCCGGGCGCGATCGGGCCTGACGCCAGCCAGACACCGTAGCGCGACGCGCCGCGCAGGGCTTCGGCCACGCCCCGGCACTCGCGCTTGAGCATCGCCTCCACCACCTCGCCGGCGGGGATGCCGGGCATGGCGCGCCGCAGCGCGTGAAGCCGGTCTGCACGGATGCAGCAGGCCAGCGTGGCGAGGCCATGGTCGGCCAGCACCATGCCGCCGTAGCCGCCATCGAAAGCGAGTATCGGCAGCAAACCGGCGGCCAGTGTGGTACCGGCGAAGTTCGCCTTGAAGGCCAGCAAGGCGCTTGCGCCCGTAGTCAGGCGATGGGCCGCACGCTCCGTGGGCAGGTGCTCCCAGGACCCGTGGGCGAAGATTGCCACCGGGGCCGACAACACCGCCTGCTGTCTGGACACCGTATGGCACACGGCGTAGCGGTGGCGACCGGCCGTGCCGATGACATTTTGTACCGCCCAAGGCTGCAGCACCACCGCACCCGCAGCGCGCGCACGCGCCAGCAACAGGGTGTCGAGTGTTTCGCGCGCGATGGCCCGGCCCCAGGCGTGCCAGGGCGAAGCGGCCGCAGGCAGCGCCGCCTCCACGATGCGCGCCCTGCGCATCAGCGCCACGCGCCGCAGTTCGGGCCCGGCGCCGGCCATCGCTTCCGCGCCGACCCCCAGCGCATCCAGCAGCGGCAGGTTGCTCGCAGCCACGCATTCGCCGCACACCTTGCGGCGCGGAAAGGTATGCTTTTCGATCAGGCCCACCGACCAGCCAGCGCTGGCCAGCAGAATGGCGGCGCTGGCGCCAGCCGGCCCGGCGCCGACGATGAGCGCATCAAACTGGGTTTGCATTATTTCGCGCGCGTGGGCTTTACCGGCGCGCGCGCGGCGGCAAGGCAGTGGCTGAAGAGACCGGCGGGATACTCGGCTAACGTCCAGCCGGTCCCGCCCGCGGGCCAGAACGATTGAAGTTCGGTACCGCGAAAGCCGGCGCGCACGCTCAGCACCGCGTCTTCGCGGGTTACCGCATTGGCGCCGATCGCGCCGATCAGGTGGCTGCCCACAAACGCCGGCCAGGCCCGACGCGGCTCGCAGGCGAAAAAGTTTTCCGTGCGCGCGGCCACCGCGGCCAGGAGCGTGGCCAACTGCGGCGCCTGGAAATGATGCAGAAAGAGATTGGCCGCGATGAGGTCCCAACGCTGCATCGACTGCGGCCGCGGCCAGGCCACGCCATCGCCGGCCGACCAGTCGAGCACGTCCGCGGTGTGTTGCGTCACAGTCCAGCCGGCGGCGGCGTAGTCGCCCACGGCGGACGGGCGCAGCAGGTCCTGGCGGTCCAGCAGAGTCAGTTCCACCGCCGGCCATTCGCCGGCAAGTGCGCGCGCCACGCCCAGCATCAGGCTGCCGTCGCCGGCGCCCAACTCCAGTACCTGAAGCGGCCGCGCCCGCGATTGCCGGACGGGCAGCGCGCGCAGCGCCTTCAGCACGATGCCGCGCGTGCCCATGAAGCGGTGCACGCGCCTGAGATCACGGCGGGACCGCCGCGCCGCCGGGTCGTCCGCCGCCAGGTTGTCGAGCACTTCGGGGGCGACCGTACGGGCAAGCGTCACGCACAGCACCCGGTCGATAAGCCGGCGCGCCGAAGTGGCGCGGCAGGCGGTCCGGGCCATTGCCCGCAAGGCGGCCAGTCGCGCATCAATGCACTTTCAGCAGCGCGCCATGGCAACTGAAGCCCGCGCCGAAGGCCGAGAGCCACCACCAGCCGCCGGCCGCGTCGTCGGCCAGGGCGGCCTGCAGCACGAAATAGACGAAGGCGCTGGAGAGGTTGCCGTATTCGCGCAGCATGGCCGTGCTGTAGCGCAGGTCGTGGTCGCGCAATTCGAAGCGCCGCTTGACGGCGAGCAGCACATCGCGCCCGCCGGCATGCATGATCCACTCGCCCATGTCGCCCGGGGTGAGGCCCGCGCGCCCAAGCACCGCGACCAGCACGCGCAGCGCGTGGCCGGCGGCAAGCTCCGGCACGGCGCGCGTGAGCACATTGCGCAACATGCCCTGCCGCGTCTCGAACTTGAGGGCATCGCGCTCGCGCGGTTCAAGGTGCGAGCCGCTATCCATCCATTCGATGCGCCGGCCGCCAGCGCCGGGCGCGCGCGACAGCACTGCGGCGCCCGCGCCGTCGCCGAACAGGCAGGCGCTGATCAGCACGCCCGGGTCGTCGTCCAGGTACATCGCCGCGCTGCTGACTTCGACACACACCGACAACACGTGCTCGCAGGCACCCGATGCCAACAGCGCGCGGCCCAGTTGCATGTTGGGCAGGGCCGCGGCGCAACCCTGGCCGACCAGGTCGAAGGCCTGTACATCCGCTGACAATCCCAGGCGCTCGACGACATGGCCCGAAAGGCCCGGGCAAATATAGCCGGTGCAGGTGCTCACCACCACCGCGCCGATGTCCCGCGCATCGACCCCCGCCACTGCCAGCGCGCGGCCCGCCGCGGCGGCCGCCAGCGCCGGCGCATGGGTGAGAAAGCGTTTTGCCAGGGTGTCGGGATGGATGTCGAACACCTCGTCCAGAGTGGCCACCGCGAAGCGCCGCGCGTCGATGCCGTTGTCGCGCTTGAGCACCGCGCGAACGATCAGTGTGGAACGTGGGTTCAGCCGTCCAAACCAGTCGGAACTCTCGAAGGCTTGCAGGCAGAGGGCCTTGGTGAACCGTGCCGCCGGCGTCGCCGTGCCCACGCCGCGGATGAACATGCCGTGCGCCGCCGCGCCACCGGTGGCATCAGTGACGCCCGTCATGCGCCTGAGCTCGCGTGAAGCGCACACATGAAGTGGCGTGGAAAGTTTGCAATCATGCGACACGATGCAGCCGACAGGCCTGGACGTCCGTGCGATATCGAACACAAGCATCGCCAGCCTTAACTACTCTTCTCCACTTTTCTCGGCTCTTGTGTGCGCCATCACACGGAACACCGGATTTGTTTCGCGCAGCATCGGCCCGGATGTGCCTTGCCCCCTTTCCCTTGCAGGCGCAGCCGAAACAGTGACCATCAAAGTCAGCCCGACCATAGTTCGTCTGCTCGTCGCCAGCGCGGTGCTCGGGATTCCCGCGCTCACCTACCATCTGGTCCGCGCGCACGTAGTCGAGCGCGCGCTCGCGCCACTTACAACGGCTGCGACAAAGCCGCTCGAAGCGGCGCCGGCGAAACCTGTCGCATCAATCGTCGTGGCCGCACCGGTTTCCTTGCAAAAGCCGGATTTCGGAACGACCCGGCCATCGCCCGAAGTTGTTGCGCTCGCGCAGTGGATCGCAACGAGCGGCGACAACCATGGGCTGCCGTTCGTCCTGATCGACAAGCGCGAAGCGACGGTGTTCGTGTTCGCCGCCAGCGGCGCCCTGTTGGGCGCATCTGCGGCGTTGTTGGGGTCGGCGCATGGCGATGTATCGGTGCCCGGCATCGGGCAACGTGCGATTGCCGCCATCCGCCCAGCGGAACGCACCACGCCGGCCGGCCGTTTTGTGGCCGAACCGGGCAGGAACGCCAATGGCGAGGACATCGTGTGGGTCAGTTACGACGAGGCCGTGTCGATGCACCGGCTACGCGACACCAATCCGCTCGAACGGCGATCACAGCGCCTGGCTTCTGCAACAGCGAAGGACAACCGCATCACCTACGGCTGTATCAACCTGCCGCCTTCTTTTTTCAATTCGGTGGTGAGCCCGCTCTTTTCGCGCACCAGAGGAATCGTCTACATCCTGCCGGAATCTGGCCCCGTCGAGACGATGTTTCGCGCATCTCCAGGCGACGCGAACCCCGCTGTTGCCGCGACACCACTGAACGCGGCGCCTAACGCGCGCGATTAGCCGATGGCGAATCAGCCAATGCCCGGTCCGTGCCGCATGCCAGCGCGGACTTCGCAGCATTCCCGCGAGAGGCCATTAGCTTGTGTCCGACTGAATCATTTGCCGCCGGGTGCGAAATTGGTGCGGCAGCGAACGGACCCGCGACGCATAGACCTTTATCTTCGGCTCACTCTTTCGACAGGAAGGGGAAGTTCAAACGTTATCGATAGGCCGATTCCGGCGACAACGCAGTAAAGATGTCCGCAGTTCGGGCCCGTGCACCAAGGTGTTGGGGCCAGGGAATTCATCCCATACAGGAGAAACAACCATGAACACGATTTCAAAAACTCTCACTGCGACCTTCGTCGCATCCATTCTGGCCGGGGGATTTGCGGTGGCTCAGCAGACTCTGCCGAGTGACCAAAACAAACAACAGCCCTCTGCCGTATCGCCTTCCGGATCCATGAGCGGGCAAAAAAGCGGCACCCCCACACCGTCCGGCGCCGCCGATTCCAACATGCGACGCGATCGTACCGACATGCAGAATAACCAGCGCGGCATGCCGGGCGATCGTTCGATGAACTCGGGCGATCGTTCGATGAA
>CAYYFR010000231.1:0-1178 GCA_964470865.1 uncultured Burkholderiales bacterium | reverse complement strand
CGGGCGATCGTTCGATGAACTCGGGCGATCGTTCGATGAATTCGGGCAACACCGGCGCCGGACCCATGAACTCGGGCACCGGTTCGACGACTGCGGGCGAACGCGCCGCCAGAAACGATCGCAACTAAAAAGGTAGTCGCAAAACCGGGCATCAGTCCGGTTTTGCAACGCCCTTTCTCACCCAATCCCGCTCGGTTCGAGAATGCTTGTCAGCGTCACGTATCGCAGTACGCGGTGCTGTCAGCTTCTCGTGGCTGTTCTCTTGGGCACCTCCGTTCGAATCCTCCGATCCCATGCTTGATCTGGTTCAATGGCCCGCCATGCTGGTAACCGTGCTGGCGGCGTGGTATGTCGCCTCTTCCAGCGAATTTCGGCGCAAGCTGGGATTCTGGCTATTTCTTTTCAGCAATCTCTTGTGGATCGTTTGGGCCTTCCACGCCAGCGCGTATGCGGTGATCGCTCTGCAAGTCTGCCTGACAGCGATGAACATTCGCGGCGCGAAAAAAGCGGGTGGAGCGTGAAGGCATCGGATGTTCCACGGCGCTCGGTGACTGCAGCGCCGCGCCACGCGCACGCGCACACACACACCGAAGCGATCCATGCCGCGATCGGGATTGACAGCCGCGCTCGGCACAAGCGCCGGGAGCGCTCTAATGACGGAAAACGATAACGAGCAAAAACTGCTTCGCTTGGTCGCCCTGCAGAACGCGAACAGCATTCCGCAGACGCGCAGGCGCGCCGAGCAGGAACTCATCGCTGCCAAGGAAGCGCTGCGCGAATCGGCGGAAAAGTACCGCGCGCTGTTCGACTCGATCGACGAAGGCTTTTGCGTCATCGAGAAAGTGAATCCTGAAGTGGGCGCGCCCCTGGATTTTCGCTACATCGAAGCAAACGCGGCATTCGAGACACAATCAGGCGTGGGTAACGTGGTCGGGAAAACAATCCGACAAATGTTCCCGGGCGTCGCCGAAGAATGGTACGAGACTTACGACACCGTTGTCAGGACCGGCGAGGCGATTCAGTTCGAGCTTGGACTCTTTCCCACCGGCCGCGTATTGGAAGCCTTTGCCTTTCGGGTCAAAGACGAAACGCATCGACGCGTCGGGGTGATATTCAAGGACATCAGCGACCGCAAGCGTGTCGAACTGGAACTGCGCAAGGCCATCGCTGCCGCAGAA
>CAYYFR010000230.1:0-8784 GCA_964470865.1 uncultured Burkholderiales bacterium | reverse complement strand
GCATGCATCGCGACGCGGCGCATCAGTGGCTGCGGCAAGCGGTGCTGGCGACGGGACGCAGTTGAGTGGTGACAGCAACGCGAATGGATTCGTCCTGAAGAGTTCCCGGCGTCACCAGTTCCGGTTGCGATGCCAGCAGCAGTCGCAGCAGGATCCGCAGTCGAACTTGGCAAACCCGCACCCACTGGCGCACCGGCACATGAGGGATGACGTGTTCGACCAGGTGCGCAGCGGTCTGGGCCATGCAACGTGCGCCATACGGGGGGCAAAAACCTCGGCGCTTGCAGCTGAAGGCGACCAGCTTGTCGTGGCCCCGGTCGGCGCAGCGCAGGCGCAGGAAGCCGCGCGCCGGGATGCCGTAGTCGAGGAAGGCGTCGAACTCGTCCTTGGACGTTTTGCGGCAGGTTGGTGCCGGTGGCCTCCTCGGCATGGGCGAAGAAGGTCTGGGCGTGTTGCAGCACCGGGCGGTACAAAGTGGTCTGTTCGGGGCGATGCCGCTCGTTACGGACCTGGGCGCCTGCGGCCCCGCCCAACCTCGGCGTCGCAGAAGCGGCTTCGACCTCGGTATCGATGCCTTCATCCTTCAGGAACTCATCAAAGTCCTGGCCGATGAATGCGGAACGCGCTTCTTTCCGGGTTTTCATTTGCCCATCTCCTTGAGACATTCAGGTCATTCTGCTATCGAAGGCTTGATCTAAGGATGGAATTCCAATGCCGCATTTCAAGTATCTCGTCCGTTCCCGTCTATGTAAATCGTGAATTTCGTGCCGAATTTTCGGGACTGCCCCTGAAGGCTCCGCCTCTGGATACCAGTTGGCTGTGCCTGTTTGCACCTGAGCGGCGGAATTTTGCCGCTCGGGTGGCCACAGGCACGAGTCGCCCCCGACAAACGACGAACCAGATGGCACACAAGTTCGGCGTGGCGGTGGCTGTATGATCCGGGTTCTTGCCTTGCAACGCCGGAAGACACGCTGTGAACGCTATCGGCACATCGGAAACACTTGCCTTGCCCAAGGTTGATCAGAAACGCCTGGAACGCCTTGCGGCTCTAGCGGGGCGCTCGCCCAAGGCAATGCTCAAGTTCGTCCTGCGCGACGGTTTCGATGCGGTGGAACAAGAGATTCGCGAAATGCTTGCCGCCGAACAAGACATGGCCATTCACGGCACGGTTCCGCATGCTGACGTGATGCGCGGCGCCAGAAGAATCATCGAGGCAGCGCGTGGCCGAAAGTTCGACAAGGCGGCTTGAATGGGCGCGTCCGGCGAGGGCGGCTTACGAAGCGACCCTCGCACGCATCGCGGAACAAGACATCGAGACCGCCGCGTGAGTGGAAATGCGTGTTGCGAGAAGCCTCTCTTGGCTTCAATCGCAGCCGGGGATGGGGTCGCCGAGCGTGTTTGCCGGACGGCGCGTATATCCGATCCCAAATACCGGGCATAACGTGAACTATCGCGTCACGCGCGAAGCGATCATCATTATTCGGTGGTATCGGCAGCGGCAGAACGTGCCGCGGTAAACGGGCGCCGCTCGAGGCGGCAACGGCGACCAAGCCCGTACTGGCCGTTACGCAATTCCCAGCTTGACGCCACGGGGCGAAAGCTCCCGATCGGCTACTCGATCACCTTGGTCGCCTGCACCAACACCGATTGCGGGTCCCGCTTGCGTCCGCCGCGCGCGACGCGGCTGCGTTGGTGTCAGCGCCCGAGCCGGGTCAGCCACATGACGATAGACGGAAACGCCACGATCAATGCCGAGAACAACACCATCACCAGAAAGAACGGCAGCGCCGCCTTGGACACTGTTCCTGCTTTCGAGTCGGCCAGACCCTGAATTACGGACATGTTGAAGCCGACCGGCGGCGTGACTTCGGCCGCTTTGACGTGACTACTAGAAAAATGCCGAACCCCACCGGGTCGGCGGCCTGTCCCATCAGAATGTCGACCGGCGTGCTGCGGAACAGCGCCAGTCCGATCCACCTCGGTCAGCACCAGCGCGACCACCGCCATCCGGCTCGCGCAGGCGAGCGCCGCGCCCAGCAGCCTGTCGGACTTGGGGCGTCGAAAGCGAAAATCGGTTCCAGCGAGGTCAGTTTTTGCCGAATTCGCAGGCCCATAGCCCAGCTATGGGACCAGAAGGCGGTGAAAATCGGACCGCTGCGGCCGATTTACAGCCGACGATTCCCAAGTCCGAACGGCTGCTGGTGGATTGGTCAGACAGTGCTGTACAACGTCCCGCCTGCCTTGGTCATCGCAAGTGCGAGCTTGGCGTCAAAGGTTGCCAGGCTGGCACTTGAGCGCAGCGCCACCTCGAGGTAGGTAGCGTCGTACGCCGACAACCCGTGCTCGCGCGCAAGCGCCATGATTGCAGAACGCTTTATCGGCGTACCGTCACCCTCGATACGGATCGGCAATCGATCAAAGCGGTTCAGGTAGTCGATCACCTGCGCTCCGGTCACGACCTTCCGCCGTTCTCCGACGAGAAGGGCATTGCTGACTTCCAGGTGCAGGAGCGACGGCGCCAGCCATGAGGCCTCGTCGGCTGATCGCAACAACTGATCCGCAAGTTGCGCTTCTTCAGGCTTCTGGCGCTCGAAAATCCAGGCGAGCGCCATCGACGCGTCGACCACGACGTTCACATCCGACCTTCTTCGATCCAGCTCGCCAATTCAGTACTGCTAACGCCATGCACTCGCGGGAAAGCGAGCATCGCTTCGGCTGCGGCCACGCTCTCGGATTGGCTGCCGGAGCCCGCAGGCACCAGATCGGCCACCGGCTCCCCGCGAACGGTAATGGTGTAGCGCTTGCCGTCGCGCACCTCGCGCAACAGTTCGGAGAGTTTGGCTTTGGCGTCGAAAGCGCCGATTTCTTTATACATAATGAACAACCTAGATCATGAACTAGGTTGAATTGTCGCATGCATCGGCTACCTTGGCTAAAGCCCCTCGCGCATCCGCCTCGCATCCAGCGCGCGGTCCAGAAAGTCCAACCGGTCCTGCTCCCGGAATCGCTCGCCGTCGAGCAGGAAGTTCGGCGCGCCGAAAATGCCTTGCGCCACCGCTTCGTCGCTGAAGCGACGATACAGTGCCAGCACTTCCGGTGCGGTTTTCGCGGCGTGCAGGGCGGGCGCCGTCCATGCCGTTTTGGTTGGCCACGTCGATGCGCACAGCGGTTGCCGCGGTGTCGCGTTGCTCCGCCCACAGCGCGCGCACCAGCGCATGCGACAGGCTGCTAGCGCTTGTTCCAGTCCGGGTCGGTGATCAGTTCGGGGACGCAGCACTGGCACTGGCACTGTGTTGCCGCAGCACCCGCTCGATGGCGGTCAGGAAGACAGGCAACGCGGCGTTCAGAACTGCGGAATCGCGCGCCAGGTGACAAGCGCAGGCGCTTGGGCACCGCGAGCGCCTACTGGCGCACCGGCAGCGGGATGACATGGACGGCCAGATGCGATGCCGGCAGCAGCAGCGGAATCGGCGCCACAGCACCCACTGCCGTACCGGTACATGAGGGATGACATGGTCGACCAGGTGCGCAGCGCCATGTCCGGATGGCGCCCAGGTCAGGTTCGCCGCAAGGCGATCGCATGGCCCGGCGCAGCAACCGCCGTGCTTGCGATCCACTGCAGGAAATGCGCGACGACCGGCACGCGAAGCCGCGACTGCGGGCAGACGAGGTAGTACGTCCGCCCGGTCGGGTAGATCATGTCGAAGGGCGCAATCAGCCGACCGGTCGCCAGCTCATCCTCCACCAGTTCCGGCTGCACGACGGCGACGCCGAGGCCTTCCACCGCGGCCTGATAGACCAGAAGGGAGACATCGAACTCCAACTGTGCCCCGCGTCGGATATCCTCGCCACCGGCCTGCCGCAGCCACGAATCCCAGTCATCGCGCCGGTTCACCGTGTGCAGCATCGTCAGGCCGTCCAGCGCGGCCAGGCGGGAGCGCCGCCGGTCCCACAGACGCGGCGAGCACACCAGCTGCATGCGCTCGACCAGCACCGGCACCGAGTGCAGTGCGGGGTCGGGATTGGCGGCGCGCAGCACGGAGATGTCGATGTTCTCGGTCTCGAAATCCGCCGGCTGCACGCTGGTGCTCAAGCCCAGTTCGAGTTGCGGGCGCAGCACCTGGAAACGCGGCAGGCGCGGCATCAGCCATTTCATCGCGAAGGTAGGCGGCACCTTCAGGCGCAGGCGGTCCGCGCCGTCACCGGCTGCGATGCGCTGCACGGCGGAATCGATCAACGCAAAGCCGCGCTGGCAGGCCGCCTGCAGCGCCTCGCCATCCGCAGTCAGGAAGAGCGCCCGCCCGCGCCGCTCGATCAGGCGTCGACCCAGCCGCGCCTCGAGCTGGGAAACCTGCTGGCTTACTGCGCTTTGCGTGACCAGTAGCTCCTCTGCCGCCCGCGTGAAGCTCAGGCGGCGCCCCACCGCCTCGAACACCCGCAGGGATTGCGGCGACACGCGCAGTCTTCTCATTAGGTCACCTTATGGTTTGGCAGGAAGTCTAACGCCACCTCCGCGATCGCCGGCGCAATAATGCAGAGGCAAAGCAGTTCTTCAAATTAAGGAGTGCATGCTTGCTTGCCGCCCCCGATCCCCGTAGCGACGCCGAGCGCGTCTTCCGCACCCTGCAGGATGGCGGGGTGGCCATCGTGCCTACCGCCATCGGCTACGCCATCGTGGGCGCCACCTCGGAGGCGATCCGCCGCACCCACCGCGCCAAGGGCCGCGCGCCGGGCAAGTACAGCGCCTTCACCGGTTCGCCCGCGCTGCACGACGAGATCCATATCCTCGACCCGGAACGCCGTGCGATGGTGCGCATGATCACCGAGGCCTACGACCTGCCGGTGGGCGCCATCGCGCCGTGCCGCAAGGACCATCGCATCTTTCGCAATCTCGATCCCGACGTGTACGCGCAGAGCACCTACCAGGACACCGCGGCGCTGCTGCTCAATGGCGGTCCGGTGCTGGTGGAACTGGGGCGCCTCAGCCACGAACACGGGCTGGGCGTGATCGGGTCCTCGGCCAATCGCTCGCTCGCAGGCACCAAGTTCCGCGTGCAGGACATCGAACCGGAGGTGCTTGCCGCCGCCGACCTGGTGATCGACCACGGCCTGGTGCGTTGGGCAGCCTATGGCAAGTCCTCCACGATGATCGACTTCGGCACCCTCACCACCACCCGGGTCGGCGCCTGCCACGACCTGATCTGCGACGTGCTGTGCCGCCACTTCGGCGTGCGCCTTGCCGTTGCCGACTGACGCCACGACACCCAGACAAGGAGACCCAGACATGCGATCAATCACCCGCCGCCGGTGGCTCGCCGGCTTCACGCTCGCCGCAGGCGCGCTGGCCGGCCCGTCCGCCCGGGCCCAGCAGGGCGCGTGGCCGGCGCGCGCGATCCGCCTGGTGGTGCCTTCCAGCGCCGGCGGCGGCACCGACATCCTGGCCCGCACGGTGGGCGAGAAGATGGCCGAGCGGCTGGGCCAGTCGGTGGTCATCGAGAACCGGCCAGGCGCCAACGGCATCATCGGTGCGGAAGCGGTGGCGCGCGCGCCGGCCGACGGCTACACCCTGCTGGTAAGCGCGGGCAACGCCATGTCCGCCAATGTGAGCCTCTACAAGAAGCTGTCCTACGACCCGATCCGCGACTTCACGCCGGTGAACATGCTTATCGGCTCGCCCCTGGTTCTGGTGGTCAACCCGCAGCTGCCGGTGCGCAGCGTCGCCGAATTCATCGAGTACGCCAGGGCGCGGCCCGGACAGTTGAACTTCGGCACTGGCGCCAGCCACGCGCAGATCGCCGGCCACATGTTGTTGTCGATGGCCGGCATCAAGGCGACGCCGGTGGCTTACAAGGGGCCAGTGCAGGCGATCACCGACGTGGCCTCCGGCCAGGTCCAGTTCACCTTCGAGACCCCTTCGGGCACCAGGGCGCAGCGCGAAAGCGGCGCGGTACGCGCGCTGGCGGGCACCTCGGCCGCGCCCTCGGCGACCCTGCCCGGCCTGCCGGTGATGGCGCAGACCCTGCCGGGTTTCGAATACAACGCCTGGATCGGCGTTTTCGCCCCGGCCGGCTTGAACGCGGAAATCCGCAACCGGCTCGAATCGACCATTCAGGCCGTGCTGCGCCTGCCTGACGTGCAGCAGCGCCTGACCAACTTCGGCTTCGATGTCGACCCGCGCGGCGGCGAAGCGCTGGCGGCCACCGTGCGCGAGGATATCCCCCGGCTGCGCAAGGTGATCCAGGAAGCCGGCATCACCGCCGAATGACGCATCGCGCGGGCGCGGCACCATGACCGGTTTGCGCTTTCCAGGCCGCGTGCTGTACCTCGCGGCGGACGCCGCTGCGGTCCGCCGGCAGCTCGCTGGCTACGACCTGACGCGCGAGGCAGCCGGGATGCTGCGCGACAACGTTTCCACCGACGAGATCACGCCGGCCTGGGTGTGCTACCACTTCGACGAGAAGCTGGGCGACTACCCGTACCTCGGGCTCGCCTGCGGCAGCGAGCATCCGGTAACACCGGGCAGCGTGCGTGCCGGCGGCTTCGCGGTGGCGGTCGCGGGCAAGCGCTACGGCAAGGGCTCCTCGCGCGAAGCCAGCCCGTATGCGGAGATGCTGGCCGGCATCCGCCTGGTGATTGCCGAGAGCTTCGAGCGCATCTATCGCCAGAACTGCCGCAACCTCGGGCTCTTGACCTCCACCGACTTCAGCCTGATCGAGCGCATCGGCCGCGGCGAGGCGATCCCCCTGGAGGAGTTCACCCGCGACGAGGACCCGTTCACCACAGAGATCATTCGCCGCGGCGGCCTGTTCGCTTTCACGCAGGCGCGGCTTCGCGGCGAGGTGTCCGCGCCCGCACCGTCCCGACCACGCCCGCAGACCTTCGCTGAGAAGATCCTTGCGCGTGCCTGCGGACGCGGCGAAGGCGCGGTGGCGCCGGGCGAGGCGGTGTTCGCGCGAGCCGACTGGCGCTACGCCCATGAGTACGTGTCGCCGATGTCGATCCGCTTCCTCCATCAGGCGATGGGCGAAGACGCGCCGCTCCTCGACCCCGGCTCGATGGTGTTCTTTGCCGACCACCTGACCTTCGTCCATCGCAGCATGCCGCCCGAACGGCGCGCGATGGGCCTTCTGGACACCGCGCAGGCGATGGCCGCCTGCCAGCAGGCCTTCTGCACCCGGCATGGCCTCAGGCTGCACGGCTTCCTGCGCGACCGCGAAGGGTCGGAGGGCATCAGTCATTCGGTGATGGCGGAGCGCTACGTGCAGCCTGGGCAACTGGTGGTGGGCACCGACTCGCACACCCCGCATTGCGGCGCCTTGGGCGCGCTGGCCTTTGGCATCGGCGCCACCGAGATGGCCAACGCCTGGGTGACCGGCGACGTGCGGGTGCGCGTGCCGTCGGTTACCAGGGTGCGCCTCAATGGCCACCTCAACCCCGGCGTGGAAGCCAAGGACGTTATGTTGCACCTGCTGCAGCTGCCGTATGTGCAGGAGGGCAGGGCGATCGGCCAGGTGTTCGAGTACACCGGCGCGGCACTGGCTTCGCTTTCCACCGACGAGCGGGCGACCCTGACCAACATGGTGGCCGAGATCGGCGGCTTCACCGGGATCGTAGTGCCGGACGAGGAGACGCGCCGCTTCCTGCGCGAGCGCCGCGGCGTCGACCTGCCGCTCGAAGCGTGGATGCACAGCGACCCGGATGCGCGCTACTCGCACGATATCGAAGTGGACTGCGGCGCGCTGGAACCCATGGTGGCCAGGCCCGGCGACCCCGGCAACGGCATGCCGATCTCGGCGCTTGCCGCGCCAGTGCCGGTGGATATCGCCTACGGGGGCTCGTGCACCGGCGGCAAGCGCGAAGACCTTGCGCGCTGCCACGAGGTGCTCGCCTGGGCTGCCGCACAAGGCTTGCGCGTGGCCCCGGGCACCCGATTCATCCTGCAGTTCGGCAGCCAGGACGTGCGCGACCATTGCGTGCGCCAAGGTTGGATGGAGACTTTCAAGGCGATGGGCGTGGAGCTGATCGAGCCAGGCTGCGGCGCCTGCGTCAATGCCGGCCCCGGCGTCTCCGACCGGCCCGACCAGGTGACGGTGAGCGCGATCAACCGCAATTTCCCCGGCCGCTCGGGTCCGGGGCAGGTTTGGCTGGCCAGCCCCTCGACGGTTGCGGCGAGTGCGATTGCGGGGCGGATTGTGAGTTTTGGGCAGTTGCGCGGGGACAATGAGCGACGATGAAGCCAGCAGCGGGACCGCGAATCCCGGCGGCTCAAGATTGCAGGAGGCCGTGAGATGAAACAATTTTGTCCTGCGAAGAAGCGCGTTGAGGTCTCGTTGCGGGAATCGGTCCGTATCCTGCGCGAACTTCAGGAATTGAGTCAAAGCCAACTGGCAGAACTTGCGGGCATTCCGCAAGCCAATATCTCCGTTGACAAGAACGGCCGCGCGAAAGGATAGGATTTCAATGCCGTTTTTGGAGTGGTCCGGCTATATCCGTCTGCGGCAATCGTTGATTTGACGCCGAAGACGCCCGATCGCGTCTGAAACCCCGCCCCGGTATGCCCGTTGTCCGTGCCTCTGGCCACTTGGGCGGCGGAAGTTTGCCGCGCAGGTGGCCTAAAGCACGAGTTGAACCAACGCCGGCACCGTTTCCGTGTCGCACGCCTGCAGGAGGAACGCGCGCGTCGGCAAGCCGCCAAATCTCCGGCCAAAGGCATGGACAGCGTCATGGCGGCGGCCCGCCGGCTGCAAAGCTTCGCGGTGGTCGACCAGCGGCCCATCGAAGCTG
>CAYYFR010000229.1:0-8804 GCA_964470865.1 uncultured Burkholderiales bacterium | reverse complement strand
GCTCTGGTAGCTCTCGCCCAGCGGCCGCGGGAAACCGCGATTGAGCATTTCCAGGGAATCCGGGTTCCTCTTGTCAAGCGCGACATGTACCACCTGGCCGTCCTCGCGCACCAGCGAAATGCCGACCTGGTCGCCGCCGAACAATCGCGCGCAGCTCTCTACGATCTTCTCGAACACCGGTGCGGCGTCGGCGACCGAGCTGCTGATGACGTTCAAGACCTCCGCCGACGCCGTTTGCTGTTCCAGCGCCTCCTGCGTGTCATTGAACAACTTTGCGTTCTGAATCGCGATCACTGCCTGGTCGGCAAAGGTCTGCAACATGGTCAGTTCCTTGGACTTGAACGGCCCGGTGGAACGCGCGACGCCGATGGCGCCGATGCCGCGCCCTTCCCACAACATGGGCGCGAACACCATCGACGTATAGCCGATGAGCTTGGCCATCTTGCGCAATACGCCGGGCACATCCTCGCCGTTGACCAGGTCCGGCCAGTGCACGACACGGCGTTCGCGGATCGCGCGGCCGGCCGGCGTGCGCTCCACCGGCGCCGGGAAGGTGGCCGCCACGATGTCGTGCGCATCGCCCAGGTAGGCGCCGATGCGCAGCATGCCCTGCTCGTCGACGAGCAACACATCGAGCTCGTCGCCGCCGAACAGGTGCTTGCAGCTTTGCAGGATCTTGTCGAACACCGGCTGCGCGTCAGCCACGGAACTGCTGATGACGGACAGGATGTCGCCGGCTGCCTGCTGCTGCTCCAGCGCTTCCTTGGTCTCGTTGAACAGGCGCACGTTCTCGATGGCGATCAGCGCCTGATCAACAAACGACTCGGCCTGTGCTATTTCCTCCTTGCGAAATACACCTGCCTGCTTGCGCGCGAATGAAAGCAGGCCGATGCACTCGCCTTCCCGCAACAGGGGAACGAAGAGCGTTGCATTCACACCAAACGTCGTCTGGATGACACGCTCATGCTCTGGCAACTCGATGGCTGACCAGTCCGGAATGTGCAGGATGGCTTTGTCCACGATAGTGCGCGACGGGAAGTTGGCGCTCGGGTCGACGGGAAAGCTAGATGCCGGCCCCAGGTCCGTCAGCGGGCCGTCGCGGCTGGCCCCTGTTGCAATCGATATTATGTCGCCGTCGCGGCGCAGCACAAACGCCATATCGCAGTCGAGCAACCTCACGGCTGCGCCGACAATCGCTTCGAATACGGGTTGCACATTGTTCGGTGAGCCGCTGATCACCCGCAGAATGTCGGTGCTGGCGGTCTGGCGGGCCAGCGCCTCCTGCGTCTCATTGAACAGGCGCACATTCTCGATGGCGATCACGGCCTGGTCGGCGAACATCGTCACCAGCTCGATCTGCCGCTCGGTGAAGGCTTCGACCCGCTGGCGGGCGATGGCGAACACGCCCAGCAGCCGGCCTTCGCGCAGCATCGGCACGCCCAGCATGGTGTGCACGCCGCCGACCTGCGCTTCGCCCTTGACCGCGTATTCGGGGTCGGTCATCGCATCGATGATGTGCACAGTGCGGCGCTCGACCCCGGCGCGACCCACCAATGTGCCGCGGGTCAGCTCGATGCGCGTGTTGCGCTCGATTTCCTCGTAGGCGGGATCGACATTCAAGCCGGTATCCCAGAAAAAGGCCTGACCGTCGAAGCGGAAGTAGATGGCGCCATCGGCGCGACACAGGCGCACCGCGGAGGAGACCAGCGAACTCATCACCGCCTTCACGTCGAAGGTGGTGCGGCTGATCGCCCTGAGCACATCACTGGTCGCGGTCTGGTAGCTCAGGGATTCCTCTAACTCGCGCGAGCGCACCTGCTCGGCCTCGAACAAGTGTGCGTTCTGAATCGCGATGACAGCCTGATCGGCGAAGGTCTGCAGCAACTGCACCTGATCCTCGGCGAATGTGCCGGGATCCTTGCGGGTGACGCTGATCATGCCAATGGCAACGCCCTCGCGCATCAACGGGCAGAACAGCATGCTGCGGTAACCGCGCGCGCGCCCGAGGTCGCGCAACTTCGTTCCGACTGCCGATTCATCCTCGGTGTCGACGATGCGCACTACTTCACCGCCACGGATCGCGGGTCCATAGAAAGCCGTCGAAAGCGGAATCGGGAAGCTCGCCTTCAACACTTCGTCGCCGGCCGGATTGGTGGAGGTGAACGCCATCAGGTGCAATGAGTCTTCGATGATGCGCGCCACCATCGTCGACATACCGCCCAGCAGGCGGTTGGAGCTCGCGGCGATGGCGTCGAACACCGGCTGCACATCCGAAGGCGATGCGGCGATCACCTTGAGCACCTCGGCGGTGGCGGTCTGCCGCTCCAGCGCTTCGCGGGTCTCGTTGAAGAGCCGCGCGTTCTGGATGGCGATGACGGCCTGGTCGGCGAAGGTGCGCAGCAGGCTGAATTCCTTCTCGGTGAAGGGCCGCGGCGGCATGCGGTTGACATGCAGCGTACCGACCGCACGGCCTTCCCACATCATGGGTGCGATCAGCATCGAGAAGTTACCGACATCGCGACCCATCTGGCGCATGCCTTCCGGCACGTTGGGGCCGTTCACCATATCCGGGTAGTGCACTACCGCGCGTTTGCGGATCGGATACGCCTGGTAGGCCTGCTCCAGCGGCCGCGGGAAGCCGCGGTCGAGCTTTTCACGCGCCTGCGGCATGTGGGGGAAAACCGCTGCGTGGTACACCTGCCCATCGTCGCCAATGAGAGACACCACGGCGTGGTCGCCCTCGCACAAGCGGTTGCAGCTCTCGACGATCTTGTCGAACACCGGCGCCACGTCCGAGACCGAACTGCTGATCACCTGCAGCACTTCGGAAGTGGCAGTCTGGCGCTCCAGCGCTTCGCGGGTCTCGTTGAACAGGCGCACGTTCTCGATGGCGATGGCGGCCTGATCGGCGAACGCGCCCAACAATTCCACCTGCTGATCGGTAAAGGCGCGGCGCTCGCCGAGCCGGCCAATGGTGATCGCCAGAACCGGCTCGCCGTCCTTGAGCAGAGGCACGCTCAGCAAGGTGGAGAAATTGGCGACGCTCTCCAGGTCAGTCCGGTAGCCGATTGTGCTGTGCAGGTCTTCCATCTGCAGCACCCGGCGCTCCTGCAGGACGCGCCCTGTCAACGAGCCGTCCCCGGGGCGGATCGGCTTGGCCTGCAGGGCGGCCAGGAAGGCCGGAGGAAAGTTGTACGGTGCCCAGGGAGGGAAACCACCCCTGCCGTCCGGCCGAAACAAGACGGCCATATCGGCGCCGCACAGGCGGGCGGCGTTCTCCGTCAGTGTTTGCAGCACCTCACCTAAGTCGAAGGTCGAGCGACTGATCACTTTCAGCACTTCGCTGATCGCGGTCTGCTGCCCGAGGGCGTCGGCCAAGTCGTGGGTGCGTGCCTCGACCTTGCGCTCCAACTCCTCGGCCCATTGCGCGTTGTCGAGCGCCACTGCGGCCTGGGCGGCCAGCATCGCCAGGAGATCGCGGTCGGGGTCGTGAAAACGCCCGAACGCGCCTTCGAGGTCGGCGTAGATAAAACCCAGCAGGCGGTTCTGCGCGACCAGCGGGGCGATGAGGCAAGAGCGCTGGTCGACCGGCTCCGCGCCTTCCGGGCCGTGGCGCAGGCGCACCGCGCGGGTGCGGCGTGCTTCGTCCAGCCAGGGCGTGATGGCTGTGAGCAGAGTGGGCGCGTCCTCGCCTTTCGGCAATAGCGCGCCGGCGATCTGCGGCCCTTGCGGTGCTTCCAGCACCAGCAGCACGCGCTCGGCACCGGAGAGCTCCGTCACTTCGTCGATCAGGAATTCATTGAGCACGGCCGCGCTGCGCAGCTCGTTCAAGCGCATGCCGGTATCGACCAGGCGCTTGAAGGGTTCGCCGACGTTGCTCTCGTTGGCCAGGTGCGCGAGGCGCTGCACTTGCGGCAGCTTGCGCCGCGCGGACTCGCCAAGCCATGCGCGCACGATGTCGCGGTTGACTTCGACCTTGCCCAGGAAGCTGCGGCGCAGGCCTTCGTCGTGCACGTTGCGTACCGCGTCGAGCAGCAGCGCGTGGGCTTGCTGTAGCGCCACCCAGGCGTCGGCACGCCGGCGGTTCGCCGCCAGCGCCCGGGAATGCCACCACCAGATGTCCTGGCTGCGCCCGAAATCGGCGCGCGCGAAGTGCTGTGCGCGATACAGACGTGCCGCGCGGCTGCTTGCGCGCAAGGCGCCCGCAGGGTCGCCGTGGGCCAACAACGCGCGCGCCAGTGGCACCAGGGCGTAGAGTTCGTGTGCCGGATTGTCCGATCGCACCGCTCGCAGGTTGGCACGCAAGCGCTTGACCGCCGCGGCGGCGTCGCCCTCGCCCAGCGCCAGTTCGCTGGCGCAAAAGTCGCGGGCGGCCCGCGTCACCGGCTCGTCGAGCTCTTCGACCAGCGCATCGAATCGAGGCCAAAGGGCGCGCGCGCCCGCCATGTCGCCGACGGCAACTTTCCAGTTCAGCATCGAGCCCAGCCCCAGGGTCATGTTGACCTCGGCGCCGAACTTGCCGATGCGCTGCACTTCCTGCTCGCAAAGCCTGAAGGCCAGGCGATAAAGGCCCATTTCCGCGTAGGCGACGCTCAGGTTGCCGACCACCATAGTGGCGCCGAAGGCATAGCCGCTGCGCTCGAAGGCCTGCGCTGCCTGCTGCAACAGGGCGAAACGCTCGGCGATGTCGCGCGACGAAAAGGCCATGACGTTGAGCGCGTTGCCCAGCCCGTTCTGGTCGCCGGCCTGGCGTGCGATCTCTACGGCGCGCCTGGCCGCCGCGCGCGACTCTTCATGCTGCGCCAGGCGGGAGTGGGCGAAGGCCATCACCCAATGGGCACGGCCGAGGCCGATCGGGTCGCCGGCGGCCTCGAACAATTCGCCCGCCTGGCGTCCGCTGGCCACGGCCGCCGCGTTTTGAGTGGCGCGAAATTGCGCTTCGCCCAGGCACAAGAGGCTTTGCGCCAACAGGATCGGGTCGGCACCGGCGCGGGCCAGCTTGACCGCCTTGGCGCCGGCTGCGACAGCCGGCTGCACCCGACCTTGGCGCATCAGCACCAGGGTTTCGCGCTTGAACGCCTGCACGCGCAAAGCCGGCGCCTGGTGCAAGCGGGCCAGTGCGCGCATGGCGCGGGCATCGGCGCCGGCGGCATCGATGCGGCGCACGGCGATCAAGGATTCGGCGCGCAGGTCCAGGAGGTCCATGCGCTGCGCCGGGGCAAGCGTTTCGGCCGCCAGCGCCCGGGTGCAACGTTCGATGGCCTCGTCGTGGCGGCCGCTCCAGGCGCAGTCGCGGGCGGCGGTGGCAGCTTGCCCAGCGGACGCAGCGCCTGGCGTTTGAGACGCTGCCGCGCCCGGTTTTCCGGGTGCGCGCGCTGCCGTGATCTTCTTGCTCGCCATCCCACAGGTCCCTGTATCGAGTACCGCAGTTTGCGGTGCGTCGCGCTTTAACGGGAAGTGTAGCCGCGTTCCGGCCAGCTACGGGGCAGGCAGGTGCGCGTTTGCGCGCCGCGCCGGCATTGTCGATATTTCCCGGCCGCGCGGGTTCAGGCAATCACGGTAACGCGGTAGCCTTGCAGGGCATGCCGTGAATCGACGGCGCGTCGCTGCGCGTGGCCAGTCAGGCTGCGCGATCAGTCGCCGCTGCCAGTGTTGGCGATCCAGGGGCAACCTGGAAAAACGCGTTGACTCGCGAGGGGATCCGCAACTTATCGGCCGGCGGCCGCGAGATAGCGGGCGGCTCTGATAATCGGAATACCTTCAAATTGGCCCAGTGTGGTCAGATCGGCGTCGCCGAAAATCAGACAATCAACCTTGCCGGCGTATGCGGCATCAAGGAACTTGTCGTCCCTGGCGTCGCGGCAGACTTGAAACAGGCGGCGCGGGCTGAAAATTTTGCATTCGCGCAAGAATATCGCGACCGCGCGTTCTCGCGCGTCGAAGGGCACGTACCGGTCGAACTTCTCGCGCGCGATGACGCTGAGCAATTCGTCGCGGGTCGCCGCCGAGAAAATCGAGGAGTCTGCCGGGTGTGGAAGCGGGTAGCAGGATGCCGCTGACAATGACATTGGTGTCGACGACAACCCGCTCAGCGGCTTGCATCGAGCATGCGCGCGAGCTTGGTCAAAGTGAGCCCTTTGCGGCGCGCCCGGTTGCCGATGGCTATCGTAGCGGCGCGAAATTCGGCGACCGTTCGGCAACAAACCTCCCTTTAATACCACCTTCTGATCCGGCGTGGTCGACCCTCTATCGCGTGTTTCGCCGGCCTGCGCCGCCGGCAACCGGGATTGCGTGCTGGGCACCGCGCTTCTGGTGCCGGAACCGGAGATGCCGCTCATGTATCTCTTCGGATTGGTCAGCCTGTGGGCGGCGGTCCGCCGCAAACCGCTTGTACGGCCCGTCCGCCTGGCCTGGTCCGCGCGCGCACCGAACGCCGCACCACCGCACCCCACTTCCCGGTTTCGCTTTTCATCCGGGCGCCGACCCGCTCAAGACGCGCCGCTTCTACGAAACCGTGCTGGGCCTGCCGCTGGTACACACCATCCGCGCCACTGCCGCGCCTTCCACCGGCGGCGAGCCTACGCATTACTTTCACCTCTTCTTCCAGATGAAGGACGGCAGCTGCATCGCGTTCTTCGATCTCGGCGACGACGAGAAGTCGCTGCCGTCACCCAACACCGCGGCCTGGGTCAACCACATTGCCTTCGAGGTGGAGGACATGGCCGAACTGCTGGCAGCCAAGCGCGCGCTCGAAGGCGAGGGCATCGAGGTGGTCGTGCCGCTGGACCACGATTTCGTCAAGTCGATCTATTTCTTCGACCCCAACGGCATCCGCATGGAATTCACCATCAAGGTGCCGGAAGCCGAGCAGAAGGGCGGCCATGTTTACGGCGAATGCGGCACACCTGAAGAAGAGTTCGACAAGTGGATCGCAGAGCGTTCACGCGCCGGCGAGTTCGCGCGCACGTGGGCCCTGGCGCAGCGCGCATAGAACGCGGGTGCGCCCATAGCGAGCGGGTACGCACGATCAAGAAGAACGCCGAGGGACTCGATTCATCCTGCGGGCGGTGCGCTGTGAAGCGCCAAGTTCCGGGCGCGTCTGCCCGGACCTCGCAACTTATGACTTTGCGCGAGTCTTGGCTGTCTATACAAGCGCTTCAAGCAGGCGCAGCGCAGGCGCCACCCGCACTCCTTCGCGCGTCACATAGTCGCGCTTGCCGCGTGCCGCTACTTGCCATGCGTCCACTCGCGGAAAACGCTGCTTCAGGTAGCGCATACCGACGCCAATCGGGCCTTCACTGAGTTTGCACTCGATGAAGCTGACCGGCTGGCCGGCCTCGAGCACCACAAAATCAACCTCGCGGCGGTCGATGTCGCGAAAATAGCGCAGTTCGGCACTGCGGCCTTCAGCGTCGTTCTGATAGTGCACCCATTTGAGAAGATGGCCGGCCACCAGATTTTCGAACCGCGGGCCTTCGCTATTGACCACCGACCAGTCGAAGTGATAGTGCTTTTGCGATTTCTTCACCGCGCGAATGCGCGGCGCGCCGAACGGCGCGACCCGGTAAATCGCGTACAGCCGTTCGAGCACTTCAATCCATTGCGTGATGGTGCGGTGCGAAAGCGACAAGTCTTCGCGCACGCTGTTCAGCGACAGCGGGCTGCCCACCAGATCCGGCAGGCGCATCACCAATAGCTCAAGTTGCCCGAGGTTGTCGATGCGTTCCAGGCTGGTCACGTCTTCCTGCATCAGCCGGTCGCGGTAGTCGCGCGCCCAGCGCCGGGCGTGCCGCTCCGACCCGGACAAGAAGGGCTCGGGGAATCCCCCCAGGCGCAACAACTGCTCGAAATCGGACTGTGCGGTGATTCCCAGTTCGGCCACCGAGAACGGGTGCAGGCGCAGATAGTGATACCGCCCTTGCAGCGAGTCGCCGCCAAACCGGTAGTAGTCGAGCCGCGCGCTGCCGGTGACAAGAATCCGCCGGCCGCTGCCATGCACGTCGAACAGCCCTTTCAGGAAGCCGCGCCATAGCCGGTACTTGTGAATCTCATCGAAGAACCAGTCATCCGTGGCGGGCAGCTGCTGCTTCAGGAGCGCCGCGCGATGCGCCGCCAAATCCCAACTCAGGTATGCCGCCGGGTCCGGAATCAAGTCCCGCCCGAGGCTGGTCTTGCCTACTTGGCGGGGGCCGCCGAGGAACACCATCTTGCGGGTGAGATCGTCCGCAATGACCGGGCGCAAATAGCGCGGATGGCGCGAGACGGTGTTCATGAAGCGGAATTATACGCGCGAGCGTTTTATCAATGTTGCAAAAAAACTCGCGAGTATTTTTGCAGGTATGCAAAAAACCCCGAATTCCAACACGGTCTTTCCCCGGCCCGCGATGATGTGGCCACGCTCGCCGGGTCCTGGGTCGCATTCTCCGGCGTGCCGTCAGCGCCCGACCTTGCCCGCCAGCGCATTGCGCGAATCGATGCGCGTGCCCCAGGTGCCGGTCGATCAGTCGCCGCTGCCAGTGTTGGCGATCCAGGGGCAACCTTGAAAAACGCGCTGACTCGCAAGGGGATCCGCAACTTATCGGCCGGCAGCCGCGAGATAGCCGGCGGCTTTGATAATCGGAATACCTTGAAATTGGCCCAGGGTGGTCAGATCGGCGTAAGGGCACGTACCGGTCGAACTTCTCGCGCGCGATGACGCTGAGCAATTCGTCGCGGGTCGCCGCCGAGAAAATCAAGCTATCGTGCCGGGCGAGAAAATCGAGGAGTCTGCCGGGTGTGGAAGCGGGTAGCAGGATGCCGCTGAC